>NZ_JAMXAX010000100.1 GCF_023913775.1 Acidovorax facilis
CCGCAGGCTGCATTCCTCGCTGGGCTACCTCAGCCCGATGCAGTACGAACAACGCTGGTACGAGGCACAGCGCAAAAAGGCCGCGTGAATCGTGGGTTAAGAACTACACGAAACAGGGGCAAGGTCATTTTGTTATTTCCGGGCTTGCGGTGCGTTGTGCCGCAGGCTGTGCTTTGAGCTGCGCCCTCGTTGGCGCTGCGATTGCGCAGTCAAATACCGCCCCATCACTTTCAGCCACGGCATCGCCCGTGGCTCCAACACTGGCACTGGCCGTGGAAGCTGCATGGCAGCGCGCCACGCAGGCAAGAGAAGCCGAAGGCCAGACACACCGGGCTGCTGCCGAACGGGTGGCGATCTCCAGCCTATGGGCGGCCCCCCCAGCACTGGAGCTTTCTTACCGGGACGACCGCTGGCAAACCTCGGCGGGACGCAGGGAGGCCGAGGCCGGCCTGGCTTGGCCGCTGTGGATACCTGGACAGCGCAATGCACGCGGCGCTGTTGTCGATGCCGACGTGGAGCTGTCCCAAGCTGCTGTTCAAGCGGGGCGCCTGCATTTCGCGGGCCTGGTGCGGGAAGCCGCCTGGGGCATTGCCGCGCAAAAGGCCGAGTCCGACTTGGCGGACGCCCAAGTGCGATCTCTGCAGGAGATCTCCGACGACGTACGGCGCCGTGTCAAAGCGGGTGATCTGGCCCACGCGGATGCGCTTGCCGCTCAATCCGAGGCTCTGGCTGCGCAATCTGCACAGTTGGCTGCACGCCAGCGCCTAAGCGCCAGCCAGTCGCAATGGATGACCCTGACGGGCATAGCCCTGGCGCCTGATCTCACGTCTGTCCCGGTTTCTGATGGTGCCGCAGTTTCACCAGGCGGGGCGCACTTCGCCGTTGAAACGCACCCCGATGCGCGTGTCGCTGCACTGACGGTTGAGCGCGCTCGCAAGCGGCTGGACGTGGTGGCCGCGACGCGGCGCGACCCTCCAGAGCTTTTGCTGCGCATCCGGCAAGACACTCCCGGGCGGGGTGAGTCGGCTCAAAACAGCATCGGCGTCGGCGTGCGCATTCCCCTGGGCACAGCGAGCCGCAATCAGCCGCTGCAAGCTGCCGCACTGAGTGAGCTGGATGTAGCGCTGACCACGAAACAGCGAACTGAGGAGCGGCTGGCTGCTGACGCAGCGATGGCGCGGGCTGCGGTGCACACGGCAGAGCAGCAACTGGAAGCGGAGCGCCAGCGCTCGGCACTCCTGCGGGAGCGTGCCACGCTCATTGATCGGTCTTTCAAAGCTGGAGAAACACCGCTACCGGAGTTGTTGCGCGCGCTCGCTGCAGCTACCCAGGCCGACACCAGCTTCGCGCGCCAGCAAGTGGCTCTAGGCCTGGCCCGCGCCCGCCTCCAGCAATCTCTCGGAATCCTTCCATGAATCTCTTGAATCTATTCCCCTCTCGTTCCCGCCTCTCATTGCTGGGAGCAGGCTTCGCCGTGCTGGTGCTTGCCGGTACACCTAGCTATGCCGCGCCAGGCGCGCACGGCCCCAACGGCGAGCACCTGGATGCCCCCGCTCAAGCAGGTGCCAACAGCGGCCCCGTGCCCAGTTTTGAAGCCCGCTCGGAAGCCTTCGAGTTGGTGGGCCGACTGCAGGGCGGAGAGTTGTCCATCCTGATCAACCGCTTTGCCACCAACGAACCTGTGCTCAACGCCACGGTCGAAGTGGAGACGGGCAATCTCAAGGCGCCTGCCAAGTTCCACGCGGACATGGGCGACTACGCGATCGACGATGCAAGCATGCTCAAGGCCCTGGCGGCGCCCGGTGACCATCCCATGGTGGTCACTGTACTGGCGGGCAATGACTCCGACCTTCTGGACGGCACCCTCACGGTCGCGGGCGCCGCGCTTGATGACCATGGCCACTCCCACGACGGCAACGGTGCCCATGGGCCCTCCCGAACAGTCTGGTTAGCTTTGGCCCTGGTCGTCCTGGCGGCGGTCGGTTGGTTCTTTGGTCGCACGCCGAAGGCTGCAGGTAAGTCCTCCAAAGGAGGTGCGCTGTGAACTCATCGATGCAAAAAACCAAGGCAACCAGCATGCTTCATGTTTTCGGCTTGAGTGTCATCACGTACATCTCGGCGATGTTCTCACCTATTGCCGTCGCAGCGCCGGGTGCCCATGGGCCGAACGGTGAGCATCTGGATGCCTCCACGGCGGTCAGCGCATCCGGTTTGATGCGGTTGCCAGACGGCAGTGTCAACGTTCCGATGCTCGCCCAACGGCGCCTGGGTATCCGCACACAGTTGACCCCTGAAACCCAGGCCGCCGCCACCATCGAGTTGTCAGGCCGTGTAGTCGTGGACCCCAATGCGAGTGGTCGTGTCCAGGCGATCCATGGGGGACGGATCGAAGCGGGACCACGCGGGCTACCGGTCGCTGGCCAGACCGTGCGCCAGGGGGAGGTGCTGGCCTATGTGGCTCACCACGCAGAACCCTACGCCTTGGCAAACCAGCAAGCCCAATTGGCAGAGTTGCGTAGTAGCCGAGAACTGGCTGCACAGCGTGTGCAGCGGCTGCAGTCCCTCGAAGGCACTGTGCCGCGCAAGGAGATCGAGGCCGCACGTGCTGAGCTGCAGAGCCTCACAGCGCGCGAGAAAAGCATTGGAGCGAGCCTGGCCGCCCGAGAGCCCTTGCTGGCCCCCGTTTCAGGCGTGATTGCCAGAGCCGATGTGACCAAAGGCCAGGTGGTCGAGGCCCGCGAAGTCTTGTTCGAGGTGATTGACCCTGCACGCGTGCTGGTGGAGGCCACCACGGCAGATTCTGGCTTGCCAGCACGCACGGGTACAGCCCACTTGCAGGGCGTGCCTGGCGTCAATTTGCAGCTGATCGGCGCTGCGCGCAGCCTGCGCGATGGCGTGCTGCCAATGACCTTCAGGGCGGTCCCGGAGCAATCGGGCAAGGCTTTGCCGCTGGCGGTCGGACAGCCCGTCACCGTCGTGGCCTCGCTGACCGAGCAGGTCAAGGGCTTCGTCCTGCCTGCGCAGGCCGTTGTGCGCAACAGTGCCAACGAGCCGGTGGTCTGGATCAAGTCCGGTGCAGAGCGCTACATTCCCCAGCCGGTGCAGTACCGCTCCCTGGACGCCGCCACGGTGGTCGTCACGCAGGGCCTGGGGGCTGACAACCGCGTGGTGGTGCAAGGTGCGCCGCTGATCGCACAGATCCGCTGAACGGAGCCCACGCAATGTTCAATTGGATCGTAAGGAACAGCCTTCACAACCGTCTGTTCGTCCTGGCGGTCGCGGCGCTGCTGATGGTCTACGGGGCTATCACCGCATGGCGCACGCCAGTCGATGTGTTTCCCGACCTCAACAAACCCCTGGTCACCGTCTTGACGGAAGCAGGAGGTATGGCGCCCGAAGAAGTCGAGCAGCTGGTGACCTTCCCTCTGGAGACCGCGCTCAACGGCATGCCGGGGGTCACGCGGGTTCGCTCTACATCTGGGGTTGGCCTGTCCATTCTCTATGCCGAGTTCGATTGGGGGACGGACATCTACCGCAACCGCCAGCTCGTGGCGGAGCGCCTGGCACTGGTGCGGGAGCAACTCCCCGGGGGCATCACGCCCGTCATGGGGCCAGTGTCTTCCATCATGGGCGAAGTCATGCTCATCGCGCTGCCGTTGGCAGCAGGCGATGGTAAGGCCGCCGCAGCGACACCCATGCAGGCCCGTGAGTACGCGGACTTCGTGCTGCGCCCAAGACTGCTGTCGATTCCAGGGGTTTCACAGGTCATCCCCATCGGCGGCGAAGTGCGCCAGTTGCGGGTGGAGCCGGACACGGCACGCATGGCACAGTTCGGGGTGACATTGACGCAGATCGAGCAGGCCCTTCGAGGCTTTGCGGGGAATGCGGGAGGTGGCTTCATCGACCTCAACAGCCGTGAATTCCTCATCCGCCACATCGGCCGTACCAGCCGTGTCGAGGACCTGCAGGGCGTGGCGGTGGCCTGGAAGGATGGCCGAGCCATCTTGCTGGAACAGGTGGCCAATGTCCGGTTCGCTGCCGCCATGAAGCGCGGTGACGCCGGATACAGCGGCGTGCCTGCCGTCATCGTCAGTGTGCAAAAGCAGCCTGCGGCCGATACCGTCAAGCTCACCCACGCCATCGAAGCGGCATTGGAGGATCTCAAACAGGGGCTGCCCGTGGGCTTGGCTGCTCCGAAGGTGTTGTTTCGTCAGGCGGACTTCATCGAGGCGTCCATCGGCAACGTGACCGAGGCTTTGCGGGACGGCGCCATCATGGTGGCCATCGTGTTGTTCGCCTTCCTGTTGTCCGCGCGAACCACTTTGATCTCGCTCGTGGCGATTCCCCTGTCGCTGGCCGTGACGGCCATGGTCTTCCGGCTGCTGGACCAGTCCATCAACGTCATGACTCTGGGTGGCCTGGCCATTGCCATTGGCGAGCTGGTGGACGATGCGGTGGTCGATGTGGAGAACATCCTGCGCAGGCTGAAGCAAAACCGTGCCCAGGGCAATCCACTGTCCATGCTGGAGGTCGTGCGCCGGGCGAGCGTGGAAGTCCGCTCGGGCATCGTCTACGCCACCGCCATCGTGGTGCTGGTGTTTGTGCCGCTGTTTGCGCTGCCGGGCATCGAGGGTCGCCTGTTCACGCCCCTGGGCATCGCCTACATCGTGTCGGTGCTGGCATCGATGCTGGTCTCAATGACGGTTACGCCCGTGCTGTGCCTTTACCTGTTGCCGGGGATGAAACGGTTGGACCATGGTGACAGCACCCTGGTCGCCTGGCTCAAGCGGCGGGATGCGCAAGTGCTCAGCTGGTCGTTTTCTCGCGCCAAGTCGCTGATGGCTGTCGCCGCACTGGCGGTGGCGGCAGCGGCGGCCAGTGTCCCGTTTTTCCCGCGCGCCTTTCTTCCGGCGTTCAATGAGGGCTCGCTGGTGCTTGGCATGGTGTTCAACCCAGGCACTGCGCTGGCGGAAGCCAATCGCATGGGCGCGTTGGCGGAGACGCTGATCGCAGAGGTCCCCGAGGTCACCCAGGTGGGGCGCCGGACGGGACGCGCCGAGCTGGATGAGCATGCAGAAGGCGTGCATTCGGCCGAGATCGATGTGGACCTGAAGCGGTCCGCCCGGGACCGCGAGGCCGTGATGGCAGACATCCGTGCCCGTTTGGCCGTCCTTCCAGCCCAGGTGGCCATTGGCCAGCCTATCTCCCACCGCCTGGATCACCTCTTGTCAGGGGTGCGGGCGCAGATAGCGCTCAAGATCTTCGGCGATGACACGGACACCCTACGGGGCCTGGCCGAGCAGATGCGCCAGGGACTCTCGGGCGTTCCAGGGCTGGTGGATCTGACCGTGGAAAAGCAGGTGCTGATCCCCCAGATCACGGTACGGCTGGACCACCGCAAGGCCGCGCAGGTTGGGCTGTCTCCTGGCGAGGCGGTGCGGGTGCTGCAGGCCCTGACGGATGGTGCCCATGGTGCGCAGATCGTGGATGGACTTCGCCGCTATGAACTGGTGCTGCGCCTGCCCGATGACAAACGCAGTCCGCAGGATCTGGCACGCACGCTGATCGACACGCCCGCTGGACAGATACCGGTGTCTGCCATCGCCACGGTCCAGGAAACCGATGGACCCAACCAGATTGGCCGAGAGAACGGTCGTCGCCGCATCGTCGTTTATGCCAACACGGACGGCTCCGACATGGGCCGCGTCATCGGCGATATTCGTGCGGTGATGGCCAAGACGCCTCTGCCCCCTGGGACGTTCCTGAGCCTGGAAGGCCAGTTTCAGGCCCAGGAGCAAGCGATGCAATTGATCGTCGGCCTGTCGCTGGTGTCTTTGGCGATGATCTTTCTTGTTCTGTATGTGCGCTACAAGTCGGCTGTGCTGGCCGGGATCATCATGGCCAACATTCCGCTCGCGCTAATTGGCAGTGTTGCAGCGATGTGGCTGGCGGGAGTGAGCCTGTCTGTGGCCTCCATGGTCGGCTTCATCACGCTGGCGGGCATTGCCACGCGCAACGGGATTTTGAAGGTCAGCCACTACATCAACCTGTGCAAGTTCGAGGGAGAGGTCTTCGGCCAACCCATGATCGTGCGCGGCTCGCTGGAGCGGTTGACTCCGGTCTTGATGACGGCGCTGGTTGCAGCCTTTGCGCTGACCCCGCTGCTGCTGGCGGCCGATGCACCTGGTAAAGAAATCCTGCATCCGGTGGCGGTCGTGATTTTTGGTGGACTCGTCAGCTCGACCTTGCTGGACACGCTGCTGACGCCCGTGATGTTCTGGCTTTTCGGCGAAAGTGCCACCCGGCGCTTGATTGAGGGCAGCAGCGCGCAAGCCGAAAGCGAACCCATAGGCCAGGAGGCCTTCTGATCCCAGGCTCCAGCTTAATTCTCACCCACTTTTTGATAGGCCTTGGTGCGCTGCCTTTTGAAGCGCGCCAGTGAAACAAACTCAACGGAAGGAAACCCAAATGACCATGAAAAAGAACTTCTCCCAACTGCTGGCAGCCACCGCAATCGTGATGGCATCCCTGACAAGTGCGCCTGCCGCAATGGCCCATGGTGCAGCCGAGCCTGCTCACGGCGGCGTGGTGCAAACCGCCTCCGACCTGTCGTTCGAGTTGGTCGCCACCGCTGACGGCGCGGCAATCTACATCGTGGACCACGACGAGGATGCGGACGCATCCAAGTTTGGCGGCAAGGTCACCGTGCTGAACGGCACTGAAAAGGCAGAGGCGCCCCTGAAATCTGCAGGCGGCAACAAGCTGGAGGCCAAGGGCGTGAAGTTGGTCAAGGGCACAAAGGTGGTTGCGCTGATCACGACCAACAGCAAAAAGACCGTCACTGTACGATTCACGGTGAAGTAAGGCCCATGGCGCGCGGCTCTCTGTCCTTGCCTGCACTGCGAGGCGGTCTGCTGGCCTTGCTGGCCGCAGCCTTGTTTGGCATCAGCACCCCGCTGGTTCAACGGCTGGGTGCTGGGCTGGGGGCGTTCACGACGGCTGCGCTGCTGTATGCAGGGGCGGCTGTCGTTGGTGCCTTGTCCCTGCGGACCGCTGCCCACGAGGCAAGGTTGCAAAGATCCGACGCCTGGCGCCTCATCGGCATGGCGGGGTTTGGCGCTGCCCTAGGTCCTGTCGCCCTGTCCTGGGGTCTGCAACACACGAGTGGCGCCAGCGCGTCGCTCATGCTCACGCTGGAAGCGCTGTTCACAGCCACTCTGGCGTGGTGGTTGTATAGCGAGACCATGGACCGCCGTGTGTGGGCAGCCATGCTTCTTTTGCTGGCCGGTGGCATGGCTTTGGTCATGGACCAGGGCCTGCAGGGCGGCACGCAGCTGCTCGGTCTGCTTGCCGTGCTACTGGCGACGGTGGCCTGGGGCGTGGACAACACCCTGTCCCGGGGACTGGCCGAGCGCGATCCCAGCCAGGTCGTAATGGCAAAGGCCTCGCTGGGAGCCGCTGCGACAGCATGTCTTGCCATGGCGTGGGGCGAGCCTTTGCCCACCCTGACGGCAGCTCTAGGGCTCTTTGCCGTGGGGGCCACGGGGTATGGCTTGAGTCTTCGGTTCTACCTTCTAGCGCAGCGGGCTTTTGGGGCGGCGCGGACTGGCTCCGTGTTCGCCTTTGCACCTTTCATCGGTGCGGCTGTAGCGTTCGGCTTCGGTGAACGGTCTGCGGGGTGGCTGATGCTGCTCGGTGGTCTTCTGATGCTTGCGGGGGTGCTGCTGCATTTGGCTGAAAGTCACGGGCATGAACATGCGCATGACCCGCTGGAGCATGAGCATGCCCACCGTCACGACGATGGACACCATACGCACTCCCATGACGTGATGCCCACTGGGAGCCATAGCCATGTGCACTTTCACGAGCCGGTGACTCATGCCCATCCCCACGCGCCCGATGTGCACCATCAGCACAGGCATTGACTCATTGAGCGGTACCGAGACAGCGGCTAAGGAAATTTCATGATGAAAAAATCAATGCTCTTGTCAGCTGCTGCGCTGACATTCCTTGCGATCTCCGGCTGCAGCACACCTGTCTACGAGGACCGGTACGCTTGGTCCGAAGGCTGGAGGGTCGGCAAAGTTACCAAATTAATCCAAGCGGACGAATTCTTGAAGGTGAGCGGCTCTCGCTGCCGGCAAATGGAGCTCGGCCCCACCGACCAGATTGCAGTCATCCGATGGCGGGAAGTCACCCGAACCCGTGGGCACTTCGCCAGAGTTGACGCGGGCTCCGGCATGGCCGTGGGCGATGAGGTTTACTTCAACGCGTGGAAGTGTGACCAACCTCCAATAGTGCCGAAGGCCCCGCGTGGGGCCAAGGCGGGGCAAACGCCGTAGAGACTGACGAGGAGCCTCAACGAGACGGACTCTTTCTGACCGTGCCTGCGTACACCACACTGCCCGCATCGCGATACTGCAATTCCTCCCCCACGCGCACCACGTCAAAGCAGACGGGCGAGACCTTGCTGACCTCGGGCAGCAGCAGGCAGAGTTGGTTGTTCTGCGTGCTCCAGCGTCCGGCGCGTGTGCGGCCGTTTTCTGAACGCTCTAGGCGGCCGTCCAGGAAATAGTCATGCCCCCAATGGCGTCCGTCGGTGACATGGTGCCCGCCCAGCGTGGCGCGGATCTGCGCGGTGGTCAGTTTCGTTTCCGGGGGCGCCGCGCAGGCCAACGGAGCAAGCGTCATGCACAGGAAATGCGCTCACAACGCCTTGGTAAAGCGGCTGAGCCACCGCCTAGCACCCGCCGTCATGCGGCCATACTCGGGGGCCAATTGTGGGTTTCTGCCTAGCAGGACTTACACCAAGCATGGAGCGCGTTGTACATCACCATGCCATGCCCTAGCATCTCAAGGTCATCGCTGAAGGTCTTGCACAGGCCAAGCGACAGCGCCTAGAGGCCCGCAGACTGCGGCGCCAGGTCCAGCCTGGATGTGTCTGCGCCCCGCACGATCACGGTCAGTTGCTGTAGGGCGGGATCGGTGAGTTCGTACTTCTTGAGAAAGGCGTCAAAGCTGCACAGGTCACCGTCGTGGGTCAATTCGACGCCGCGCACGTCGTAGGGGATCGCTCCCGTGTCCTGGGCCACCTGAAGCACCGAGGCTGTAGGCTTATAGAGGAATTCCGGCTCTTTGTCGATGAACCGGGCAATCAGCCAGGGGCAGGCAATGCGGTCGATCTTGGGCCGCTCGCGGGTGACCCATTTCATGCGGCACCTCCTTGCGTTTCCAGAGGCAGGGCAGCGGCTTGCCAGGCCTCGATGCCGCCCACGTGGTAGCGCGCGTTCATGCCGCGTGCCCGCAGCGCCAGGAACGTAGAGCGGCCAATGTCCTTGCCGCGCAAGCAATACAGCCGCACAGGTTTCGTGGCGTCCAGTTCCTGGCTCCACTCCAACACGCGCGACGGATCGCGCGAGGACACTCCGGCAATGACCTGCGGGCTCTGCAGATAGTCCTCCTCAAGTCGCAAGTCAAACGCACCTGCCGCACCGGCCAGCGCAGAGCCTGTGTCGATGCCAAATGCCAACGCATCCGCCTCGACAGCAGCGCCTTAGCGCTTGTAGACCTTGTCCCACTGGATTTCGCCATGTAGGCATCCACATAGGCGCCCGCCTTGGCCCCGAAGTCCAGTTGGTACGCATGCTCGTACATGTCCAGCGCCAGTACGGGCGTTGCGCCGGCCAGGAGGTGCGTGTGGGTCGGCCGCCCAGTGGTTGATGAGGCGGCTCTCGCGGGAGGACCAGGACAGCAAGGCCCATCCCGATCCGCCCCCCATGGCCTTGGCCAGCCCAGTGAACTGGCTGCGCCAAGCGTCCACGGAGCCAAAGTCACGCGTGAGCGCAATGGACAACCCGCAGGAAGGCAATACACCGTTGCCCCCCAGATTGTCGAAATACTGCTCGTGCAGGAATGCTGAATTTGCGGCGATCAACTCCCCGCGCTTGAGGCCATTGATGGTGAAAGTTGCAGCATTGCTCCAGTCCAACGCTGCGAGTTCGTTGCGTATGGCATTCAGGCGCTTGACCGCACCCGAGTAGTTGTTTTCGTGGTGGCTGGTGATTAGACGGTTCGAAAAGCCAGAGAGTTGATCGGGGTTCAGCGTCAGCGGACGGATTTGGTAGTTCATGGGGTTCTCCGTCAAATGGTCAGGGTTGGACGTGGGCCACAAGCGGATACACGGCCAGACCCATCAAGGCAGCGGCAAGCAACACCACAGGCGCGGGCAGCTTCTTGAACCGCCACAGGACGGCAGCGGTGGCAAGAAACAGCGCAGCTGTGGGTAAATCCACAACGGATCGCTGGCCCAACACCACCACCGCACCGGCAATGGCGCCCACGGCAGCAGCAGTCACTTCGTCAACGAACGCCAGCACACCAGGATGTTTGCCATGCTTCTCGAAGTACGGCGCGGGAATCACGGTGAGCAAGTAGCAGGGCATAAAGGTTGCCAACGCCGCGACGACCGCGCCCCAGAAGCCGCTGATGAGGAAGCCGATAAATCCTGTCGTGATAACCACCGGGCCGGGGGTGATCATGGCCACGGCCACGGCGTCCACGAACTGGCGATCCGTGAGCCATGCGTACTCCTTAACCACGGGAGTGGTACTGCACTTGGCGGAAGGCCATGGTCACGAGCACACACACGAAGTGCTTGAGCATGAGCATGCCCACCGGCACGACGATGGGCACCATTCACATGTGCACGATGTGATGCCAAAGGGCAGCCACAGTCACAAGCACACCCATGAACCTATGACCCACGCCCATCCCCATGCTCCTGACGTGCACCATCAACACGTTCACTGAACCCCAGGGATTTTTTGTCTGCTCCCCCGAGGTCACTTGACCGTCAGGTCGGCGACCAGGCGAGCCTTGTAAGCCCTTTCCCGAATAGCATCCTCGCCGTCAGTCGCCCATACAAACGTGCTCTTCCATGCCCAAACCGTTCCATCGATCCGAAGAAATCGTAGGTCACCAGCTTTGCCATCCACGGTTGCGACTTGACGCTCTCCTTCGAAATCCAAGGTGAACGTATGCGTTCCTGGCTTCAACTTGAAGCGCACCATCGTGTTGGGGAGAGTCTCGGCGGCGATTTCGTTATCCGCGCTGATCTTCACAAACCGCCCGCCATCTCCCCAGTTGCGCCGTACGACGTAGACGGTGAGCGCATTCGGATCGGGAGTAAAGCGCTTCGCCTGAGCGTCGGCATTCAGGCTGGGGGCGGGCACCCGAGTGCATGCGATTACTCGGCCCTTCCTGGCTTTGTAACAGTATGGCGCTTCTGCGGAAGGATCGGCCCCAGTAGGGGTGGCACAACCCGCCAGCAAGCTAGCAACCAGCGCAGAAGTCAGGATCACGCAGAGGCGGCGGGTGCCTGAATGTGGAGGAATTTTTGTCATGGATCTGATTCTTTGCTGTGGAGGTTGTTGATCAGCGACTGCAGGTTTGTCAGCGACTCCGGCACTTTTACCCACGGTCTGCCTCCTTGGATTGCATCTGGCGGTGCCGCGATTTCGGTGTATTTCGGTATTTCAAACGCATTGCCTGTCGATCCCTCAGTCTCTTGGCCAAGCGTCGGCTGTACTTGACTCTCACCGCCATTGGCGGGTGGCGTTTGAGCCAGATACGCCGCAGCCTCCAAAACACAAACACGGAGGTCAACAAGCCGATCCAAATCCAGAACAGTTTGGCAAAAGGCGCGACCTGTGCCGCCTGCATTGACATGGATCGCTCCTTTTTGCATCCAGCAAAGGCATATTGCCGATGGGCTGACCGAACTCGCAACTATGTAGTCAGTTTCTTTGACGTGAACGGACTGCTGAAAGTGGATCAACACTGGGGCGTCGCGAGGGCGATCCCCCCAGCCAGGCTTCGTATTACTTCAGCGTGAAACGAACAGAGGCAACCGACTTGCCGGCCTTCGAGACAGCGACGACGGCTTTGGTACCGGCGGGGACTTTGAAGCTGCCCGCGGCTTCCAGCTTGCCGTCACCGGCTTGGAGCTGGACATCCTGTTTCTCGCTGCCTGCCAGCAGCGTGACCTTGGCGGTCATTCCCGCCACGGCAACTGGCTTTCCATGGTCGCGCATATAGAGCTGCAGCTTGTCGGCGCTGGCGACGAGTTCGTACTCGACCTCCTTGGCTTCGGCGACAGCACCACCGTGCATCGGTTTGATGTCGTGACCATGGTTGTCAGCAGCGAACGCCGTGCCGCAGGCCGACACCGCCACTGCGAGAATGAGTTGGGAGAGTTTCATGACAGTTCCTTTGGGGTTGGAGAAAAGGGACGGCCCCACGATCAGCGAGCGGGACCGTTTCAACTACGCGGACGCGGACACGTCTGGGGGATGCGAGGGCTCAGCGGACACGTCCTCATCTTCCTCATCGGGCCGGTGGGCCAGACGGTAAAGAATCGGCAGCACGAGAAGCGTGAGCAGCGTGGACGAGAGAATTCCGCCGATCACCACGGTGGCCAGGGGACGCTGGACTTCAGCGCCGGTGCCTGTCGCAATGGCCATTGGAATGAAGCCCAGCGAGGCCACCAGGGCAGTCATCAGAACCGGCCGTAGCCGGGTGAGCGCGCCGTCACGGATTGCTTCGTCAAGACCCACACCGCCTTCCCTCAAGCTGCGGATGTACGAAATCATCACCAGACCATTGAGCACGGCCACCCCAGAAAGCGCGATGAAGCCGACCGCCGCAGAGATAGACATCGGAATGTCGCGAAGCCAAAGCGCCAGGATGCCCCCCCGTCAAAGCGAATGGGATGCCAGTGAAGACCAGCAGACCATCCTTGACGTTGCCGAACATAGCGAACAGCAGCACGAAAACCAGCAGCAGGGACACCGGCACGACGATCTGCAGGCGCTGCGTGGCCGACTGCAAGTTCTGGAAGGTTCCGCCCCAGCTCGTCCAATAGCCGGTAGGAATCTTGATCTGGGCCAGGCCTTTCTCAGCCTCTGCGACGAAAGAGCCCACATCGCGCCCGCGCACGTTGGTGCTCACGACGATGCGGCGCTTGCCGTTTTCTCGGCTCACCTGGTTGGGGCCAGGAGCAAGCTCGAATGTTGCTACCTCGCCCAGCGGGATGAAGTTCGTTTTGGCCTCTGTCCCATTGGCAGAACGCGGCAGCGGGATAGGAAGGCGCTTCATCCCTTCGAGATCGTTGCGCAGGGATTCAGGCAGACGAACCAGGATGTCGAATCTGCGGTCGCCCTCGAACATAGTGCCGGCCTCGCGTCCACCGATAGCGGTGGCCACGGTGTCTTGAATGTCGGCAACGTTCAGACCATAGCGAGCAGCCTTCTGGCGGTCGATGTTCACGGTGAGCATCGGAAGCCCCGTCGTCTGCTCAACCTTCACCTCAGAGGAGCCCTGAATCTTCTGCAGCATTGCGGAGACTTCTTCTGCGGACTTGTTCAGGACATCCATGTCGTCACCGAAGATCTTCACGGCTACGTCACTGCGCACCCCGGAGATCAGCTCGTTAAAGCGCAGCTGAATGGGCTGGGAGAACTCATAGTTGTTGCCCGGGATTTTCCCGGTGACTTCCTGAATCGCCGCGAGTAATTCGTCGCGGGTTTTTCGAGGTTCGGGCCATTCGGCCATTGGCTTGAGCATGATGTACCCGTCCGAAATGTTCGGCGGCATGGCGTCCGAGGCAATCTCCGCAGTACCGGTTCTGGCGAAGATGCGCTCGATCTCGGGGAATTTCTCTTTCAAGGTCCTTTCAATTTGCTGCTGCATTTGGACTGACTGGGAAAGGCTGGTGCCTGGGATGCGCAGCGCCTGGATCGCAAAGTCGCCTTCATTGAGATTGGGTACAAACTCGCTGCCCATACGCGTGGCGATCAACCCGCACAAGATCACCGCAACTGCAGCTGCGGTCAGTACGACCGCCTTGGCGGCCATGACACGGTCGAGCAGTGGACCATACAAGCGCTTGGCATGGCCCAGCAGGAAGTTTTCCTTCTCGCTGACCCGATTGCCGATGAACAGGGCCACCGCTGCGGGGATGAATGTCACCGACAGAACCATGGCGCCCAGCAGTGCCGCGACCACCGTGAATGCCATGGGGTGGAACATCTTCCCTTCAACGCCTGTCAGCGCGAAGATGGGCAGGTACACCACCATGATGATGAGCTGTCCGAACAGCAATGGACGCCTTGACTCCTGGGATGCCAAAAACACCTCATGGAAGCGCTCAGCCCGCGTCAGTGGCCGACCGTGGTGCGCTTGTGCATGGGCAAGTCTCCGTACGCAGTTCTCAACGATCACCACCGCTCCGTCGATGATGATGCCGAAGTCCAACGCTCCCAGGCTCATCAGGTTGGCGCTCACCTTGTACTGAACCATACCCGTGAAGGTAAAAAGCATCGACAAGGGGATGACCATTGCCGTGATGATGGCGGCACGGATGTTGCCCAGAAAGAGGAACAGGATCACGATCACCAGAACCGCGCCTTCCAGCAGGTTCTTCTTCACCGTACTGATGGCTTTGTCAACAAGCACGGTACGGTCGTAGACAGTCACCGCGTGCACCCCCTCTGGGAGGCTCTTGTTGACTTCCAACATCTTCTTGTCCACCGCCTGCGAGACAGTCCGGCTGTTCTCGCCGATCAGCATGAACACCGTGCCGAGGACCACTTCGCGTCCGTTGTCTGTTGCAGCACCTGTGCGCAGTTCCCGGCCAAGGCCAACTTCTGCCACGTCGCGAACGCGCACAGGAACACCGTTGGCGCTGCTGAGGATCACGTTACCGATGTCTTCCAGCGACTTCACCTGACCAGGTGCACGAATCAGATACTGCTCGCCACGCTTTTCGATATAGCCCGCGCCCACATTGCCGTTGTTGCGGTCCAGCGCAGTGACCACATCCTGCAGTGTCACGCCGAGAGAAGCCAGGCGTTCAGGGATGGGCGCGATCTGGTATTCCTTGGCAAAGCCGCCAATGGAATTGATCTCGGTCACGCCAGGAACATTTCGCAGCTGTGGCTTGATGATCCAGTCCTGAATCTCGCGCAGGTCTGTCGCGGTATAGGGCGAGCCGTCGGGCTTCTTCGCCCCGTCCTTGGTTTCGACAGTCCAGAGATAGATTTCGCCCAGGCCGGTCGAGATGGGCCCCAGCGCTGGCGTGATGCCGGCAGGCAGCTTGTCGCGCGCCTCCTGGATGCGCTCGTTGACGAGCTGGCGAGCAAAATAGATGTCGGTTCCGTCTTTAAAAATGACGGTCACCTGCGACAGACCGTACCGCGAAAGCGACCTGGTCTGCTCCAGGTTTGGCAGGCCAGCCATGACCGTCTCAATGGGGTATGTAACCCGCTGCTCAGTCTCCAAAGGCGAGTAGCCTGCGGCCTGGGTGTTGATCTGAACCTGGACGTTCGTAATGTCAGGGACCGCATCGATAGGCAGCTTTTGGTAGCTGAAGACGCCAAGCGCCACCATGCCCAGGGCCGCTAGAAGCACCAACCATCGCTGCTCGATAGAGAATCGAATGAGTTTTTCAAACATGTATGCGCTCCGCGATCAGTGCGTGTGTTCGGCAGATCCCTTGCCGAGTTCAGACTTCACGACGAAGCTGCCGGTCGAGGCGTAGGGCATACCGGCTTTGAGACCCGAGAGGACTTCGACCCGCCTGCCATCGCTTCGGCCCAGCTTCACGGGTTGAGCGAGAAAGCCTCCATCAACCTTGAGGAAGACCACCGGCTTTTCCCCGACGTTTTGGACAGCGTCGGCCGAGATGGTTACAGGCGCTACCGTTTCTTCGGACACCACCTCAACATTGACAAACAGGCCGGGGCGCCAAGCGCCCTTGGGGTTGTCAAGAACCACGCGGGCTTTTGCCGTGCGGGTTTGCTCGCCAATGAGCGCTCCTACAAAAGCGACAGTGCCTGTAGCGGAGGCGTCAAAGGCGGTGGCCTTGATCGTGACCTTTTCACCCACACGCACCGCTGGTAAGTCTTTTGCCGGAACATTGATCTCGGCCCACACCTGGGAAAGGTCCGAGATGGTGAAAACCGCAGCATCTTCCTTCACGGCTTCGCCGAGACTCAGGTGCTTTTCGATGACGATGCCGTCAAAGGGCGCACGCAGCTCTATGCGATTGAGTCCAGATACTGACGAGGCAGACAACCCCATGGCGCTCTGCTTCTGATGGGCGTTGGCGACAGCAACTTCTGCTTCGCTCAAGGCCTGCTTGGCCTGCAGGTAGTCCTGCTCGGCAGACACCTTCTGCTCCCACAGCTTTTTCTCTCGCTCGTAGGTGGTCTTTGCCAGCGTTAAGCGCTTTTGGGCCGTCTGCAGCTCGCTGCGTTGCTCGGAAGCAGTCGGGCTCGCGATCACCGCCAAGACTTGTCCTTTCTTGACCACTTGACCCAAGCTGGCATTGACGCTTTCCACGACTCCCGCAAGCCGGGGCACAACGTGAGACGTGCGGTCTTCGTTCAAGCGTATCTCGCCGGGAAGGAGCAACGCTGTCTTGATGTTGGCTTTGATCGAAGAGTCCACCTTGATGGATGCAGCCTTGATCTGGACATCGCTCAGTTCGATCTTTCCTTCTTCCTTGCTCATCACGAACATGAAGGGCTCTGTGGCAGTCTGCGCGATGATCTCGATGTCGAACGCGTGGGGTTCCGCAACGATCTCGCGGCTGACCAGACTGTCCTTTTCAGTGGTAAACGTCAGCTTCTGCTTTTCATCTGTCGGGCGGTTCACAGTTGCCGTGACCGTTGCAGCATTCAGGGGCAGCGGTTTATCTTTGTCGGACAGCCAGATTCGCAGTCGAGGCTCGCCACCGTCTTCAGACAACAACGCTTCCAAGCTGAAGTCGCCTTCCTTGAACACGGTACCTCCATGTGGGCCCTTGGCTTCGCTCTTTTCGTGGTGTTCACCATCGGCATGCCCCTTGTCATCGTCGTGGCCCTTTTCGCCACCCTTGCCATGGTGCTCGCCGTCGCCGTGCCCCTTGGCCTCGGTGTGGCCGCCGTGACCGTGGCCATCGTCCTCGGTGGCTGCGGCTTTGGGCTTGCCGCCACCTTGCAAGATGAAGGTTCCCGCGCCGACCCCTAGTGCGAGGACTACTGCAATGGCGATCAGGTGTTTTTTACTGATGGTGGATTTGCTGGAGTTCATGTTCATGGTCATGCTCAGTGTTGCGTTGCGATCAGGCCGGAAACCATGCTGGCCCCGAGCAGGCGGTCGATATCAGCCGCTGCACGGTGTGCTTCGCCAAGGGCTTTGAGGTACTGGGATTTGGCGGTGAAGTAAGTGCGTTGGGCATCGAGCACTTCCAGGAAATTGAACTTACCGTTCTCGAAACCAATGGTGGCGGCGTCATAGGCCGACTTCGCACCGGGCAGAACTTCCTGCTGCAGTGACTGAACCTCTGCGGTGATCGTGGAAAGGCGCTCTCGTGCCTGCGCCACTTCGCTGTGCAGGCGCACGGTGGCTGCTTGCAGCTCATCGCGGGCCTTGTCCTCAAGTTTCAGCGCCTCCAGGAGGTTGCCTTGGTTGCGGTCGAAGACGGGAAGAGGCACAGAGACCCCGAAAAGAAGGACGTTGCGCTGCGTCTCGTTGCTGCGCTGCATGCCGACGCTGACGGTGACATCGGGGACGCGTTTGCTTTGTTCCAGGTCGGTCAAGGCCTTGCGCCGATCCACCTCGATTCGCGCAAGTACCACGCCTGGCGCAGAAGAAATCAGGGGCTGGAGATCGGCGAGGCTCGGGACCGAGGGCAGGTTCTCGGCCTTGCCCTCCAGGACGGTGAAAGGCGTGTCGATCCGTCCCAACAGCGCGAACAGGCGGGACAGAGCATTGCGTTGTTCGCTCGCTGCCTGGGCGAGTTCGACGCGGACGCCGGCTTCTGCAACCCGGGCCTTGGACTCTTCCACAGGGGATACTTTGCCAGCAGCTACACGCTTTGCCACGGTATCCGTTGAGGATTTGGCCAACGCTGCGCTGTCTCTGGCCAGTACCAATCGTTCCTGCGCAGTCAGAACATCAAAGTAAGCGGCAGCGACATTGGCCCGCACGGTAGCTTTCAGCTCGGCGAGTTGGGCTTGCGCTTGCTCGCGCGATTTTTCGGCCGCCTTGGTGCGCGCCGCACGTTTCCCACCCAGTTCCAAGGGAAGATTGAGTTGCCAGCTTTGCGTACGCGTCTTGGAGCGTGCGTCTTCCAGGGAGTACGCAAGCTCTGGATTGGGGCGCGAGCGTCCTTGAAGAACCTGTCCTTCGGTTGCCTCCCATTGGCGTTTCGCCGCAGCCACCTCCGGATTTCCCTCCAGGGCCAATTCGATGGCCTTGGCCAACGACAATGGCTCCGCAGTGGCGGCTGCAGCAGCCTGAGGTGCTCGTTCTCCAACGACGTGCCCTGGTGGCAAGCCCTGCGAAAAGGCACCGCCCGAGGCGCTCAGCCATATAGCTGCGGCGCCTGCCGCGAGCTTGATCTTCCTACCGCCGCGCCATGCGTGCGGCATCTCTTGAAGGTAAGTACCCTTGAACATCCGATTCTCCAGTGATTTCAAAACACGAGGGAATCGGCGGACTGGCAACCGTGCAGCTGCCTGGCAACTCGTCAGTCACTTCAGCTGCAACACACGCAACTGCTTCCGCCGCGATGGCGGACAAGACTGAAAAAGAAAAGTGAGATGCCCCCGCCGATCAGGCGAGGACGGACCACTGAGGGCGGTCTGGGGGCGTGGGGGTTACAGCCAGCAGGCGCTTGCCTGAAGGAGGCTCCACGCGGCTTTCATGGGCGAAGGCTGGCTTTGCATCTGACCAGTTCAAGGCCCCGATACCCGCGCCATGACAGACTGAACAGTCAACATCAAATGCATCGGTTCCCTGGCTGGACTTTTCGGCCTGACCATTCCCGCCCTTGGCTTCATGCTTGTGTTCGTGATGCCCAAGGTGCTGAGACTGCGCGGCTGAGCTCTCATGCATGCAATAGGCAGCCACCGCAGACCAGCTGAACTGGAACGGAAGCAATGCAAGCATAAGAACGGCGATCAATCGGCGCATTTTTGAAGTCTAGCATGCGTCATGAAGGGCGCACTGAGGCTTTGATGGCCGCTGAAGGGCACTGGGTTGGGAAATCAGCGAGCGCCGCCGTTCATGTCCAGAAGCGCCTTCTTTTCAGCTGCCGACATGTTGAGAAACTCCTGTTGAACCTGCTCACGCGTCTTTGTTGAGCCTGTTGCTTTGACTGGCAGCGCACCTCCGCGCGAAAGGATTGCCAGCGTGCCATCCTTGCGCGCTACTTCGACAGCCTGAAGCACATCGCCACGGGACATCGCGCTCTGCATGTGGTCGGGATGTGTGGTCATGCCCACTTCGCCACCAGCCGGATGGTACAGCGACGAGGCAGATGAAAATCCTGGAGCCGCAATTGCGAAGGCGATCAGAGTGAGTGCGAGGGGTTTGCGAGCAGTCATGGTGTTGTCCCTTGATATCAGTTAGCCCTCGGCGATCTGCCGGGACTATGCCTTTCGACACGGAGACACTGTAAAAATCCGCGCGCGACACGGCGCCAACAGCCAGATTACAAATTTGTAAACTACGAACTGACCGCATTCTTCGAGAATGGCAGCATGAAAATTCTGCTCATCGAAGACGAAGTCAAGCTGGCTGAGTACCTGCGCAAGGGCCTGGGAGAGGCCGGCTACGTGGTGGACATTGCGCACAACGGGGTGGATGGCCTGCACATGGCTCTGGAAGGCGTGCACGATCTGCTGGTCTTGGACGCGATGCTCCCAGGGATCGACGGCTTCAGCCTTCTAACGGCCTTTCGCAAGACCAAGCAGACCCCGGTCTTGATGTTGACAGCAAGGGTCAGCGTCGAGGATCGGGTGTTGGGACTCAAGACCGGTGCCGACGACTATCTGGTCAAGCCCTTTGCGTTTTCCGAACTGAGCGCCCGCATCCAGGTGCTGCTGCGGCGGACCCATAGCGCGCGGGATGCCGCAGAGCCCACGCAACTGCGGTTGGGCGACCTGGAATTAGACCTGGTACGGCGCAAAGCGTCCCGGTGTGGCCAGCGCTTGGAGTTGACTGCGAAGGAGTTTCTGCTGCTGACTCTGTTTCTGAGAAGAAAAGGCGAAGTGCTTTCTCGCACTGAGATCGCTGAGCAGGTGTGGGACATGAATTTCGATAGCGATACCAGCGTAGTGGAAGTCGCGATCCGGCGCCTCCGTACCAAGATCGATGTTCCGTTTGGCACTGCGCTGCTCCACACCATTCGCGGCATGGGATACGTGATGGAGGACCGCAACGGATGAAGGAGCTGGCCCAACATCGCTCATTGCGCCAGCGGTTGTCTTGGTGGCTGGCGCTGCAGAGCTTTGCCGGACTCGGGGTGGTCTGTCTGGCGGTGTATCTGGTGACCGAGTTCAACTTTCGTGATCGGCAAGAGGAAACGCTGGCGCAAAAGGAATACGTCATTCGGCATTTGCTGGGAGATGGCAAGGAGCATGGGGATTCGGAAGACCTTGCGCACAAACTTGATGACTTCCTTGTGGGGCACGGAGATCTGTCGCTCGAAGTCGCGCAGGCGGACGGGATGGTTATCTACGCCCACACCCGCAACCAGAATGCGAAGACGGTTTGGCGCCAACGGCAGTTCGAAGTAGCACAGACTGCGGACCAGACTCTCCCAAAGAACTTGCGCGTCCAGCTGTCGCTGGATATCCAAACCGACAACCAGTTGTTGCACCGACTGGCTCTTACTTTGCTGGTCGCGGCCATCGGTGGGGCCGTCGTCGTATCACTGGGCGGATTCTCCCTGGTCAACTTGGGCCTGGCGCCTGTCCGAAGACTGGCCAGCCAGACGCGTGCAGTATCGGCTGACAATCTGCATCAACGTCTCGACAGCGCCGAGCAGCCCCTTGAGCTCGTGCCTCTGATCGACCAGTTCAACGCGCTCCTAGTTCGCATTGAGAAGGCCTACTCCCAGATGGAAGGCTTCAATGCGGACGTGGCGCATGAGTTGTGCACGCCTTTGGCCACGCTCATTGCCAATAATGAACTGGCTTTGCTGCGCCCTGAGCAGGCGGATATTCGCGAGGTGCTGGCGTCCAATTTGGAGGAGCTGCACCGCCTGACGGGCATCGTCAATGACATGCTGTTCCTGTCCCAGGCGGATCGGGGTGTGGGAGCACGTCGGGCCCCCGTTGCGACTCTTGCATCAGTGGCTGCTGACGTACTGGATTACCACGAAGCGGCACTGGCCGAGGCTGGTCTCACCGCTAAGGTGGTCGGCGATGCGCATGGCGCTTTCGACGTGCCGTTGTTGCGCCGGGCCCTGTCGAACTTGCTCGGCAACGCCACCCGATACGCGAACCCTGGCTCAATCGTCCAAGTCAACCTCAGAACTATCGATGAGGGCCGTGTGTTGATCAGTGTCACCAACTACGGCAGCACTATCGATCCCGAGCTACTCCCGCAGCTGTTTGACCGATTCTTCCGTGCAGATCCGGCTCGTAGTCATGGGCAGAGTAACCATGGCCTTGGGTTGGCCATAGTAGGAGCTATTGCACGCATGCACCAGGGAAAGCCCTTTGCATCGTCAGAAAACGGGGTAACGAATGTGGGAATCGAAATCCCCCCGAATTGATGTTGTTTTTCGACGGGGTGGGGTCGATCCTGTGCCCCTGCGACTGAGTACGGACCGTTAAGAAATCCGATTTACCCAGGACAAAGCAGCCATATTCTTTTTTGCTGCTTGACTTTAAGGCTACGCTGAACAAGCCCTCGAAATTTCCCGCGCGAACGCGGAAGACGCCATTTTTTGGATTTTGTGGCCTCTTGCGCCGCCCATTTGGGCCGTTCGCAGGGCCTTGAGGCCCGATTTCCA
>NZ_JAMXAX010000101.1 GCF_023913775.1 Acidovorax facilis
GCGGATGACCTGCTTGCGACGCTCATGCAGTACTTCCCGCGACTGCTTGCGTGCATCTTCTTTTTCCATGAACTTTGGAGTCATGAAATCAATACAAGTTCATGAATAAATCATGCCTGGTCTATAGATCTATCGGAAAGAGTAAGTCCAATCCGGGCATAGGCCGCTTGCGCAATAAGGCCCTAAGGCTGCGATTCATTGACGCATGGAGACGGCTCATGGTCCACCTGATGCTCGACTTGCTACTTTGCATCGCGCTCCCATGGCAGCGGAATGCGCGGGGCCTCCCACGCGAAGTCAATGCCATCGACTGCGAAACCGATCGAACGGCTGGCTGGTGCGCTGGCTGCGGCAGCCGGCAGTGCCCCCTGGATCAATTTTGTCATCATGGCCATGTAGCAATCGCTGAAAGCCTGCTGAAAGGCTACGATTTCCTCCTCCTGTGATTCCTGAGGGGATATCTTGTAGAACGCAAATGTGTCGAAGCCATTGGTCTGCGACCACGCGCTGACTGTCATTACCGCGTTGAACTCGCTTGTGTCCTTGCGGGCATAGCGCTCGACTTGGGCGGAGAACTCGTCGTGAGGGTATGTCCCGAAGCCGGTGTTTAGAAGCAGGAGTCCACCCAGCAGATCGTCGCGACCAAGAAGTTTCTTTGTCTCCTTGATCTGCTTGGCCGCAGAGCGAACGTGTCCTTGAATGGGGCGGCCCAAGATATTCAGATACTCGCGAAAATCTGACTTCGACAGCATAGCGGGGTTGATCGTGACCCACGCTTCTCCTCGTGCGTAGGGACGAAAAAGTTGCGCAAGCCTTTCTTGGTGAGGGCCCTTGCTCATCGCCTCCTCCTGGAGATCTTTCAGTTCGAAAATGTACCGCCCCAGGAGGTAGTCCGCGTTGCGGATGCCTGGCGTGATCCCCGCAGTGTCCAAGCGCGCTCCACCCGCTTTGATGATGACTTCGTCGATGAAGTCTTCCGTGATGCGGGCAGGAAGCATTGTCTGTCGGTCCTTGCTGCCGCTGCCGAAGGTGTCAATGAATACCTTGAAGAACACACGACCGCGCAACGCCTCTTTGAACGCTTCTAGCACCGCACCTCCTTCTTCCCGGACGCGTGCTTCGATCAGTGTCGATCTGTCTTCGTACTTGATGAACGTCCAATGTCGGCGGATCAGCTCTTGCCGAGCTTTGACGAGTGCCAATCCCCGGTCGGCTTCCGGAATGAACATGCAAATGGAGGCGTGCTCCCATTCAAAGTACTTTGGGTTGCTTTTTGTGGGAACTGCTCGAACACAGATCCGCTGGATAGCTGAAATGGCCTTCATGAATTACCTTGCTCCCACATTATTTCTTCTAACCAATGGGGTCCTCACAAGCTAGCGAGGTCCGCTCGGTTCGGACACTCCACAAGCGATCCGACGAAGAGTGTCGCGGCGTACTGGGACAAGGTCGAGCACAGCTTGGTGCTGAGGAAGCAGCAACCGTCGATTGTGCTGGGACATGTCTAGCGCACGCTGCGTTGCGTCTCGGTAGGTTGGAGCTACCGGACTTCTTTGGCATCCTGCGGCCATGGCGATGAAATGTGACGTATCCAAAAGGGGACACCATGCCACCAAACAGCCGTGAGAGCGGGATACAGGGGCGACGGCCCTACCGCGAAAAAGATGCGCTGGACCGTGCTGCGCAATTCCTTCGAGAAGCGATTTGTTTGCTGGATGGCGACGCTCCCGGTACGTTGTTTTCGATCGCAAAAGAAGACCGTCTTGTGCGACTGCCCGAGGTTCTTCGTCTGACGGGCCTGTGTCGTTCGGCGCTCTACGACCAGATGTCTCAGGGAGAGTTTCCGCGTGCGATCAAGATCGGGCCGCGCGCAGCCTCTTGGTCGCTCAGATCGGTACATCACTGGATATCGCAGCGTGCAGGGGAATCGCAATGAGGTACGGGTGGTACTGATCCACCGGTGCAGAAAGCAGCCTTTCATGGGGATGGGATGCCAGCACACAGAACTCTAAGCTGTCTGGAACCGGAGCGTTAGCAAGGCGGACAGCATCCGCTTTGGCGATCTATGCTTCTGGGACCTGTTGAGAATTCAAGGTTATCAGTCGATACCATGCCGATGCCGGAACCGGTGTTCGAAAGTGCCGACAGGCGATGAAATCGATAGCCCAGATGCCTACGTCACGACTCGGTGATGATCCAGCCCAGTCATAGTTCTTTAGGGCCATGAAATCGGTCATCCGTTTGCGCATTTCATCAATTGCGGACGGTAGAACGTATGGTGCCTCGGTTTCCCCATGGTTCAGCGATCCACCGAAGTACCAGTACGTGGGCCAGTCACCGGTCGGATGCCACAGCTGGGCGCAAACATCCTTATAGGGCTCCGACACGCCTTGCGAAAGTGCTGCGTAGTGTTCATCCAGTTCTAGGATCACGCACCAAGCCGCAACTGTCGCAAGTGACCAAGATGTGCGCATCAGCTTCTGCGCCAAGCCGACGTCCTTCTGATTGACTTCCAGCTCCACCAGATCTTCGAGTGAATCCGAAGAAACAGGAAACCTTGCCCGCATCTTGAAGCAGTAGTCCAAACGTTTGGCAATCTCCGCAACCCAACTCTCGGCCTGCTCGCGTCGTCCTGCGAGTACCAGGAACATCAGCGCCAGAGATATGTCAATGATGTGCCGGTCAAGACGTGGTGAAGCGCCTGCTCCGTGGTTCTCAATGAGAGCACATAGACTATCAGCTACTGTTGAGACATTGGCGCTAATGGTCGCATCTTCCGCTTCGCTGTTGCCTTGCTTCAAGCAGCAGGCGAGACCTACCGAGCCAATAAGGCCAATATGCTCAAAAAGGACAACGGAGAATGCAGCCCCTTCGCTACCATACCCAGCCATGCCATCGCGCACCTGAAGATGTGGTCCTATCACTTCGAAGTATCGAGCCGCAGCGTGGATGTAAGAATCCCACATTCCGGCGATCGCTGGATAGAGTTTGGATCGATCGTCGGCGTTCACGAGTTGCACTCTGTGCCATGCCCACAGAAGGGCTCGCTCATTGACCCAAAGTGCTTGTCGTGAGTCACCGTCTGCTTGGGCCCATCGTGCACAGATTTGCGCTGCGAGGTGCGCACGCCGGAAGGCCTTCTGCAATTGCTTGAGATTGATGTCCGGTTTCTCTACTTTGCCATCGGCCGTCAGGCCCAGCTGCCGAAGCAGCAGGCGATTCAAGTCACGGAAGTCGTACTCCGGGTCGGCGGCCAATGCAAGTGACTTGCGAAGATCGGATCGATCGCCTGGCGCAAAGAGGTTCTCATCAAGCAGGTACCGCTCGATCAAATCAGACACCCGATCCGCTCCCCAGAAGTCGAAATTTGCTTTTGCTGCGTTCAGTTCCTTGAACGCCGTCCAATTCATCTCGACGTCCTGCTTCAGATCCCCGGTTGTCGCGAGAATGATGGTCTTTCGTAGTCCGCTGTGTTCCGGTGCCACAAGCTTCGTCAGGTAGACGTCCAGCACTTCATTGAGACTGGGGCGGACCGAAGTCGGCTCACCGTTGTCCCAATCGCGCCGTCCCAGATCTCCTTGTTTAATGACCAGGAGAAGCATCTCGTCCGTACCATCGGCGAGCGACTTGCCTACGGCGGCCAGGTCGACACCGTGCTGTCGAACGCCGGTTTGGGGTTTCGCAAGCGGAACGTAGCCCATTGCCATCAACAGGTCGGGCAGCAGTCGATCGAACTCATCACGCTCCCGCAACGTGCGTAGGAACTGCGAAACAATCAGTCTCATGTATCGTCTCGCTTGGCAAGTCTAAACCCGAGATGACGAATCGAGTTGCCGATCGGATCGAAAGCCTCGCGCCTCGGCAATTCGATCGAATGAGACACTGATGAGAGCTTCATCGATGGACCGTAGCTGGAGTCTCGGTAGTTGAAAGTCCCCGCCCCCGCCTTGAGGGGGATATGTGTGGCAATTTGTCGCCAGATGGAGTTCTTGTTTGCCTCTTCGAACGAATTGTCCATCTGCTTCGCACGCGCTCGAGAAAAAAGCCTGCGCAGCCTTGTGGGCGGGCGAAGTTCATTGATAGAGGGCAAAGCGCTCTGCGCCTCAGTGACTTGGTTGATGGCGTCTGCCGCCGCCCGCAAGAAGTCCCGATTGCCTACCGATGACATCTCCTGCGCCGCCTTGTGCAGAGCATCGGCAGTACTCCGTGGATAGTCATAGCCGATTTCCTCGACAAGCAGCGGGCGCAGTACCGGGTAAATGCGTTTCTCTGCGTCGTTCGATTGAAGCATTGATAGGGCTAGCGATGTCACTTGTGCTCTGTCGTGGACGTAGCCCAACATGCGCCTTGCGAGGAACAAAAGATCGTCAGTCGAAAGCTTGTCCAAACGGCTCTTGTCGAGTTTGATCTTCGTTGGCGCATGGTGGCTGAATTGGGTAAGGATCCCAGCCAACGCTGCAGCGTGTGTTTGTTTATCGCTTAGCAACCAGTCCGTTACGAGCGATGACCAGTTTGCCTCCAGATTGGACAGTGCGTGAAGCGTGTCGTTGAAGAGTTCGGCTGTGCCCGAGTCGATGGGGACTTGCGGGCCATGATTGGCGATCCACTGTCCTAGCGTCGAAACTATCATCTCGCCATGCCCTGGCTCAGAGAGCAACTGCGACATCGCGTAGTCTAGGTCTCGGATCGCGCCTTTGAACTCGGGCTTTAACGCCGTTAGCAGCTGGAGCCAGCGTTGCGTGAGGCCACGCTCACCAATTTCTTTGCTCTTGAGGAATAGGGCTGAGGCTGCGGCGCAGAGCACATCTTGGTCGCCACCTTCGGCCAGGCTTAGCAAGAGAGAGTCAAACGCTGAAGTCGTGTGCATTGCGTCAACTGAAGCTCTAATTGCCTGCGACCTGAGCTCAGGCTGCTCGCTCCCGATCAGGTGAATCACGGCTTCCACCACGACGTTGATTGCTTCCGGTGGCGCGTGCTCATCCAGGAGCAAACGCCCAAGCGTCCAAGTGCCAACCTGTGCTTGCATGAGTACGTCGGATCGAGCATCAGTCCTAGCTATTTCGACGCCGGCTGCATAGTCGGATTTGGACAACGCGACGACTGCGTTGCCCAGCAGGCTTGAGGTCGCCTCGGACAGGTCTTCGAGGATTTTGCTATGCAGCTCTCGCGCGACGTCTGGCTTCTTTTCAAGCCACTCTTCTAGGACTCTGTTGATCCTTCCGGCGACCATGTCATTCTTAGTCGGCTCGTATTTCGCTGCAATCAGGTCGATGATTGATGGTACTGCGAGGTTGTTCAGGTAGGGCAGGGCAGCTTCGACGAGGTGCAGAACGTCGAACACATTCGAACCAGATCGAATCCGCCGTGCTCCGGCTACGAGCACGTCGACGTTCCCAGATGCAAGTGCGAGCAAGCGCCCTGATGCCTGGTCGCTGCGACCGATCTCCTTGCGCCACAGCTTGCAGGCGCGCTCGAACAGCTCATTGGCGTCAATGTCGACGAAGGGGAAAAA
Source organism: Acidovorax facilis (assembly GCF_023913775.1). Taxonomy (GTDB): domain Bacteria; phylum Pseudomonadota; class Gammaproteobacteria; order Burkholderiales; family Burkholderiaceae_C; genus Acidovorax; species Acidovorax facilis. The sequence goes on from NZ_JAMXAX010000101.1 coordinate 5,513, forward strand.
ACGCTCATAGACGGCTGCTGCAACGATTACGTTGCGCGCCTCGAGCGATTCGAACTCGATTGTCCCATCTACCAAATTGCAGCCCTTTGGCAAATCGATCTCTGTCAGTATTTGCCCTGCTTGCAGGTCCACGCGAAGCTCTGGCTGCCTTTCTTCGTGTAGTCGCAGTGCAAGATCGGCAACATGCGAAAGCCCTGAAGGCGCGGGCTCAATTCGTTGACTCACGTAATCCTCCCTTGACGATCGGAACAGTTTATGCGCCGCCTCTTGCTCCGCTGATTTCTCTTTTGTAGCTGCGCGCCAAGAACTCTGCTTCGTCGATTCGACTAGGTCGCGCGCGTGATTTGAGCGACGGATTTCGATTGTTTCCACACGGTCGTGAACTGGTGGGGCCTATTCAAAGCAGGTACCCGGTCGATCTGGCTGGTGGGGTAAGGTGATTGACGGCGATACGGATTTAATGTTTCATTATGTACGGAGTGTAATTGTCATTTGCGGCGTATCAACGCAGTGGGCGCTGCTGAAGTGTGACTCGAACAATAGGAGGGCCGAATGCGTTCCCTTGGACACTTTTTCAGGCTTTTGTTGGTCCTGGCCGTCGCGTCGGCTACCGTTCCCAGCTTTGCGGATACTGAGATTCGCGCGGAGTGGTTCAATGGAACTTGCCCCAAGGGCTTGCCTGCGGAGGCGAGCCAAGCTCCCCAGAAATTCGCTGCCGTCCTGGCGGCCATAGGCGCGGTGATCGTCCCTAAGCTTGTGTCTGGCGGTGTTGACCTTGCCGCAAAGAAGCTACAAGCGGCAGGCGAAGACCGGCCGAACGCCATGTCCGCCAGAACGGACGCGTATTTCTACAACTACCTGCGCGAGCGGAAGAACACGCTCAATGCTCGCTGCCTGATCATCGTAGAGGCGGACAACTTCAATGCGACTCCGGTGGCGGCTGAGCCACATACTTGGCGGCCTCTGGCTCCGCGTGTTGGTGCCTATCAAAACGCGCGAATGATCTTTATGGCTGCGGTAGTTACGGCGCCGGAGGGTAAGTTGTTCCGCTTGGTACCTGCCTACTTCGAGATCGGGGACTGGCGAGAGCGCTCGTTCTGGAACAGTGATCGCCGTGACTACGACATTGCCGTTACCTTGACAGGTATTGGGCAATCGACGCATTTCGCATCCGTTCACATGGCGTTCAAGGGCGTCAATAGCAATCAGACCTACAAGCTGACGGATTCGCTGATGAACGGCGCGGAGACCGACTATGTTCCTCTGGCCCCGCTATCTGCGGAAGGCACCAAACACATCAGCACGGTCGAGTCTGCTTGGGCGAGCAAGGATCGGGCTGCGTCGATCCTCGACACGAAGCTGCAGTTCGACAATGAGCCCGCCGACCGCGCCGCCGGAAAGATACCACCGGTCATGCCTAACGTATACCGAGATCCCTATTTGGCAAAGCTGGACGGATACTGCACTGCCGTCCGAGCGGCAAATCGCGACTTGGAGAAATCCAAACGGGAAATCCCTGCGATCTGTAACTGGCAGCTGGATCAGAAGCTGGATGCTGTCAACCAAGCCAAGAAGGAGGTCGAGCGATCGGACGACTGGCTTCAATGGGCTCGAGTGGCATGTTGGCCAGATGCCCAGGAGCGTGCCGCGCAGATGGCTGCGCCTCATCCGGACGGGCACGAATGCACTGAGCCGACCTCCTTGAAAAATCAGTCCACACCGCACACTCGGGTAGTTAGCCTGGTGGTGGTGACCGAGGTGATTCCTGGGAGTAAGGTCGCCAAGTTCCTGGGGAATGCCTTGTCGGAAAGCGCGACGGATGTGAGCAAAGTCATCGTTAACAAGTTGCCGCCGCTGACGAAAGAAGCGCGCGACGCGGCCGATGTCGCCGACCGTGTGCTGCAGCAGGCTGTTATTGATGCCGACTACAAGGTGGAGTTAGCGGAAAATGAACTAGCCGAACTGCCCGACAGCGCGCCCGTTAGCAAGGTAACTGAGGCGCGCATGAAGCGGCAAGCCGCTTGGTACACGGCTAACAATGCCTACCGAGCTGTCGGCCGCATACCGCCCTATCCGGACGGCAATTTATGAAGCTCGGCCAGATGGCATTGTCCCTGGTGCTTGGCATGTGGTCCTGCGGTTTGTCGGCCCAGGTCGAACCCATGGGGACCAAAAGCTACGGGCCGCTGGTCGTTGGCGGTGAGGATGCCGACAAACGTACGTCGACATACATGGTCGCACTGCTGCGCGAGGGCTTGGACTTTCCGGGGGGCTTTCTGTGCGGAGCCACCGTGGTGGCGGATGGCTGGGTGCTGACGGCCGCGCACTGCTTGTACGACGGGGAGTGCAACCTCCGAAAGTTCACAACCCTCTATGCGATCAGCGGCTACGCGCAGCTCAAGCCAGGTCTGCCCAAATTGAACGCTACGGCGGTTCGGCCGCATTCGGGCTTCCAGTGCATGCCGGTGGGAGAGCAGACTGCTGCGGTTAGGTCAGGCAAGCCCATTCCTATGGGCAATGACATCGGGCTTGTTCGCGTGGCCGGGGGCAGGCTGTCCCAGCCTGCCTTGTTCATCCCGACCGACAGTGCCGCTGCTGCTGTGGCACCACTCATCGCTTCGGGCTGGGGGACGCTGGGCAACAGCGGTGCACCGTCGTCTGAGCTTCAGTCAGTGAATCTGACCGCCGTAGCGCAGAACGTTTGTGATCAGGCTTGGGCGCCAAGCTCTTTGGCTGCGGATCAACTGTGCATTGGGGCACCAGCGCAAAGCCCTGCAAGGGGTATCTGCAGTGGTGATAGCGGCGGACCCTTGGTTGGGACGCTCGGTTCAAATCGGTTCCAGGCTGGCATTGTCAGTCTGGGACATCTGGTCTGCAGCAATGTGGACCGCCCCAGCATGTTCACAAATGTGATGGTGCACCGCGCCTGGATCGAGGGCGTCATCGGCCAAGGCAGGCTGCCCGTCGTAACCGTAGGCTGTACGCCTGCAGACATCGCGGCTTGGCGTTGCTGAGGTGACGGGCATGGCCGAGTCGCTCGCCTGTTCGCCTTGGTGGATACCGAGATAAGAATCTAGGCGAGCGCGCGGCTTGCCTACGCGCTTACTAGAGCGTTGACAGGTTTTTCGAGCGTCCGTTCGAGCACCATTGCGTGCGGGGATCGCCGGTCACCAATACGGGAGCGGCGCGGCACCCGCAGGCAGTGCAGATAAACCGGCGCGGAACACTCAGCACAGAGCCCATCTGTTCGCCGCACTTGATCCTCGCATTCGTCTGTAGCCGCAGTCGTATCACCCGGTCCTAGTTGGTTCTGATAGGGCCTGGATTCGTAGCTCCTCGCCTGGAGTCCGTCAGCTATTTGGCTCTGAGGCTTGGAATGGCTCACAGTTACTTGCTTTCCCCAGCCAGGACCAGATAGCAAACTCGTCCAAGGTCCGTAGGAGATCTGCCTTGCGGTCGGGGGACAGAAGGGGCAAAGACGCGTCGATCAAGTTCCGGACGCGGGTTTTCCGATGTTCGACGGTCTGCATGGCGCGGATTGACAAGAATTCGCTTCGGAGTTGTTCGAAAAGCGGGTCTGACTTCGGTTTCAGGCAGTCGAAATTGATGATGACATGCCAGGGCTCATCTGCTTGCTGTTCACCATAAAAGGCGAACAGCCTGTACAAGCACTCAGCGGCATACGTATCTTGGGTGGCAGTAAGTAGTCGCCCAGGCTTTCCCCCCAACGCCTGGATGTTGAGCGCAGGTGCGCTGTAGAGTGGAATCAGGTCGAAAAGCCTGTTGCGAGCCCATCGGGGTGGATCACCGATCTCCTCTCCGCGCACGCTGAGATAGTGTTCCGCCCACGCCTGTACTTTGCGATCGCTGACCGTGAAGGTGAGTCGGGAGTTTTCTTGACCGTGGAAGAAGAGTAGGCCTAGCACGTACACCACGGACAGCTTGGGAACATCGCTATGGAAGAGTTCTCTCCACTTACGGGTTTTGTCCTCCATAGGTATCTTCTGCTCGAAGAGCGACCTCAAGACAAACAAATAGATGGCCAGAGTGCCGATCAGGCGTCGAATATCCGACTCATGAGTAGGCAAGTTGTTCAGGAATGACTCGGCAAAACCTACGGGGAAGCTTCCCATCAGAGCCTGATGCTCGGTGAAGTCCCTCAGTCTGTGCAGAGCAGAACTCTGGTTGCCGATGAACTGCTCGAATGCGAAGTACGCCACATTGACATGCATGACCGTGCCTGGCCCAAGGATCCAGCCTAGACGCTTGAAAAGAGCCGGCGATTGACGCACCGCGCGAAGCATGTTGCTGTCAACAACTACTTCCACAGAGTCGATGATGCCATCGGCGGGCAGCTTCAGTTCGGTGAAGTAAACACCTGAGGCGATATCCTTGAAAGACAAGGGGAAGAGATCTGGGGTTGCATTAACACGAATGGGTGGCTGCATGTTATTTGGATGGGCAATGCAGGAGGGTGGGGCGGAATGTACTTCGTGCCCGTCGACACGGCCCACCTAGCGCCAGCTAGTGGTGCTCAAGCAGCGCGTGGCCAGTCTTCGGGAACAAGCTTCAGCCCATCGCGCCAGCGCTCGCGCAGCGCCGCCTGGAATCGAGCGTCGTCGCTGAAGTCCGGATGGTCGGTGATGAGCACCTGGAACTTGCCTTCCAGGCTCTCGACGACATCGAAGATCAGGCCGAAGAGGCGTTTGACGGCCCGGCGGTCCGCGTCGATCTTCTCCTGGGTCACACCATTGCCCGGCACAGTGTCGGGAGAAAAATGAGCCTGAGAGAGCTGGTCCAGCAGCAGGAAGGAGGGCACAGGGCGGCCGCGGCTGGCGAACCAGGTGTGCAATGCCAAGTGCGCGACGATGTGATAGCCCACGTGGTTCTCGCCGCTGCCGATCTCGCGCATTGGCACCGGTCGCTCGGGCGTGTCCGCCACGATGGTCAGGTTGCGCGGGTCGAGGCGCAGCGGCGAATCCGAGTATTCCAGGTCTATCTGCTTGGCGTAGTCGGACAGGTGCTTGTTGACATTGGAGAGACAGGATTCCAGCTTTGCCTGGATAGTGTCGGTGCTGACCGCCTCGTCTAGCTGGGCCTCCTGCTCCCGTAACACTGCCAGCCGAGCCTGCTGCTCGCTGACGTCCGGCATCTGCGGGATGTTCTCCATGTACAGGCTGATTCGTCCGAGGACCATGGCGCGCCGGGCTTCGGTGTCTGTGGCCAGTTGCAGGCGCTGGTTGCCGCGCTTGACGGCCGTGAGCAGGGTACGGTTGTCATCGAGGCGGCGGCGCACGTTGGTAAGCTTGGTCTCCACTTCCTGGATAGCCGTCGCGATGCGGGGCGTCGCGGAGTCCATCGCGCCGCTGCGCTCGCCGATGTAGTCCTGTGCAGCGCGCAGATCGCCGATCGAGGGTGCCTGCGAGGCTTCTGGTAGGTTCTGCAGGCACAGCGGGCAGGCGTGTCCGGGTGCATCGTGCTCGAAAACCGTCACCGCCTGGAGCCGGGCCGTGTGCTCGCGCGCCTCTGCGGAGTAGCCCCTGGAGCTGCCTTCGAAATTACGGGCACGCTCCAGCGTCGACTGGAGCGTGCGCTGCTCGCGCACGAGCTCGCTGCGCACGTCGGAGAGGCGGCGGAACTCGACGTCCTCACCGGCTTCCGAGGCGGCCGAAGGCACGGGGGTATTCTGGATTGTGCGCAGGGCCGCGATCTTCTCCTGCCAGGGCGCACTGTCGTCGAGCGTGCTCAGGCCGACCGCTTTCGCCTCGGCCAGCAACGTGTCGGCGCGGCCTACACCTTCCCCACGGATCGCAGCGGCCTCCGCGAGCTTGCGCTCGATTTGCCGGATCTCGGTGCGCACGCGCTTGAGTTCCTGTTGCTGCGCGACATAGTCGTCGGTAACGGCGCCTAAAAAGTAAGGCAGGGTGTCTTTAATGGCCAGGGCCACGAAGCGGTCGCTTGAGCCGTGGAACAGGTGCTTGCGCTGTGCGATCTCGGTCTGCGACTGGAAGCAGAAGGTGAGAGCGTGGCTGATCGAGGCGGCCAGCGGATCCCTGGTCTGGCCCGGCGGCGGCTCGTGCAGGTAGTCGGACATGCCTACCCAGGACGCCAGCAGCGCGCGCAAGCCATTGCGGTTGGTGGTTGGGCGCAGAACTCCGGCTGCGGGGATCGGCACCACGCTGTCGGTCTGCACGTAGATTGCCTCGCTGGACTTGCCGTCGCCCGCCGGCAACTGGCGCGCCACGAAAGCCTGTCCGCGGCCGGTCTCCAGCAGTAGGCCGAACCAAGAGACGTTGCGCCGTACCTTGCCCTCCGGCACATCGATCTCCTTGGCACCCAGGCAGTAGTCGATGATGCCCAGGATGGCCGACTTGCCGGTGCGCGAGTCGCCCGAGATGATGTTGACGTGGCCCGGCTCGAAGGGCACCACGCGGTGCCGTCTATCATGGCTGTAAATAACGACGGCGCGAATCTGGATCATGCGTGCACTCCCAATAGCGCCAACACGGTCGGGGGCGCACCCGCTTTGCACAGCCAGCGGCCGACGAAGGTCGCTTGGCGCATGCAGTCCCTCACCTCGCCACTGGATGCGCGGAGGTAGGCATTGATTTTTCTCGATGAGGCGTTGCTGGCCTCGAGCCGATGGCCGTCAAGCGACAGCAGCCCGTGCTGTGCCCCGAACAGCAGTGCCTCGCGCACAGGCTCGCGAAGTACGACCACGCCCTTGGCGACCGCTGAACGCTCCAGCGGGTGATCGTTGACCCAAGTCGCGAGCGAGGAGGTGATCGTTCGAGGCAACTGGTCACGCGTTTGTCCACGCAGTACCAGACTGGCGCCCACGAACGCCAGCGCAAACGGTAGTCCCACTGCGCTGGTGTCGAGCTCTGTCGCCTCGGTTCGGTAGCCGCGCGCGAGGTGCCACACGGCAATCGCGCAGAAGGCCGGATTGAGCAGGTTGCGCTGCTCGATGGTGCGTTCTTGCCAGGCGATCATGCCGCGCTTCCTTCTCCCGCCCCGCCGAAGATGGCCTGCACCCGTGCCTTGAAGTCTGGGTGCCAGCCCAGGCGCAGGTCCTCTGCCAGCATGTGCAGCGAACCGCGACATACCCATGGGACGTTGACGCCCGAGCGGATTGGCACATGCGCGTCCTCGGCCCACTTCAGGATGGCGCGCCCCGCCTGGGTCATGGCTGCCTCTGAGGCTCCGGCGCCGAGTTCGTCACAGGCCTGCGCATACTGCAATTCCCACTCGGTATGCAAACGCTGGTCGTACTTTTGCAGGTCGGCGTCGAACAGCAGGTCATGGCGGGTCCAGGCTGAGCGCTGCCGGAAGGCTTGCAGGTAGCTCGTGATCGCATTGCGGATACGCAGCTGGCTGCCACCGACTAACTCCACCTGCTTGTAGAAGGGACGGTTAGCGAACTCCGGTAACTGATCCAGCGCCACCATCAGCGCGTCGAGTTCGCCGTCGATCGGCAGCGAGTCGGGCTTCAGCGATTCCTGGATCTCCGTGATCTGGGCGTCGATCTCTGCGCGCGGGATGCCGCCTTCGGGGTGGATCAACTCGCGGAGCACACGCTTGAACCACCACCCTTCCAGCATCTGCACCGACAGTGCCTGGTGGTGCAGAGAGACATGGTAGAGCTCGGACTGCAGATGGACTTCGATGGCGGCCGCATCGGGCTGGGACGGCACGACATAGACACGCGCTAGCAGGGCCTCCCGCTCGGCCTCGTCCAATGCCAGGTAGGCCTCGAAGGCGTCCTGGAGTTCGCTGTTGGTCGAGCTGATGGCTGCATGCTTGAGCCGCTTGGCAGCTTCGGCCACATCGCGCCCCGTCCCCTCGATGCCCAGCGCGCCACAAGCGCTGCCGGCGGGGGCATCGGCCGTGGCGATCAGAAAGCGTGCCGTCTCGGGTGGGATCTCGCCGCTGGCCAGCCCAACGAGCCAGATCCGCAAGGTCTTCCACACCTCGGGGCTAAGGTCGGTCAGGTTGGCCATCGCGTTGAGCGAGTGCTTGGTCTGCAGCACGGCGTCGGGCTGGCCACCGACCTCGAAGCTCACATCGTCTAGCGTCTCGATGCTGACGGTGAAGTCGCCGACGCGGCTTCGGCGTATGGCCCAGAGCAGGGCGATCCGGACTTGGTAGAGGTAGCCCACCATGGGGCCAGTAGCGCCGAAGGTGGAGAGACTGGGTGGACTCATAGGAAAGGAACTCCTGCAAACACTAGGCGACCGAAAGGGGTTTCACGTCGGCGAATGCCAGCACCGCGTAGAACAGCCGTATGAGTGTCTGTAGCGCAGCGATCTTCCCCGAAGCGTTGGCGCCGACCATCGCGGCGTGGTCGGTGTTAAGTGGGATGGCTGCCGGGGCGGGACCGAAACATCGGAATCCGATGACCGTGACACTTTCAATAGGCATGGCCGACGCCCCCTCAGTCGATATTCTTGATCTGCTCTAGAGCAACCGATCGGTTGCGGCGCCGCGTTTGTCCACCTGTAGATCTTCGCACCGCACCGACCAGTCCCTTGCTGTACACGCACGAATGGTGCCGAGCGATTTCCTCGAAGGCAGGCCCGGCCCCACTTTTTGCCGTGGAGGAGCATGCCTCACGCTCGCTTACCAGCCTTCTCTCTGGTAATGGTCAGCTTCGAGGTAATAGTCGTGATGGACGTGATCTCGGTAGAGCAGATAGCAGCCGTAGCTCCAGAGAAGCAGCGCGAGGGTGTAGCAACCTATTTCGATCCACTGGAGGGCACCCAGTGGTTGAGGTTGGCCCGGCAGAATACTGAAGACTTTGGCGATGAAATTCGCAAGAGCCAGCGGCAAGGCCGTCGCTAACAGATAAAGCGCGCCGCGCCATTTGCCGAATTTGTGGGCCATTCGGCCAGTGTCCAATAAGTAGAGCATCACATCCCCGTTACTGATGTTTACGGACATGGTAGCGACTATTTGGTCCAGTGGGCACGGGCGTGAATACATCTATAAAACGCGAGGCGACTGCGGCGCTTGATCTCTTGCGAAGGAAGTGAATTGCGGCGCAAAGCTGACTTTGTCAACGGCTTGCTGCGAAAGGCGCATCCACCTCAAAAGCTGGCATAGCCGCGAAGGTGCCAACCGACAGGCTGTCGTCGTTGTACCCCCCGGAGGTGTTAACAAGCGATCGAAGTCGCGCACCGAAGCCCGTTAGGCAGAAGCTCGCTGGTAAATTGGACGTATGCAGGGTGTGAGCGATGAGGGGCTTGCTTACATTGATTGGTGCTGATTTCTCCGCTAAGGCCGCTATTGGTTATGAGCGCGGAGGGTGGAGGCGGGTGTCGAGGACGAATGGGGCTTGCGAGTGCTGGCGATAGCGGCCCTTGGCGGCGCTCGGCTCGATCACCAGGTTCCAGCTGAAGCGGGACACGGCGCTGGGGAACAGCACGATCCCGTGCTGTGCGAGCAACTGGCTGCCGAAAGCTTGCTGGCCGGCGCTGGGCGTGCCGGGGATCAGCCAGGCGGGGTTGGGCACGTCCTCGGGTTGTACGATGTGAATCGGATTTTTGGTGATTTCTATGCAGGTGAGTACATGCGGCTGGGTATCCAGTACCGGAAAACCTGCATGGACTGCAACCTCCAGGATTGCAGTGCTGGGGTCCACGGAGCAATACACGGCGCGCTGCCCCTTGGCGTTCCAGCGGCCGCCCAGCTTCTCGGCGCCGATGCCGCTGTCCCAGGTGGAGGCGTAGTGCTGCCGGTCCAGGCGCCACGCGAGCACGGGATCGCCTACCCCGAGCTTGGGGATAGGCGCCATTGGGTGTTCGCGCTTCAAGCGTAGACCCCGTACTCGATGCGATCCAGAAGTTCTTCGACGAGTTGTGTGCCTACAGGTGTCGCCAGCAGATCGATTGGCTTTTGCTGATCCAGGCCTATCGCGGGTGAGGTCAGCCATTGCACGGCAGTTTCTCGACTGCCGAGGACTACCGTGGCCTTGGCGACCACTTCCGCAAATTTGAAGGCACGCCCACCTTGCGCCACGCTGAGTGTGTCGCTTTGGGCGCCCTTCTTGCGATGAAGTGTACGCAGGCTGATGCCGAGCGCTTCACTCAACGTATTGGAGGGGAGGGGCTCAATCGCCTGCGCTAGGTGGGTGATCGACGCACTGGGAATACCGTGCGAGACCCAGAGGTGGACGTCCAGCAGGTTTTCGGGGCGGCGAGAGAAAACTTCATCCCCACCCAGCATTTCCAGTGCGATGACTACGTGCGTGCCGTTGGCGTCAATCAGCGCGCTGTAGCGCTTTCTCAGCTCTGCCGAGATGTGAGGTTGATGCTCATGCGTCAGCACCCAGGATCCCGTGGTTTCTGGGCTGCGCGAGTGGGACTGCTTGGTCGTCATGGAAACACCTTTTCTGCCATTTGGCACTAGCAGTGTGCCATAAGGCGCACTGCTGTGGTGTTTTCCTGTGATCAGGGAGGAGGGCATGAGGGACTTTCGTCAGAGCGCGAGTGTGGCCAGGGCGTTTTTCGCATGCTCGCGGGTCAGGTGGCCGTAGTACATCTCGATCATTCGCACGGAAGTCCCCGAGATCTGGGCTACCGTCAGAGTGTCCAGGCCGGTTTGCACGAGGTCGGTAATGGTGCTGTGGCGCAGGGTGTACATGGTGGTACCTGCGGGTAGGTCTGCAGCGCTCACGGCATCGCTGACCGGATGTTTCCAGGCGTCCTTATTCCAAGCCTTGCCATCGGCTCGACGGAAAATCGGCGCCGTTCCTGGCTGGTCCTTGCAGAGCTCCTGGAAGAGTTTGGCTGTTGTTTGCGGCAGGGCGATGCGCCGACCCTGGCCGGCTTTGTCGCTGCCGACGGAGAGGGTTTGAAGGCGCGGGTCGTATTGGGCGACCTGTAATTTCGCCAATGCACCCGGTCGCAAGGGCACCAGGGACATGCCCCGGAGAAACTGAGCAAGATCATCAGCCGCGTGCGCGATGAAGGTGCGGCGCTGCTCGATGTTGAGATACAACTCGCGTCGGCGGTCCACACCCTTCAGGGGTTTGAGCTTGCTACGCCATGCGAAGTTGGTGGTGACGAAGCCATCTTCCAGGGCGAGGTTGAGTGCAGCCCGGAAACATGTCATGTCCCGATTGAAGGAGCTGTTCGAGCGAGGTTTGCCGTTCTTCTTAGGCTTGTCCTGCAGCGCTTTGCGCCACGCTGCGATGTGGCTGGGCGTTAGCTTCGCCAAATCCATCGCTGCCAGCTTGGGATCATTCAGGACGTAGTTTTTGAAGCGCTGTTCCGCGTCATGTGCGGCTTTCTCAGAGCGCATGCGGCGCTGGTGGGTCACGTAGTGGTCGCAAGCGTCCTTGACCGTAGTGACGGTGGTCAGGCCGCCTCTGGATATGTGCTCAAACCACTGCGCAGCAGCGCGGGTTGCTAAGTCGTAACGCTGGTGATCTGGCTGCAGTGAGAAGTCGCCGAGGGCCTTGTAGGTCTTCTTGCGCGTTCCCTCGTCGTAGTAGCGTGCGACCCAGGTGCCTGCGCCGTCCGACATCTTGCGGTAGCCCACATGGCGCCCCTTGCTGAGAGGGGCCCAGTAAGGTTCTCGTCGAGGTGCGAGACGCGCGCGCTGAGTGACTTGGTGGATGTGCTGCATGACCCATCTCCCGATCCAGGCAGACCTCCATGAAGTACGGAGATCGTGCGGAAATTGTACGGAAAAAATGGGTGGAAATGACTGGAGATTGTTGGATCAAAAATCAAAATTTTTTAATGAAATCAAGTCCTTAGATGTCCATGGACGTCCTTGATTTTTGCGTTGACATGGTGGGGGTCGTTGGTTCGAGTCCAATCGCGCCTACCAAGTTTTTCCCTGAAGGAAACCAGCTTTCAGACCACTGAAAAACTTGTGGAAACCTTGACCAGGTTTCAAAAAGCACAAAGCCACCTTTTTACAGGTGGCTTTTTCTTTGGTCGCGCTCGAATCAGTCCTCTTTTTTATGCGATGTCGGGCGTCGCGGTCGTTCATCGCCCTGGGGATACCGACGAACTTCTTTGTTGGCTCCTTGCACCCATTGGGTTCACCGAGGGTGACGGCGCCTGCGTGCCTGGCGGCAAATCAATGAATTGGTTTTTGTCTGACACGAAGACGCACGGGGTCGCGATAACTTTGGTGGCTTCAAAGAGAAGGGATGCCACCATGAACACTCCATCCAATTCTTCAAGTGTCCATCAGGGTTTTGTGGACACGGATCCTGAACTGGGTCTGTACGACATCCGGATCTTCTGGCTTGCTGCTCTCGCCGCCATCGTTGCGGTGCTTGCGGTGGCGTACTTCAAGATGGGCTATTGAGGAAGAATGCCCGTGTTCCGGCATGGTTGCTATCGTGGCGACATCTGGCGGGGCTTCTTGTGGGTGCATCGATAGCGCTGCCTTGGCTCAGGCCTTCAACGGGGGCTCTTGCGCGAGTGTTCTTGTCGGTGCTTCAGCCCCCTGTGCAGGCACACGCACTTGTGGAAGGCAGTCCGGGTATTCGCGTTGGATGAAGGTCACCAGCGCTTCGCGCACCCGGCACCGCAGGTCGAACGCCAGGCCGGATGATCGTGCGGAGACCAGCACGCGGATCTGGATGGTGCGCTCGGTCACATCGGTGAGCTGCAGCACGTTCACTCGCCTGTCCCACTCTGGTGCGGTTTCCAGCACCCGCTGCAATTCGGCCCGCAGCGGGTCCAGCGGCAGGCGATAGTCGGCAAACAGGAAAACGGTTCCCAGGATTTCAGAGCTGGTGCGTGTCCAGTTTTGAAACGGGTTTTCGATAAACCACTGCAGCGGGATGATCAAGCGCCGCTCGTCCCAGATGCGCAGCACCACATAGGTGCTGGTGATTTCTTCTACCCGTCCCCATTCCCCTTCAACGATGAGCACATCGTCGATACGGATGGGCTGGGCCAGTGCGATCTGCAGGCCGGCGATCATGTTGCTGAAGACCGGGCGCGCTGCAATGCCCGCCACAATCCCCACCACCCCGGCCGACGCGAGCAAACTGGCACCTACTTGCCGGGCCCCTGGAAAAGTCATGAGCATGAGCGCGAGGCCCGCCATCACCACACCGGTCATCGCCGTGCGCGACAGCACGCGTGCCTGGGTGGCGATGCGTCGGGCGGTGAGGTTGTCTTCCACATCTGCGGGGTGTTGGGCAATGACGCCATTGGCCAGGCCGCCAATTGCGGCAATCAGCAGCCAGCAGGCCCCGCCAATCACCGCCAGGCCATTGAGATGGCGGATACCGCCGATGTACGGCAGATCATCGCTGGCGGCTTGCCATACCAGTTGCAGCGCGATCAACGGCAGCAGAATTCGCATGACCGGTATGCATGCCAGCACCACGGTCTGCACCACGGGGAGGGGGGTTGTTGCGCGGCGCAGAACGATGGCGACTATCCGATGGGCGATGGCTGCCAAGGTCGTGGCAAACAAGGCCGCTACCGCCGTAGCGAGCCAGGGGGAGAGCTGCAAACTTTCGAGCATCGTGTGGAAAAGAGGGCAAACGCCCACTATCGCACCGGCAAACGTATTCAGCTGTCAGACGGTGCGCCGCACAGGTTGATGGGCTGGTGCAGGCCTGTGATGGCTGCGCCAAGCGTGGTGACGCTACCGGGCCTGGCAAGTGTCACCCCGGCGACAGTGGCGCGCAGCTAGTCATCAGGGTATTCCTTTGCTGGTGCCGGGCTGCCCGTTCCCTAGAATGTGCTGCACTGCAATACATGGGCTTCCAGCCCGAGGAGTTCGTCGTGTCCGAACAGAAAAGTGCCGCGCCCAAGTCGGCGCAGCGTGTCATCAAAAAATACCCCAATCGCCGTCTGTACGACACAGACACTTCCACCTACATCACCCTGGCCGAGGTGCGCCAATTGGTCATGGCCAACCAACAGGTGGTAGTGCGCGACGCCAAGACGGGCGAAGACCTCACGCGCAGCATTCTGCTGCAGATCATTCTGGAAGAGGAGGCCGGTGGCGCACCCATGTTCACCGAGGCGGTGCTGGCCAACATCATCCGTTTTTATGGTCATGCCATGCAGGGTTTCATGGGCGCGTACCTGGAGAAGAACGTACAGGCGTTTACCGACGTTCAGGCCAAGCTGGCCGAGCAGTCGCAGAGCGTGACGCCAGAGATGTGGGCCCAGTTCATGAGCCTGCAATCGCCCATGCTCAAGGGCATGATGGGCAACTATGTGGAGCAGTCGCAGTCCATGCTCACGCAGATGCAGGAGCAGATGCAAAAGCAGACGGAGCAGATGCTGGGCGCGTTTGGACTCAAGCGGTAGCCCCCGTGAGCCGCTTCGCGGCTTCCGCCGCCAGCGCGGCGGGGCGGCCCTTGCGCGGTGGCCGCTGGCCTAGGATCGCGCCAGTTTCATAGGTCGCGGCGAGTCGCAAGCATTGCAGGCAATTGCCCGTCCCACCGGTCTGACGCCGGAACTGGGACAATACGGGGATATGAGCGAAGCAATTGCCCCCACCAAAACTCCCAAAGTCGGATTCGTCAGCCTGGGCTGCCCCAAGGCGCTGACCGATTCCGAGCTGATCCTTACGCAGCTGAGCGCGGAGGGTTACGAAACCTCCAAGACCTTCCAGGGCGCGGACCTTGTCATCGTCAACACCTGCGGCTTCATTGACGACGCCGTCAAGGAAAGCCTGGACACCATTGGCGAAGCCTTGGCCGAGAATGGCAAGGTCATCGTCACCGGCTGCCTGGGCGCCCGCACGGGTGACGACGGCGGCAACATGGTGCGCCAGATGCACCCCAGCGTGCTGGCCGTGACCGGACCCCATGCCACGCAAGAGGTGATGGATGCGGTCCATCTGAACCTGCCCAAGCCGCACGACCCGTTCGTGGATCTGGTGCCCGGCAGCTTTGGTATTGCGGGCATCAAGCTCACACCCAAGCACTACGCGTACCTCAAGATCAGCGAAGGCTGCAACCATCGCTGTACCTTCTGCATCATCCCCTCGATGCGCGGCGATCTCGTCTCGCGGCCCATTGGCGATGTGCTCAGCGAGGCCAAGGCGCTGTTCGAAGGCGGCGTGAAGGAGTTGCTGGTCATCAGCCAGGACACGTCTGCCTATGGCGTGGACGTGAAGTACCGCACCGGCTTCTGGGACGGCAAGCCCATCAAGACCCGCATGCTGGAGCTGGTGCAGACCCTGGGCGAGATCGCCGAGCCCTACGGCGCCTGGGTGCGGCTGCACTACGTGTACCCGTACCCCAGCGTGGACGAGGTGATCCCGCTCATGGCCACCGGCCGCGTACTGCCCTACCTGGATGTGCCTTTCCAGCACAGTCATCCCGACGTGCTCAAGCGCATGAAGCGCCCGGCCAGCGGCGAGCGCAACCTGGAGCGCATCCAGCGCTGGCGCGAGGCCTGCCCCGAGATCGTGATCCGCAGCACTTTCATTGCCGGTTTCCCTGGCGAGACGGAAGAAGAGTTCCAGCACCTGCTCGATTTTGTGCGCGAGGCGCAGATCGACCGTGCGGGCTGCTTTGCCTACAGTGATGTGACGGGTGCTGCTGCCAATGAGCTGCCGGGCATGTTGCCTCTGGAAGTGCGCGAAGAGCGCCGTGCCCGCTTCATGGCTGTAGCCGAAGAGGTGTCGATTGCCAAGCTGCAGCGCCGCGTGGGCGCCACCATGCAGGTGCTGGTGGATTCGGCTCCCGGCCTGGGCCGCAAGGGCGGTGTGGGCCGCACCTATGCGGATGCGCCCGAGATCGACGGCACCGTGCAGCTGCTGCCGCCCGAGAAGATCAGCAAAACCATGAAGGTGGGCGAGTTCACCAAGGCGCGCATTGTCGGCGTGCGTGGGCACGATCTGGTGGCGCAACCCATTTGATTGCTATATATTTGATAGCTGTTGGCGCTTTCAGGATGAGCGCTGGCAGCTAAAATGTGACCCGTCCTGAATAGCGTTGACACCCAGGACGGTTTAAAACTGCAGCCGGACTATCCGGCCAACGACGCCCGATGCACCGCATCGGGCGTTTGCATTTTCAGCGATAGGTGTGGCCGCTCGCAGTTGTAAATGCGCACCGACTGCTCGACCATGCGTCTGGCCTGGGCGA
>NZ_JAMXAX010000102.1 GCF_023913775.1 Acidovorax facilis
CTGCAGGGCTGCCGGGCCAGCGGTCCAAGCCGGGCATTGTGGACTGACTTGCGCAAGCGCGCTTGCAGGCGCCGCCAAACCCCGCATCGGCCGTCCGGCCGTCCTCATGCCGGGCCTGCGGTGCGCCGCAGCGCCTCCCCCAAAAAACGCCCCGGTGCGCCTGCGCGGGTCAGCGCGCGCGCGCCGCCGCCACTTCGCGGCCCAGCTCGATCACCGCCATCGCGTAGTAGCTCGACCAGTTGTAGCGGGTGATGGCGTAGAAATTTTCGGTGCCCGCCACATAGCTCGGCGCCTCTGCGCCGTTTTGCAGCTCCACCAGTGCGAGCGGGCCGTTGTGTTGTACACCAGCCGCGTCGAGCACAGCGCCCTTGGCTTGCATGCTGGCCACGCTGAAGGTGGGCAGGATGTCGGGCGCCAGCAGGTCATCCATCTGCAGCCGTGCCGTGTCGAACTGCACGCCAAAGTGCGTGGGCATGCCCCGCGTCCAGCCGTGGCCCCGGAAGTAGTTGGCTACCGAGCCGATGGCGTCGGCCGGGCTGTTGAACAGGTCCACGCGGCCATCGCCGTCATAGTCCACGGCGTAACGCACCCAGCTCGACGGCATGAACTGTCCCAGGCCCATGGCACCAGCGTAGCTGCCGCGCGGCTCGAACGGGTCGGTGTTGCTGCGGTTGGTGAGGCTCAGGAACTGCTCCAGCTCGCGGCGGAAAAATTCGGTGCGCTCCTTGGCGCGAGGATGGGCTGATGGGAAATCAAACGCCAGCGTGGCCAGCGCGTCCATCACGCGGAACGTGCCCATCTGCTGGCCGTAGATGGTCTCCACGCCGATGATGCCCACGATGATCTCGGCGGGCACGCCGTACTCGCGCTCGGCGCGCTCCAGCGTGGCCTGGTTCTCCTGCCAGAACCGCTGGCCGGCGCGGATGCGGATGGGGTCGATGAAGCGGCTGCGGTACACGCGCCAGTTCTTGGCTGTGCCCTTGGGTGGCGGCAGCATGAGCCGGGGCACCTGCGGCAAAAAATGCGCCTGCCCGATGGCCTGGCGCACCCATTCGCGGTCCAGGTCGCGGCGCGCAGCCAGGTCATCGGCAAACTGCAGCGCCTCGGGGCGCGATGCGTAGAGCACGGCTGGCTTTTGCTTTGTGATGCTGGTTTTGGAGGATTTTTGCGGGCTAGCGCTTACTGGTAGTGCGCAAGCAGCTATCAAAAATATAGCTGTTGTGATCCATGGAGCTGTCTTCTTCATTTGGGTTGTTCGTTACTTTGTTTTGTCCCTGCGCCCCGAAACCGACGCGACCCAGGCCAGGGATGCCAAGCAAGGGCCGCCCCGCAGCAAGGGCATCGTCCCCTTGGGGGGAAGCGGCGAAGCCGCTCAGGGGGGATTCATCGGTTTGGCCAGTGCAGTGCGCGAAACTCGCGCCGCAGGGCTCCCAGTTCGGTGTCGGGGTGGGGGGCGTAGCGCAGGCGTTCCAGCCGCAGCAGCCAGTCTGCGACCCCAGCAGCCTGCGGGCCGAAATGCGCGCGCACCCGTTCGGCCATGGCGCGAGGGGGCAGGGTTTCGGGCAGCGTCAGGCCGGCGCGCGCCAGGCGCTGGCGTGTGCGGGCCAGCAACCGCAGCCAGGGGTCGTGCTGGGCACGTTCCCAAAGGCTCCAGCCCATGCCGCCCAGTGCAGCCGCGATGACCAGGCTGCCCAGCACGGTGGTGAGGTCCTGCCAGCTGGGAGATTCAAACCCCAGCGCCTTGAGCAGGTCCATCTGGCGGCTCTGGGTGTAGTTGAGCACCCACTGGTTCCAGCCGTTGTTGACGGCTTCCCACACGGCCCGCAGGTTCTGCACCATGCCCGGGCTGAGGGTGCCCAAGGCGTTGGCGAACGCACCCTGGGGCGCGCGCAAACGCTGGAACTGGCCCACGCGGTTCGGCGAGACGGCGCCTGTGGGATCTACACGCACCCAGCCACGCCCCTCCATCCAGACTTCGGACCAGGCATGGGCATCGGCGTTGCGCACCGTCCAGTAGCCATCCACGGGGTTGCGCTCGCCGCCCTGGTAGCCCGTGACGATGCGTGCTGGCACATCCATCGCGCGCATCAGCACCACGAAGGCCGAGGCAATGTGTTCGCAAAAGCCTTCCTTGCGGTCAAACCAGAACTCGTCGGCGGTGTGCTGGCCATAGACGCCTGGATCGAGGGAGTAGTTGTAGCCCCCTGTGCGCAGGCGTTGCAGGACGGCATTGACCAGAACTTCCGTGCGGGCGTTGGCCAGTGCAGGGTCTGCCCGCATCTGTGCCGCCAGCTCCAGGGTGCGCGGATTGAAGCCCGGTGGCAGCTCGGTGTACACGCGCAACTGCCGCACCGACTGCTGCGGGCCATGGCGGAACTCGGGGTAGCTCACGGCCTGGTAGCGCATCACCTCGGTGATGGGACGTGCGGTCATCCACTGCAGATCCTGCGTCATGTAGGCCTGCATGTTGTTGGGCAGCTGGGGCGCCTCGGGGGTGGCCTCCAGCACCATCAGCCAGGGCTGGCGCTGGGGTTCGAGCGTTACTTCATAGCGCACCGCCGGGCCGCTGACCTGCAGATTGGCGGGCAGGGCTGCACGTGCGGCCCAGGCGCTGTCTTCGCGGAAGGGCTCGGCCTGCCATTCCCGGCCATCGAACGCGGTCATGACGGGCCCGCGAAAGTACAGCGTGGATTGTGCAGGCACATCGGTGGGCGCCCCCTCAAAGCGCAGGCGGATGGCCACGCGCTCATCCAGTGCGATCTCGGCCATGTCCCCGATCTTCATCGTGCCCGAGAGGCCGCTGCGCCCGGAGAGGTTTTCGCCGGGCATGCCCCACAACGGTGACATGCGTGGGAACAGCATGAACAGCGCCACCATGATGGGCGCGCCCAGCAGTGCCATGGTGCCCGCCATGCGAAAGGTCTGCGCCAGCGGCGGGCGCCCTACCGGCATGTGGGCATTGACCAGTGCCATGAGCAGCCCCAGCAGCGCCACCAGCATGGCGGCGGCGGTCAGCAGAGATTGCGAGAAGAAGAAATTGCTGAGCATCGTGAAGAAGCCCAGGAAGAACACCACCATGGCATCGCGGCGTGCGCGCAGCTCCAGCATCTTGAGGGCGAGCAGCATGACGATCAAGGTGACACCCGCATCCCGCCCGAGGATGGTGCGGTGCGTGAACAGTGTGCCTGCCACCGCTACCAGGAGCAGGGCGGCCACTGTCCAGCGGCCGGGCAGGGGGCGGCCCGTCCAGGCCAGCCAGCCGCGCCACAGCAGCAGGCCGCCAGCCAGCAGGCTGGTCCACACCGGCAGGTTGGACACCTGCGGCGCGATCACCCAGACGATCACGAACAGCAGAAAAAGCGTGTCGCGGGGGTCGCGAGGCAGGGAAACAAGGGACTGTCGCAGGTTCATGGCAAGGGAGCACGCCCGACAGGTGGCGATTGATTTGCTATTAAAAATATAGCTGTCTGCGCTTTAATAGTAAGCGCTAGGTGCCAATTTGACCTAAAGTTTGAGGGGCGAATCAGCACAATGCCAGCGCCTCCAGGCAATTTCTGCGGTGGGCCGCCCCCGTGTCCGGGGCGATCTCCACACCCGGCAGGCGCAGGCCATAGTCCAGCCCCAGGCGGTCGGCCTGCAGCACCCAGGCGGTCAGGCGCGAGATGCGGGCTTCGTGGTCGGGCAGTGAGGCCCGGGCCAGGTCCAGCCACAGCTCGTGCCGCTGGGCCTGCTGGGCGTCGCGGCTCACCAGGTCGTCGGTGCCGGTGGCCAGCGACTTGGCGGCTTTCTTCCACACCACGAGCTTGAGCGGATCGCCCCGGCGGTAGGCGCGCACACCGTCGAATTCGCCAATGCCCTGTGTGGGCGTGTTGCCTGCTCCGCCCGCGCGCGGTTCACCAGACGGCAGGGGCGGTGTCGGGGTTTCGGGTGCGGGGTAGACCAGCACCTGGGCCGCGGGGCGCCAGTAGGTCCAGACGCGGAAGGTGCCCAGCGGAAAGCGCGTCTCGGCGGTCAATGTGGGAACGCGGTGCAGGCCCCGGCGCTCGGGCTTGAAAGCGACTTGCACGCTGGACTGCCCCTGCGCTGGCACGTCGGTCCAGGCCCAATGATGGGGTTCCTTTTGCGCCTCCTTGCCCGTGCCGTGCACCGACAGGGCGATGCCGTAGCGCGGGGTCTTGCGCTCGCTGGACAGCTGGATGTCAAACGCGGTGCTGCTGCCCATGAAGTGCGGCTCGGGTGCTTTCAGGTGCAGGGTCAGGCCGCGCAGGTTGGCGTGGCAAATGTGCATGCCGATCACCGCACTGCCCGCCAGCAAAAAGGTGAGCAGGTAGCCCAGGTTGAGCTGGTAGTTGATGGACGCGATGAGCAGCACGATCAGCGTCAACGCCAGCATCCAGCCCGAACCGGTGGGCAGGATGTAGACATTGCGCTGCGTGAGCGACAGCGTGTCGCTCAGCGGCAGGCGCGCCTGCCACCAGCGCTGGAAGCGGCGGCGCAGCGGCGCAAATGGGTTGAGCGTGGCGGCCAGGCTGCGCCAGCGCGCAAGGGGTGGGAGGGGCGGTGGGGTGGCGGATTCCATGGGTCAGGGCAACGGAACCGCTTCGACCATCGCGCGCACCTGCTCCACCGCACCGCGTCCGGCGTCGCCCACGGGCACCAGGCGGTGGGCAATGGTCTGGGGCAGCACCGCCTGCACATCATCGGGCGCCACATAGTCGCGCCCGCTGATGAGGGCCTGCGCCTTGGCCGCGCGCACCAGGGCAATGCCCGCGCGGGGCGAGAGCCCTTGCAGAAACCACCGGCCCGAGCGGGTGGCCGCAATCAGGTCCTGCACATAGTTGAGCAGCGGATCGGCCGTGTGGATGGCCTGCACCTGGCGCTGCAGCTCGGCCAGTTCCTCGTCGGACAGCAGGGGCAGCATGGTGTCCACCATGTCGCGCCGGTCCGCGCCCGCCAGCAGCACACGTTCGGCGGCGCGGTCGGGGTAGCCGATGGAGATACGCATCAAAAAGCGGTCGAGCTGCGACTCGGGCAGCGCGAAGGTGCCCAACTGGTCGTGCGGGTTCTGCGTGGCGATCACGAAGAACGGGTGGGGAAGGGCGCGGGTTTCGCCCTCCACCGACACCTGCTTTTCTTCCATGGCTTCGAGCAGCGCGCTCTGCGTCTTGGGGCTGGCGCGGTTGATTTCGTCGGCCAGCAGCACCTGGGCAAACACCGGGCCGGGGTGGAACACGAAGGCTTCCTTGCCGCGTTCGTACACCGACACGCCGGTCAGGTCGCTGGGCATCAGGTCGGCCGTGAACTGCACGCGCGAGAACTGCAGGCCGAAGGTGCGTGACAAGGCGTGGGCCAGGGTGGTCTTGCCCACCCCGGGCACGTCTTCGATGAGCAGGTGCCCCCCCGCCAGCAGGCAGGCCACGCAGTCCTGGACCTGGGCCTGTTTGCCCACGATCACCGTGTTAAGCTGATCCAGAAGTGATTTGATTTTGTGCTGTGCGTTCATGGCATGACGTTATCCGAAAAATTGAGAAAAATGCGACACGCGGGGACAAGACTGTGAGCAAGACGGGCTATTTCACCCATCGGGATTGTTGGAAGCACGAGATGGGCCCGGGCCACCCCGAATGCCCCGAAAGGCTGGACGCCATTGAGGATCGCTTGCTGATCACCGGCGTGGCCGACGCGCTGGAGCGCTACGACGCCCCCGAGGCCTCGCTGGCCGACATCGAGCTGGCCCACGGCCGCATGCACATTGCGGCGTTGCGCGGCCTGTCAGACCGGCTCAACGAAGAGCTGATGGCTGGCGGCCCCAACTACGCGCAGATCGACACCGACACCTCCATCAACGCCCACACCTGGAAGGCGTCGCTGCGCGCTGCGGGGGCGGCATTGGCCGCCACCGATGCCGTGATGGCGGGCGAGGTGGAAAACGCGTTCTGCTCGGTGCGCCCCCCCGGCCACCATGCTTGCCGCGACAAGGCCATGGGTTTCTGCTTCTTCAACAACGTGGCTGTGGCGGCCAAATATGCGCTGCAGCGCTACAACCTGCAGCGCGTGGCGGTGGTGGACTTTGATGTGCACCACGGCAATGGCACCGAGGACATCCTGGCCAATGACCCCCGGGCGCTGATGGTCAGCATCTTCCAGCACCCGTTCTATCCCTACAGCGGTGACCATGATCCCGCCCCGAACATGGTCAACGTGCCCGTGCCCGCCTACACGCGGGGCATGGACATCCGCGAGATCATCGAGATGATGTGGATGCCCCGGCTGGAAGCCTTCAAGCCCGAGATGATTTTTGTGAGTGCTGGTTTTGACGGCCACCGCGAGGACGACATGGGCCAGCTGGGCCTGACCGAGCAGGACTACGCCTGGATCACCCAGCGCGTGAAGGACGTGGCGCGCCGCTATTCCCAGGGCCGCATCGTGTCGTGCCTGGAGGGCGGCTATGTGATGGGGCCGCTGGCGCGCAGTGTGGAGGCACATTTGCGGGTCCTCGCTGATCTTTGACTCCCCCCTGAGCCGCCTGCGGCGTCTTCCCCCAAGGGGGACGCCACCCGTGGCCTGGCAAAGCCAGTTCCACGGTGGCACTGGCCTGGAGCCGCGCCGGTTTCGGCGGCCCCGTGTCGCGCAAACACTGGAGAAATGATGACGACGAATGCCCATGAACTGCTGCAGTCCACCCGCGATGCGCGCGGCGTGGTCACCTTGACCCTGAACGACCCGGCCCGCTTCAACGCGCTGGGTGCAGAGATGCTCTCTGCGCTGCAACAGGCGCTGGAGGATGCGGGCCGCGACGAAGCTGTACGGGTGGTGGTGCTGGCCGCAGCAGGCAAAGCCTTTTGTGCCGGGCACAACCTCAAGGACATGGCGGCGAACCCGGAGCTGGCGTACTACCAGAAGCTGTTTGCGCAATGCAGCCGCATGATGCTCACCATCCACAAGCTGCCAGTACCCGTGATCGCCAGGGTGCAGGGCATGGCGACGGCGGCGGGCTGTCAGCTGGTGGCGCAGTGCGACCTGGCGGTGGCGGCCGACAGCGCCAGCTTTGCCACCAGCGGCATCCACTACGGCCTGTTCTGCGCAACGCCGAGCGTGCCGCTCGTGCGCAATGTGCCCGCCAAGCGGGCGATGGAAATGTTGCTCACCGGCGATTTCTTCGATGCGCCCACCGCGCTGGCGCAGGGTCTGGTGAACCGTGTGGTGCGCGCCGATGCGCTGGATGCCGAGGTCGAAAAGTTGGTGGAGTCCATCCTGCAAAAGCCCCGCGTGGCCGTGGCCATGGGCAAGGCGCTGGTGTACCAGCAGCGGGAGCTGGGCATCGATGCGGCCTACCAGTTGGCGGGCCAGACCATGGCCACCAACATGATGGACGCCGCCGCGCAAGAGGGCGCGCGCGCCTTTGCCGAAAAGCGCCAGCCCACCTGGAAGCGCTGAGAGCCATGGCCACGATAGAAACCCCCATGCTGGAAGATGTGGGCCGCTGGGCCGAGGCGTTTCTTCGGCCCACGGTGCTGGTGGAGTTTGCCGCCTTGGCCGCCTGCCTGGGCCTGGCCTGGTTGCTGGTGTCGCTGCTGCAGCGTGGGCTGCACCGGGGTGACCCGCGCTCCATCCTGTTCGGCACGCGGATTGTCGATGGCGCACTGTTTCCGCTGGCGTTGCTGAGCCTGGCTTATGTGGCGCGCACCGTGCTGCTGCAGTGGGTTCCGCTGGCCGTGTTCAAGGTCGCCGTGCCGGTGCTGGTGTCGCTGGTGGTCATCCGCATCGGGGTGAAGGTGCTGCAGGTGGCCTACCCGGATGCCGCCTGGGTGCGGCCGATTGAACGCTCCATCTCGTGGCTGGCTTGGCTGGGCATGGTGCTGTGGGTCACAGGGCTGTTGCCCTTGGTGCTTGAAGAGCTGGACCAGATCCACTGGAAGGTGGGGGGCGCCACGCTGTCGGTGCGCACCATGATCGAAGGGGCACTGACGGCTGCTGCCGTGCTGCTGATCGCGCTGTGGATATCTGCCGCCATCGAGTCGCGCCTGCTGCGCTCGGCCACCGGGGCCGAGCTGTCGCTGCGCAAGGCCGTGAGCAATGCCGTGCGGGCGCTGCTGATTTTCGTCGGGCTCATCATGGCCCTGTCGGCCGTGGGCATTGACCTGACCGCGTTGTCGGTGCTGGGCGGCGCTGTGGGGGTGGGCATTGGTTTTGGCCTGCAGAAGCTGGCGTCCAACTATGTGAGCGGTTTTGTGATCCTGGCCGAGCGCAGCATGCGCATTGGCGACAATGTGCGGGTGGACAACTTCGAGGGGCGCATCACCGACATCAATGCGCGCTACACGGTGGTGCGCTCGTCCACGGGGCGTGAATCCATCGTGCCCAATGAGATGCTGATCATCCAGCGGGTGGAAAACCTGTCGCTGGCGGACCCCCGGGTGTGGTTGTCCACCGTGGTGAGCGTGGGTTATGACAGCGATGTGGACCTGGTGACGCGGCTGCTGGGCGAGGCCGCCTTTGCCAGCAGCCGTGTGCTGCGCGATCCGGCGCCCAGTGTGTCCTTGTCGGCGTTTGGTGCCGATGGGCTGGAATTCACCGTGGGCTTCTGGATTGCCGACCCCGAGAACGGCTCGCTGGGCCTGCGCTCGGAGATCAACCGCGCCATCCTGAGTGCACTGCGCGCCCACAAGATCGAAATCCCTTATCCGCAGCGGGTCATGCATGTGCAGGTCGAGGGAGCACTGCCCCCTGCAGTGTCGAATGCGGCGGTGGGCCGCGCACTGGCGGGTTCTGAGTAGCCTTGCCCGCTTGTCCGGCAGCTGCAGGTTGCCCAAGGCGACAGCAAACTCTAGACAGGTGCTGCGCCCACTCGCCTATAATCCACAAAAAGCACGATCGTTCTTTTTTCTAATCGTGTGATCTGTGTGCTGGGCCCGTAGCGCTTTCGTTGCAGTGCCGCATAGAATGTTCCAGTTTACGTAAACGTCAATTCAATCAACTCTAGGAGCCGCAGCAATGAAGGTCTTGGTCCCTGTCAAGCGCGTGGTGGACTACAACGTGAAGGTCCGCGTCAAATCGGACAACACGGGTGTGGACATCGCCAACGTGAAGATGAGCATGAACCCCTTTGACGAAATCGCCGTTGAAGAGGCCGTGCGCCTGAAAGAAAAAGGCCTGGTGACCGAAGTCATCGCAGTCTCCTGCGGCGTGGCCCAGTGCCAGGAAACCCTGCGCACCGCCATGGCCATCGGTGCAGACCGCGCCATCCTGGTGGAAACCGACGTCGAGCTGCAGCCCCTGGCCGTTGCCAAGATCCTCAAGGCCCTGGTGGACAAAGAGCAGCCCGGTCTCATCATCCTGGGCAAACAAGCCATCGACGACGACGCCAACCAGACCGGCCAGATGCTGGCGGCCCTGGCCGACCTGCCCCAGGCCACGTTCGCCAACAAGGTCGAACTGACGTCCGACAAGGTCAGCGTGACGCGTGAAGTGGACGGCGGCCTGGAAACCCTGCAGCTGTCGCTGCCAGCGGTCATCACCACCGACCTGCGCCTGAACGAGCCCCGCTACGTCACCTTGCCCAACATCATGAAGGCCAAGAAAAAGCAGCTCGATACCGTCAAGCCCGAAGACCTCGGCGTGGACGTGGCTCCGCGCCTGAAGACCCTCAAGGTGACCGAGCCCGCCAAGCGTGGTGCTGGCATCAAGGTGGCGGACGTAGCGGCACTCGTTGAAAAACTCAAGAACGAAGCGAAGGTGATCTAAATGTCGGTACTCGTTATTGCGGAACACAACAACGCGTCCATCAAGGGCGCCACGCTGAACACCGTGACGGCCGCTGTGGCCTGCGGTGGCGACGTGCACGTGCTGGTGGCCGGCCACAACGCCGGTGCAGCAGCCGCCGCAGCCGCCCAGATCGCCGGTGTCGCCAAGGTCATCCACGCCGACGCCCCTGGCCTGGAACACGGCCTGGCCGAGAACGTGGCCGCGCAAGTGCTCGCCATCGCCTCCAGCTACAGCCACATCCTGTTCCCCGCCACCGCCAGCGGCCGCAACGTGGCCCCCCGCGTGGCCGCCAAGCTGGACGTGGCGCAGGTCAGCGACATCACCAAGGTGGTGAGCCCAGACACCTTCGAGCGCCCCATCTACGCCGGCAACGCCATTGCCACCGTGCAAAGCGCCGACAGCGTAAAGGTCATCACCGTGCGCGCCACCGGCTTTGACGCCGCAGCCGCCACGGGCGGTTCCGCAGCCGTTGAAACCGCCGCAGCCACCGCAGACGCTGGCAAGAGCAGCTTCATGGGCAGCGAAATCGCCAAGAGCGACCGCCCCGAACTCACGGCCGCCAAGATCATCGTCTCCGGTGGCCGAGCCCTCGGCAGCAAGGAAAAGTTCGATGAAGTGATGACGCCGCTGGCCGACAAGCTGGGCGCCGCTTTGGGTGCCAGCCGCGCGGCGGTAGACGCAGGCTACGCCCCCAACGATTGGCAAGTGGGCCAGACCGGCAAGATCGTGGCGCCGCAGTTGTACGTTGCTGCGGGCATCTCGGGTGCCATTCAGCACTTGGCTGGCATGAAGGACTCCAAGGTGATCGTGGCGATCAACAAGGACCCTGAGGCACCGATCTTCAGCGTGGCCGACTATGGGCTGGAAGCGGATCTGTTCACGGCCGTGCCGGAACTGGTCAAGGCCCTGTAAGAACGCCCCTGTGCGCACAAAGGCATCGCTCGCGATGCCTTTTTTTTGACGAAATTTCGCTTTCCCGGAGACACCCATGAGCTACACCGCCCCCGTCAAGGACATGCTGTTCGCCATCGAGCACCTGGCCAACATTGAACAGATTGCGCAGATTCCCGGCTTTGAAGACGCCGGCCTGGACACGGCGGCTGCCGTGCTGGAAGAGTGCGCCAAGTTCAATGAAGGGGTGCTGTCGCCGCTCAACTGGGAAGGCGACAAGAATCCATCGAGCTTTCAATCCGGCGTGGTCACCACCACCCCCGGTTTCAAGGAAGCCTTCCGCCAATACGCCGAAGGCGGCTGGCAAGGCCTGCAGCACCCGGCCGACTTTGGCGGCCAGGGCCTGCCCAAGACCATTGGCGCGGCCTGCATCGAGATGACCAACAGCGCCAACATGAGCTTCGCGCTGTGCCCGCTGCTGACCGATGGTGCCATTGAGGCGCTGCTCACCGCAGGCAGTGACGAGCTCAAGGCCACGTACCTTGAAAAGCTGGTCACTGGCGAATGGACCGGCACCATGAACCTGACCGAACCCCAGGCTGGTTCGGACCTGGCCCTGGTGCGCACGCGCGCCGAACCCCAGCCCGACGGGACGTACAAGATTTTCGGCACCAAGATCTTCATCACCTACGGTGAGCACGACATGGCCGAGAACATCGTCCACCTGGTGCTGGCCCGTGTGCAGGGCGCACCCGAGGGCGTCAAGGGCATCAGCCTCTTCGTCGTGCCCAAGTTCATGGTCAACAAGGATGGAAGCCTGGGCGCGCGGAATGACGCGCATTGCGTGAGCATCGAGCACAAGCTGGGCATCAAGGCCAGCCCCACGGCCGTGCTGCAGTTTGGCGACCATGGCGGCGCCGTGGGCTACCTCGTGGGCCAGGAAAACCGCGGACTCGAATACATGTTCATCATGATGAACGCGGCCCGCTACGCCGTGGGCATGCAGGGCATTGCGATTTCCGAGCGCGCCTACCAGAAGGCTGTGCAGTACGCCAAAGACCGCGTGCAGAGCCGCCCCGTGGACGGCAGCATCAACGCCAGCGCCGCCATCATCCACCACCCCGATGTGAAGCGCATGCTCATGACGATGCGCGCCACCGTGGAAGGCTGCCGTGCCATGGCCACCGTGGCCGCAGCAGCGTTCGATGCTGCCCACCACCACCCCGATGCGGAAACGCGCAAGCAGAACCAGGCGTTCTATGAATTCATGGTGCCGCTGGTCAAGGGCTACAGCACCGAGACCAGCCTGGAAGTGACCAGCCTGGGCGTGCAGGTGCATGGTGGCATGGGTTTCATCGAAGAAACCGGCGCGGCGCAGTACTACCGCGACGCCAAGATCCTGACCATCTACGAAGGCACCACCGCCATCCAGGCCAACGACCTCGTGGGCCGCAAGACGGCGCGTGACGGCGGCCAGACCGCCAAGGGCATCGCCGCACAGATCGAGAAGACCGAGGCCGATCTGTTGGCCAGCGGCACCCCCGCCGCGTTGGCAGTGGCCAAGCGCCTCACGGCGGCGCGCAAGGCGCTGCTCGACGTGATCGACTTTGTAGCCGGTGGCACCAAGGCCCAGCCCAATGCCGTGTTTGCGGGCAGCGTGCCTTACCTGATGCTGGCGGGCAATGTGGTGGCGGGCTGGCAGCTGGCGCGCAGCCTGCTGGTGGCACAGGACCTGTTGCAAAAGGGACAGGACGAAGCGTTCATGCGCGCAAAAATCACTACGGCCCAGTTCTACGCTGATCACATCCTGGTGAAGGCCCCGGGCCTGCGCGACAGCATTGTGGAAGGCGCGGCCAGCGTTACCGAGTTGGCGCTGGAAGCCTTTTGAAGGTTGAGCGTGTTGTGAGGAGACGGACTGCCCGCAGAGCGGGCAGCTTATTGATATAAAAATGATAGCTGCTAGCGCTTGATGAATAAGCGCTAGAGCCCTATTTCATCCAAAAACCTGTTCAGGAAGTTGTTGCCATGTCCAAACTGCCCGCCGCGCTGCAAAACCTCTCGCTGCCTGTCATCGGCTCGCCGCTGTTCATCATCAGCAACCCCAAGCTCGTCATTGAGCAGTGCAAGGCGGGTGTGGTGGGCTCCATGCCCGCGCTCAATGCCCGCCCCGCTGAGCTGCTCGACGAATGGCTGGCCGAGATCACCGAGACGCTGGCTGCCTACAACAAGGCCAACCCCGACAAGCCGGCCGCGCCTTTTGCCATCAACCAGATCGTGCACAAGAGCAACGACCGGCTGGAGCACGACATGCAGGTGTGCGCCAAGTACAAGGTGCCGATCATCATTACAAGCCTGGGCGCGCGCGAGGATGTGAACCAGGCCGTGCATGCCTGGGGTGGCATCGTGCTGCACGACATCATCAACAACAAGTTTGCCCACAAGGCGATTGAAAAGGGCGCCGATGGCCTGATCGCCGTGGCCGCCGGTGCGGGCGGCCATGCGGGAGTGAAGAGCCCGTTTGCGCTCATCCAGGAAATCCGCCAGTGGTTCGACGGCCCCGTAGCGCTGAGTGGTTCCATCGCCAGCGGCGACGCAGTGCTGGCCGCGCAGGCCATGGGTGCAGACTTTGGCTACATCGGCTCGGCCTTCATCGCCACGCACGAAGCGCGTGCCAGCGATGCCTACAAGCAGGCCATCGTGGACGGCAACTCCGACGACATCGTTTACAGCAACCTGTTCACCGGCGTGCACGGCAACTACCTGGCTCCGTCGATTCGCGCTGCGGGCATGGACCCCGACAACCTGCCCGAGTCCGACCCCAGCAAGATGAACTTTGGCGGCGATGCCAAGAAGGCCTGGAAAGACATCTGGGGCTGCGGCCAGGGCATTGGTGCCATCAACGCCGTGACCAGCACCGCCGAGCTGGTGGGCAAGCTGCGCCGCGAGTACGAGGCTGCGCGCGCGCGCCTCAAGCTCTGATGCTGCGCTGAGCTTTTTGGGCTCCACACCGCCGCCGCTGCCCAGGGCGTGGTGGCCTTGGGCAAGAGGGCTTCATTCGCCCGCAGTGCGCCTGGTGTGCACTGCGGGCGAAGCTGTTTCTGGCGCTCCCGAGGCAAGGGCAAACCCCCATAAGCCTGTTCTGGTGGCTGCGGATAATGATGATGATCAATAACCAAAGTGCGTGTGCTTGGGTTGCTCGGTCAGCACATTCTTTGCAAGGTGGGTGCGTGATGTTTCGTTCTTTTCTGGTGCTGCTGGTTGCCTTGTGCACAGGTGGTCTGGGCCATGCCCGCAACGAGGGCGTGACCGCCGATGAAATCCGCCTCGGCGCATCGGCGGTGCTGTCGGGGCCGCTCGGGCCCCAGACTGCGCAGTATGGCGAGGGCTCGCGGCTCATGTTCGACGCGGTGAATGCGCAGGGCGGCGTGCATGGCCGCATGATCCGATACACCACACTTGACGACGGCTTCGATCCCCAGAAAGCGGTGGAGAACACGCGCCAGCTGCTGGAGACCGACAAGGTCTTCATGATCTACAACAGCACCGGCACGGCGCAGACGGCCGCCATATTGCCCCTGATCAAGGAGCACCGCACCCTGCTGTTTGGCCCGGTCACGGGCGCTTCGGTGTTTCGGGAAACCCTCAACCCCTACGTCTTTCATGTGCGCGCAGGGTATGCGAGCGAGGCTGCAAAAATCGTCTCGCAGCTGCGCCAGCAGGGCATCAGCCGCGTGGCCGTGTTCTACCAGGACGACGGGCTGGGCAAAACCTTGCTGGCCGAGCTCAAGAAAGCCTCCGACGAGGAAAAACTGGCCTTCGTGGCGGAGATCAAGGTAGATCCCAAACAGCCGGACTTCGCTGCTGCGGCGCAGGCCACCGAAAAGGCACAGCCCCAGGCCGTGATCGTTGCAACCGCAGGAACCACGTTCACCAGCTACATCAAGGCCGTGCAATCGACAGCGGCGCGGCCCGCGTACTACGGGTTCTCCGTAGCCAGCATGGACGTGATCCACCGCGAGCTTAAAGAAAAGGCGCGCGGCATCATCCTCGCGCAGATCATGCCGTCGCTGCGCAGCACCACGGTACCCGTGGTGGCCGAATACCTGGCCCTGCTGCGCGCCAAGTCCCCCAGCGCCCAGCCTTCGGCTTCGCAGTTCGAGGGATTCGTGCATGCCCGGCTGCTGGTGGAGGGGTTGCGCCGCACGGGGCGCAACCTGACCACGGAGTCTTTCATCAAGACAATGGAGGATGCCGGTGAAATATCCTTTGGGCGCTTTAACGTCAAATACTCGCCCAAGAGCCACAACGGCTCGACTTATGTGGAACTGGCCATTGTGGATGCGGAAGGGAGTCTGCGGTATTGAGCGGAGGTTTCACAACCCGTACGTCAGCTCCCGCGCCTTGCCCCAGAACACCCGGTACATGAAGATGGTGTAGGCAATGATCGCTGGCAGCGTGATGGCCACGCCGATGCCGATCACCACCAGCGATTCCGTGGCGCTGGCGGCCTGCCACACTGTCAGGCGGTCGATCACGATGTAGGGATAGATGCTGTAGGCCAGCCCCAGGAAGGCCAGCACAAAGATCAGCACGGTGGCGCCGAACACGATCCAGCCGTAGCCCGCCTGCACGACGCGCGGCGTGGCCAGCACATGGCGGATGGCAAAGAAGGCCGCCACGCAGGCCAGCGGAATGGGCAGCAGCGCAAACAGTTCGGGCAGTACAAACCACTTGGCAAACACCGTGGGACTGACCAGCGGCGTGGCCAGCGAAATTCCCATGAGCGCAAACCCCATGGGCCACAGCGCACCCTGGCCCCAGCGGGCGGCCTTGCGCTGAAGATCGCCATCGGTCTTCATGAGGAGCCAGCCCGCGCCCAGCATCGCGTAGGCCGCAGGCAGGGTGATGGCAATGCCTGCGGAAAACAGCAGGCCCCAGGTGTCGTTCTGAAAGCCGGTGATGTAGGCCCCCAGCATCCAGCCCTGGGCCAGGGTGGTCGCCAGTGAGCCTGCCGCAAACAGGCGGTTCCATGTGGTCTTGTGCGAGTCGCGGGCCTTCACGCGAAAGTCGAAAGCCACGCCGCGCAGTATCAGGCCCACCAGCATCACGGCCACCGGCAGGTACAGGGCCGACAGCACCACGCCGTGCGCGGTCGGAAAACAGATGAGCAGCACCCCCACGCCCAGCACCAGCCAGGTCTCGTTGGCGTCCCAGAAAGGGCCGATGCTGGACACCATCACGTCCTTCTCCGCATCGGTGGCAAAGGGCAGGAGGATGCCCACGCCCAGGTCGTAGCCGTCGAGGATCACATAGGCCAGCAGGGCCAGGCCCATTACGGCCATGAAGATCAGGGGCAGGGCGGTGGCCCAGTTCAGTGCGTCCATGGAGGCCTCCTTAAACGGCGCGAGGGGCTGGCGCGGGATGGGACGCCGCCGGTGTGGGCATGGCTGGGTGTTCGGCCATGTACTTGATCACGCCCACATAGGCCACCAGCAGCAGCCCATAGACGATGAGATAGGCAGCCAGCGTGCTGGCCACCATGGCGGGCGCGTGGGGGGCCACGGCGTCGGCGGTCTTGAAAAGGCCATAGACCAGGTAAGGCTGGCGACCGATTTCGGTCACGTACCACCCGGCCAGCGTGGCCACCCAGCCTGAGAACGCCATACCCACCAGCGTGTAGAGCAGTGGCCGGGGCAGGGTGGCCAGGTCTTGCTTGCGGCGGCGATACAGCACAAAAGCACCCACCCAGGCCACGGCCAGCATGAGCAGGCCCACACCCACCATCACGCGGAACCCCCAGAACACGGGCGCCACGGGCGGATGGGCGCCTGGGAATTCGTTGAGCCCCTTCAGCTCGGCGTCGCTATCGTGCGCCAGGATCAGGCTGGCCGCCTTGGGGATCTGCAAGGCGTAGTCGGTGCGACCTTCCTTCTCGTTGGGCAGGCCAAACAGCGTAAGTGGCGCGCCCTTCTCGGTGTGCCAGATGCCCTCGATGGCTGCGATCTTGGCGGGCTGGTGCTCCAGCGTGTTGAGACCATGCAGGTCGCCCATGAAGATCTGCAGCGGGATCACGACGGCCACTGCGGTGATGGCCGTGCGCAGGGCCTTGCGCGTGCCTTCGTTGGCCGTGCCCTTGATGAGCTGCCAGGCACTCACACCGGCGATCAAAAAGCCTGCCGTGAGGGCCGATGCCAGCAGCTTGTGGCCCAGTCGGTAGGGGAAGGACGGGTTGAACACAATCGCCAGCCAGTCCACCGCGTGGAACTTGCCATCGATGATCTCGTAGCCCACGGGCGTCTGCATCCACGAGTTCAAACTCAAGATCCAGAAAGCCGACAGCGTGGTGCCAAAAGCCACCATGAGCGTGGCGACAAGGTGCATGCGCTCGGACACGCGCCCCCGGCCAAACAGCATGATCCCCAGGAAGGTGGCCTCCAGAAAGAACGCCGTCAGCACCTCATAGCCCAGCAGCGGTCCGGCAATGTTGCCCACATGTTCCATGAAGCCCGGCCAGTTCGTGCCGAACTGAAAACTCATGGTGATGCCCGACACCACGCCCAGCGCAAAGGTCAGCGCAAACACCTTGGTCCAGAAGTAGTAGGCCTGCTCCCAGCCCAGCGCCGCCGGTGTGCCGCGCGTGGCCGTGTGCCGCAGGCGGAAGAACACCAGAAACCAGCACAGCGCAATCGTGATGGTGGGGAACAGGATGTGAAAGCTGATGTTGGCCGCGAACTGGATGCGCGAGAGCGTGAAGGCGTCCATGGCGTCAAACTCCTGAGGGATTGCTCTTTGGCGAGTGATTGCCCTTGCCGGTCAGCCGGTCCTTGAATTCGAGCACCCGGGTAACGGCGGTGCCCATGCCCATGAGCTGCATCGCTGTTTCAGGCGCCAGGCGCTGCACGTCGTCGAACCATGTCATGAGCCGGTCGATCAGTTCGTGCATCTCGCGCATGCGTTCCTGGGCGTGGCGCTCTTCATCGGAGGAGGGCTCTTCGAGTAGCGCCATGCGCAGCATCGACAAGGTGGGTTCGATCTCGCGGCGGCGGCGTTCCTCGGCCAGCACACGGAAGATCTCCCACACGTCCTTGGGTGCCTCGAAGTACTCGCGCCGGTCGCCCGGCTGGTGGCTCAGTTTCACCAGCCGCCAGGCCTGAAGCTCCTTGAGCCCCATGCTCACGTTGGAGCGCGAAAACTCCAGCGTTTCAGCAATCTCGTCGGCATTGAGCGGGCGAGGAGACAGGAAGATGAGTGCATACATCTGGCCGACCGTGCGGTTGATGCCCCAGCGGCTGCCCATCTCGCCAAAGTGGGCCACGAACTGGCGGTTCAGAGGGGGTAAATGGTTGACGTAGGTCATATAGGCACGTATTGTGCGCTTGATTTTTTGAAATTTCAGTAATTTCTGAAAATTCAGGAAATTGCACCTTCAGAAGGCGGGGTACTGCGGCAGGCTCTAGGGCTGCGCAAACTGCTGGATGCGGGGGACAATAGAGGTTTTTGTCTGCCGGTGCGGCCCCGCCTCGGCACATGCCATACCTCCCCGCTCCCATGTCTTCGTCTCCTTCCCGTATGCCCCTGATCGATATGGTCAAGGGCGTGGCGTGCATCACCATCGTCTGGCACCACCTGGCCTTTTATGGCCCGATGTCGGACATCGCCCAGCCTCTCGCCCCCGCCTTGATGGCCTGGCTGTATGACTATGGGCGCATGGCGGTGCAGGTGTTTCTGGTGCTGGGCGGCTACCTTGCCGCAGCCAGCCTGGCGCCCCAGGGCGTGGCGCGGTTTGACCATGCTGGCAATGCAGTGGCCAAGCGTTTTGTACGGCTGGTGGTTCCCTACGCGGTGGCGTTGTTGCTGACGGTGGTGGTGGCTGCCTTGGTGCGCCCCTGGATGGAGCACTCTTCTGTTCCGGAAGAACCCACCTTGGCGCAATTGCTGGCCAATGCCTTGCTGCTGCAGGACATCGTGGACGAAGATGCCCTGTCTGCCGGTGTCTGGTATGTGGCCATCGACTTCCAGCTTTTTGCATTGAGCGTGCTGCTCTGGGCGGGCGTCAGAGCCCTGCCGGGCGTGTGGGCCCAGCGGCACGGGGCTGTTTTGGCCCGGGTGCTCATCGTGGCAGGTGTGGCGGCGTCGCTGTGGGTTTTCAACCGCATGGCCGGGCTCGACATGTGGGCGATCTACTTCCTGGGTGCCTATGGCCTGGGCATGCTGGCGTACTGGGCTGTGCGCGCAGCCAGCCCGGTGGGGTGGCTGCGCGCCATGGTGCTGCTGGGCGGTGTGGCCCTGGCGCTGGACTTCCGGGGCCGCATCGTGGTGGTGCTCGTCACGGCGCTGTGCCTGGTGGTGGCGTTGCGGTCCGAACGTCTGCGTGCCTGGGGCGGTTTTGCGCCGCTGGTTCGCGTGGGGCAGATGTCTTACTCCATCTTCCTCGTGCACTTTGCCGTGTGCCTGCTGGTCAATGCCGTGGTCAGCCACTTGTGGCCTGCTTCGCCGGTGCCCAATGCACTGGGCATGCTGCTGGCGTTTGTCCTGTCCCTCGCCGCCGGGCGCCTGCTCTACCTGCGGGTGGAGCGGCATGTGCCCACCTGGTCCACCGCATTGCGCTGGCAGGCGGGGCTGGTGGGCACCGGTCTGCTGGTGGCTGTTACCAACAACGGGTTCTGAATGAGGGCTCGTGAAGAGCTCTTCAACGCTGTAGCTTGCGCTCGCGCCGCTTGCGCTGCCGGTCCAGAAACCAGGCCATGAAGGGCAGGATCAGCATCGAGCCCGGAATCACCCAGATGAACAGGTAGGGACTCACGGACGAGGCTGACCGCATCACATCCCGCAAATGGGCGCGCTCTGCGGCATCCCAGTTGCCCTGGCGGCGCTGCTGCACCAGCCACACCACCGAGCCCTTCATTGTTGCCATCTCGCGCTTGAGGCGGCTCTTTTCGCGGCTGTTTCCCGCCAGGAAGGAGCAGAACCATTCAGGAGCCCGCTCCATTCGCCGCTGGAATGCGACCGTCGAGTCCGGGTCGAACTGGTCAATCGATGGAGGGATGTCTGGCGTGTGTGGTGCGGGCGGTGTGGTCATGGCGGCTGCCATTGTCGCGGCTCATGGCGCTTTGCACCACCCCAATCCGTGGCACTCACTTGCACCCTCCAGGCAGGGCTCGCCGGGAATAGAAGGCGCGCAGTGCTCCAGCTACCCAATAGCCTCAGAAACCGGCGTGCTCAAAGGCCAGGGCAGCCAAGCAAGGGCCGCCCCGCAGCGAGGGCGGCGTCCCCCCGCCCGCAGTGCGCAGCGCTGTGAGAGCGAGGGGAAGGCGCGCAGCGCCTCAGGGGGTGTCCCGAATTCAACGATGCAGTTCGCCGGCACTTTCAGGCTGGTACAGGATGTCTTTCACGCGCACCGTCATCGACTTGCCGCCCGGTCCGGGCCAGGCCAGTTCATCGCCCACCGCCAGGCCCAGCAGGGCGCTGCCCACGGGCGCGAAGATCGAGATGCGGTCCGCAGTGCCATCCGCGTCGCGCGGGTAGACCAGGGTCAGGCAGAACTCCTTGCCCGTCTCCAGGATGGAGAACTGCACGGTGGAGTTCATGGTCACCACGTTGGGCGGGATGTCCTCGGGCGGCACCACATCGGCCCGGTCCAGCTCTGCTTGCAGGTCCGCCTTGCCCGGGAAGACACTGGCCGGGATGGCGGCCAGCAGGGCTTCGATGCGGTCAACGTCGAGCGACGACAGGATGATCTGGGGCTTGCGCGCCATGGCAGTACCTCTAAGGTGGTGACAAAGCGCGGGACTGTAGACCATCGCGAATCTCGCACTGCCGCGCGCGGTCAATCTCCCTGGATGTTGCGCGCCTTGATCAGGGCGCCAAACCGTGCGCTGTCGATGGAAGCCCGTGCGTTGAAGTCGGTGGGCGACATGGGGGCAGGCACCCCGCCCAGCGCCGTGATGCGGTCCTTGACGGCCTGCGTGCCCAGCACCTTGTTGATCTCGCGGTTCAGGCGCGTGACCACGTCGGGCGGTGTGCCCGCCGGTGCATAAAAACCAAACCAGGTGTCTGCGTCAAAGCCCTTCAGGCCCACTTCGTCCAGTGTGGGAACGTCCGGGAAGAGGGGTGAGCGCTTGGCGCTGCCCACGGCCAGCAGCCGGAGCTTGCCCGCTTTCACATGCGAGAGGCCGATACCCGGGTCGAACATGAAGTCCAGCTGCCCACCCAGCAGGTCCTGCATGGCCGGTGCCGCGCCCCGGTAGGGCACATGCACCGCAAATACATTGGCCTGGGTCTTGAGCATCTCGGCCGCCAGGTGGGGCGAGCTGCCGTTGCCCGGCGTGCCAAAGCTCAGCTTGCCGGGGTTGGCCTTCAGGTGCGCGAGGAACTCCTGGATGGTGTTGACCGGCAGTGTGGGGCGCACCTCCAGGAAGACCAGCACCCGTGCAGCAGCAGCCACGGGTGTCAGGTCCTTGACGGGGTCGAAAGGCATCTTGGGATACAGGTGCGGGTTGACCGACACCATGCCGCCCGAACTCATGAGCAGGGTATAGCCATCGGCCGGGGATTTGGCCACAGCCTCCCCGCCGATGTTGCCGCCCGCACCGCCCCGGTTCTCCACCACCACCGGCTGTCCCAGCGCGGCCTGCAGGGGCTGGGTGACGGCGCGCGCAATCTGGTCGGCGGCGCCCCCGGCGGGGAAGTTGACGATGACTTTGATCGGCTTGCTGGGCCAGGTGTCTGCCATGGCGGCGGTGCTGAGCAGCACGCTGGCAGCGGCGCATGCCAGCGTGCGCAG
>NZ_JAMXAX010000103.1 GCF_023913775.1 Acidovorax facilis
GCCATGAACCAGTTCGCAATCCTCTACGAAGATCGATTCACCAGACCGGTGTCGTAGGATCCCCCACCGCCTTCACGAAATCGGTGAAGGCTCAACGAGCCTCACACACAGAAATTCGGACAGGCCCCCGGGAGTCGCCCGGCACCGCCTACGTACATAAAGAGTCCTTGAGTCATGATCGTTGCCGCCAACATCTCCGCACTCCATGTTCTGGAGTTCTCCGCCTCCATCGCCCCCAACACGCTGGCGTATGAGGTTTCGTGCCAACCTACACCGGACAAGCCGCTCAACGACTGCTTTCCTATCGTTGCCGAACAGGTCGTCGCAAGAGGCGGGCAGCAGATCTTCGGGTGGGCGCTTTGGGAACTGCCCGGCGTGTTCATTGAGGCCGAGTTCCACTCCGTGTGGAAGTCGCCCGAAGGTGATGTCGTCGACCTCGTGCCGCGATTGAGGCCTTTCACCGAGATTGCGTTCGTTCCCGACGCAAGTCGACGGTACGAGAATCGTCAGGTGGATAACATCCGAAAGCAACTTGTCAATGACAACGACGTCAAGCGCTTTCTGTTCCTGTGCAAACGCCGATTCGCAATACTCAATGCAGGCGAGCGCGCCTTGCAACACGCACTGATCCTACCGAAGGCCGACATGCGCGAATTGGAAGCCAACGAGAAAGAGAGCATGCGTTTGGAACGGCGTATTTACAAGCGATACGCAGCCAACTTCTGAGGCATGCACCGGCCATGCGACAGCAGACGCTCGGCTTGGTCGGGCAGGTAACCCCCAGTCGAACCTGTATTGTCGACCAGCACAGATCATGCTGTTTTCCGAGCCGGAATCCCGTCTCGAAGCCCGCCGCGGCGGGCACGGTTGTGAGAAACAGCAGGGCTTGCATCAATGAGGCACACGAGCCATCACACATGCCCACCGGCGACGCGGCTCAGAGCACAAGCGGACCAATACGGCATCCCGCAAGCTTGATCGATCAGTGCGCCCTGCAGGTCGACGGCGAGAACTGGCTGCGACCAATCGACGCGCTACTTCGTCTATGTGTTCCCACGGCGCAAACAAAGAAACCGGAGTGCAGCATTTCTACTGCATCCCGTTGATTTAATCGGCCGTTTGGACGGGACTCGAACCTGTTCCCCCGGCGTGACAAGCAGGCGGATGCAATGCTTAAAGCAGCTGCCGCTAGTCGCTGCGAGCATGTATCCGGAACGCTGGCTTACGCCCTTCTGGGTTGGCTTTAGACATCTTAGGATTCATCCTTTCGACATTGCTCGAAAAGGAACTGCATGCTCTTCCACCAGTCTCTGCCCAAGCCCAATCCATCCAAGGCACCGCCTGCGTTCTATCGGCTGCGCGACGTGATGCGCATTACCGCGCTTAGCCGTTCAACCGTGTACCGGCGCATTGCGGAAGGCCGCTTCCCTGAGCCTGTCCACTTGGGAGGCAGAGCCTCCGCTTGGCCGAGCGCGGCGCTTCAGGCCTGGATCGACGACCCGGAGGGCTACCGCAGGGCTATGCCGCAACCATGAATCCCTCTTCGTTGCCGACACCTGCGGCGGGGCTGCCGCCCGTCCATGACTGCAGCGAAACAGCACCCGAACATCGCATATCGCTCGCCGGCGCGACCACTTTGTCAGCTGCCAGATCGTCCAGCAGATCAGCCCACAGCTGGATCATTCGGCAGCGTTGATTGAAATGCGTGGTGCGGTCATAGCTGCCGCCCAGCTCCTCATCGGACACGTGAGCCAGATGCCGCTCGATGACCTCGCGGTCCCATCCCAGCAACTCCCGAATCAGCGTACGGGCGGTGGCACGGAAACCATGGCCTGTGATCTGCTCCTTGGTATCGTAGCCAAGCGTGCGTAGCGCGCTGTTGACCGTGTTGTCGCTCATGTAGCGCGTCTTTTCAGAGCGCTTCGCCATGCTTCGGAAGATTGGTCCGGTGGGACCGGTCAACGGAAAGATGTCCCGCAGGATGGCGACTGCCTGCGTCGGCAGCGGCACAAGATGCGCCGGCGTGCGCAGGTCGCGCTTTTTCCATTCACGCAACTTCATTTTTTCGGGCGGACAGCGCCACAATGCCTGATCGAAATCTACGTCTTCCCAATGGGCCAGTCGCAGCTGACCAGGACGCTGAAACAGGAGTGGCGAGAGCTGCAGGGCAGCGCGGGTGATGATGTTGCCGTTGTAGGCACGCATGTCGCGAAGCAATTGCCCAAGTTTTTGAGGGTCTGTGATGGCCGCATAGTGGCGAGAGCGCGGCGGCGGCAAACCACCGGTGCGATTGTTTACGAAGTTCCTGGCCGGATCCAGCGTGCCTACGTCGACGGCGTACTGAAACGCATGCTGCACCGCTTCGCGCACCCGCTGGGCCGTCTCCAGATTGCCGCGCTCCTTGATGCGGTGCAAGCATCGCACGACCTCCGTGGGCGCGATCGTGTCGATGGCCAGGGCTCCGATCCAAGGGAAGATGTGCAGCTCCAAGTGGCGCAGCACCTTCTCGGCATAGCTGGTCGACCATTCGCGATCCTTCTTCGCCTGGGCATGCCAAGCGCGCGCGGTCAGCTCGAAGGTGTTGAGGCGAGAAACTCGCTCGCGCTCCTCAGCCTCGCGGCGCGCCTCCCTGGGATCTATACCCTCGGAACGCCTTTCGGCCTCGCCACGGGCCTTTTTGCGGGCCGCAGCAAGCGAAACCACCGGGTACTGGCCCAGGCTCAGCTTGGCTTCTTTGCCGAGTTGCTTGTAGCGGTAGACCCACACCTTGCCGGTCGGTCGCACGCGAAGGTACAAACCCTCGCCGTCAGCCAGCAAATATTCCCTGTCACGCGGCGGTGCCGCCTTGATCTGAAGCTCGTTGAGTTGCCCCATGGTGTACCCAAAAATGACTGCGGTTGAAAAGCAGTCTGGGGTACACCATTGGGTACACGCAAGAACGGGACGGTGTGGGATCAAACGATACCGCCTGAGCCGCCTTTTCAGGCTAAGTCCTTGATGTTCAAGGACTTTTTAGCTGTCTTGGGATCGCCTGAGAAGAATGAGTGGTGGCCTGGGGCGGAATCGAACCACCGACACAAGGATTTTCAATCCTCTGCTCTACCGACTGAGCTACCGGGCCTGAGCCTCAAATTATAACCAGAAAAAAAGGCCGTTTTGGCGAAACCACCAATAATTTCTTGCAAGCCTACCCGCGTTTGCCCCGGCCGAGATCGACCCCCAGCTGGCGCAGCTTGCGATAAAGGTGCGTGCGCTCCAGGCCCGTCTTTTCGGCCACGCGCGTCATGGAACCGCCTTCGCGGGCCAGGTGGAATTCGAAATAGGCTTTTTCAAACCCGTCGCGCGCTTCCCGCAGGGGGCGGTCCAGGTCAAACCCTTGGTGCGCGTGCGGGCCAGCCTCGACACCAGCCATGATGGCCGACACAGCAGGCAGTTGCGAAAACGTGGGGTCGGCCGGGGTATGGACGGGCGCTGGGGCCGCAGCCACCGGGGCGGACTGGTGGGCAGCGTTGCGTGCCAGGCCCTGCTCCACCGCCTTGAGCAGCTTTTGCAGGGTGATGGGTTTTTCAAGAAACGAGAAAGCGCCGATCCGGGTGGCCTCTACGGCGGTGTCGATGGTGGCGTGGCCACTCATCATGATCACGGGCATGGTCAGCACGCCCGCTGTGGCCCATTCCTTGAGCAATGAAACCCCGTCGGTGTCCGGCATCCAGATGTCGAGCAGCACGAGGTCGTAGGTGTTGCCTACCCGGGCCGTGCGCGCCTGGGTGGCGTTTTCTGCGAGGTCTACGCTGTGACCTTCGTCGTTCAGGATTTCCGACAGCAGATCACGAATGCCGAGCTCATCGTCGACCACCAGAATGTTTGCCATGTGTGTTGAAGCGCCTTGGGGTACTGCGGGGCGGTGTTGTTATGACGCCACCGCTGGTTCAGGGGCGAATGATAACGACACTTGGGCCCCCCGCACTACGCCATCTTCGGTCCGATTTGACAAGTCAATGCGCGCACCGTGCTCGTCGGCAATCTTTTTGACCACGGCCAGACCCAGGCCGGTGCCCCGTGGCTTGGTGGTGACGTAGGGCTCGAAGGCACGCTGCAGGATGTGCGCAGGAAAGCCCCCACCACTGTCGGATACCGTGAGCCGCACGCGGCGCGAGGACTCACTCCAGCGAGTGCTGATGCGTACCGGGGGCACGGCCTCCGAGGTTCCAGCGCGCGCCTGCTCGGTGGCGTCTTGCGCGTTTTGCAGCAGGTTGTGCACAACCTGCCGCAGCTGCTGCGCATCGCCTGCGATAGAGGGGCAGCGCGGGTCCAGCTCGGCTTCTACGCGCACGGCGGCGTTCTCTTCGCCGTAGAGATGGAGCACGTCGGCCACCAGGGCATTGATGTCCAGTGCATGGAGTTCTGCAGCAGGCAAGCGTGCGTAATCGCGGAATTCGTTGACCAGCCGCTTCATCGCATCGACCTGGTCCACGATGGTCTTGACGGACTTGGCGAGGATGGCCTGTTCAGGACCGGGCAGCTTGCCAGAGAGCTTCATTTCCAGCCGCTCCGCAGACAGCTGGATGGGCGTGAGCGGGTTCTTGATTTCGTGCGCCAGGCGCCGCGCCACCTCACCCCAAGCCTGCGCGCGCTGGGCGGAAACAATTTCCGAAATGTCGTCAAAAACCAACAGTCTGGCCGAATCGGGCAGTTCGGCACCCCGCGCGACGAGGCTGGTAGCGTGTTGCCCGACGCCGCCAGAAGACGCATGCAGCTCAAAAGGCTGCTGCCAGTGGTCCAGTCCATGGCGTTCGTGGTCGCCCAGGAAAGCGTCGAAGTGCCCTTGCACCGACGCCGCAAACTCGGCGAGCCCGGGCACTTCCGACAGGGGTCGCCCCTCATAGGCCGCCATCGGCGCCCGCAGGATGCGGGTGGCCCCCGGATTGGACGATCGGATCAAACCTTGGGCATCCAGCACGATCACCCCCGCCGTGAGGCTGTCCAGGATGGTCTGCAGGTTGGCGCGTGCGGCATCGACCTCGCCCATGCTCTGCTCCACGGCATGGCGGGCGTCGGACAACTGCTGGGTCATCAGTGCAAAAGAGCGTGTGAGTCCACCCAGCTCGTCCTTACCCTGCAATGCAGCCTTGGGGCTGAGATTGCCAGCCGCCACCTCGCGCACCCCCTCGGCCAGCACCAGCAGCGGGCGGGCCAGCTGGTTGCCCAGCAACACCGCCAGCAACACGGCGCCAAAGACAGCCAGGAACAGGCTCAGCGTGAGCGTGCCCACATACATGCGCCGCAGCCCCCCACGGGCCAAGGCTCGCTCCTGGTATTCGCGATTGGCCTCCTGCACGGCAATGGCGTTGGCCACCAGCGCAGGCGGCAGGGGCAACGTGGCCTGCAGGTATCGGGGCTCCACGAGCAAGCCGACGCTGGGGCTGCTGACCAGCGCCAGCACTTTGACGCGCGCATTCTGTGCCGCGGCAGGGTCCGAAATATCGTCCAGGCCCTCGATCTGCGCGGTGGCGCGCTGCTGCCGCACGGTGCGCAGCAACGCCACGCCGGGCCGGTCGGGGTTCAGGCTAAAGCGCGATTGGCCTGCACTGGCTACCGCCTGGCCCGCAGCATTCCAGAGTACGACGTCGGTGGCTCCCAGCTGGTCGCGGATGCGCTCCAGCACCAGACCAGCCGCGGCATCAGGCACCTGCGCCACTTGGGCACTGGCATTGCGCGCTTTTGAGGCCATGTCGGCGGCCAGCGAATCCAGCGACACACGGGCCAGGTTCACCCCCGCTGAAAGAGCGCCCTCCACTTTCACATCGAACCAGCTCTCAATGGACCGCGTGACAAACTGGTAGGACACCACATAGATCAGCAGCCCCGGCATCAGCCCCACCAGCGCAAAGATGGCCGCAAGCTTGACCAGCAGTCGACTGCCAAAGCGCCCTTTGCGCAAGCGCATGCCCAGCCGCACCGCCACCCACACAAGCACGGCCAGCAGCAGCACGGCCACCAAAACGTTCACGCCAAAAAGCCAGGCGTAGTTGCGCTCGTACAGCGCGCGGTTGTTGGTGGCCAGGGTGAGCAGGAACAACAGCACCATGCCAATGGCCGACATGATGGCGGCCCCAACCCCCACGGCCCAGCGCACGGCGCGCGACTGGCGTGCGGCGGCATGGGCCGACGCGGAAGCTCCCGTCTGGGAAGACTCTGGAGGGCTCACTTGGCGACGGTCTCTGCAGCCAGGCGTTGGCTGCGGGACACCAGGAGATTCCAGCCCGAGCGCCCAACGGCACCGATCTGGAAGGGTCGGGGCAACTGCGACAT
This sequence comes from Acidovorax facilis, assembly GCF_023913775.1. Classification (GTDB taxonomy): domain Bacteria; phylum Pseudomonadota; class Gammaproteobacteria; order Burkholderiales; family Burkholderiaceae_C; genus Acidovorax; species Acidovorax facilis. Next base: position 6,313 of record NZ_JAMXAX010000103.1, read on the forward strand.
ATCAAGCCGGAACCGAAAATTGACCGTATGGACGGCATCTGACTCAATGACATCGCGTTCAGCGATCTTCCATCGCGAAATGCGCTGAATGGCTGACAACGCATCGGCATAACTGTCAAAATTCTGCCCCAAAACCACACCCAGGCCACTGTTGGTGAAAGGTACCGGGGAGATGTTCAGACGCCAACGTCGCGTCAACGGCTGGTAACTTAGCCGCAGATAGCGGGTGGTTTCAGCCACTTGGCGGTCAGACCAGTACCAGCGGTCTCGCAAAACCTGGGCCTCGGCCACGAAGAACATGGGAATGCCCTTGTACAGCGCATCCTCGGCAAGCTCCGGCAGCACAAATTGCAGTGTGGCGCTGAGGTAGAGGCCATCCTCGGCACGGTCCAGCCGAAGTTCGCCCACCTCGGGGTCCACTGGCTGGCCAGCGATGGCCGACTGCACCATTGCGGCCCATGCCACCAAGAGAAAGAGCGCACAGATCGCCACCCAACGAGCCCCACGGAACTCATTGCGGCGATTTTTGCAACAGTGCGTAAAAAAATCCGTCGTGGTCACCCGACTGATTGTCCGGGACAGCTCCGGGCTTGTCCCCGTTGGCGGGAATTAAATGACCCGGCGACGGCAGCAATTGCGCATCGGTGTTGTGTGCAAGAAACGTTTGCACCTGGTCGTCGCCTTCGGCACGGAACACGGAACACGTGCAATACAGCAGCCGTCCGCCAGGGCGCAACAGCGGCCACAGGGTCTTGAGCAACCGGGCCTGCAGGCCTGCAAGCTGCGCAATATCGCTCCCGCGGCGCAGCCAGCGCACATCCGGATGGCGGCGCACGATGCCCGAGGCCGTGCAGGGCGCATCCAGCAAGATGGCATCGAACTGCGCACCATCGCAATGCTGCTGCCACCAGTCTTGCGGACGCGCAGCATCAGCCACCACCACCTGAGCGCGCAGCCCCAGGCGCTGCAAGGTCTCACCAATGCGCGCGCTGCGGGTGGCATCGATCTCCAGCGCAGTGACCTGTATCGGCGCACCAGCGCCTGCCCACTCCAGAAGGTGGGCGGTTTTACCCCCGGGCGCCGCACAGGCGTCGAGCACCCGCACAGGCCGGGTGAGGTCCAGACCTTCAAGCAACAGGGGCGCAGCCATCTGGGCTGCGGCATCCTGCACCGAGACCCAGCCCTCTTCAAACCCCGGCAGCGATTGCACGGGCACGGGGTGCTGCAATACCAGCCCTACACTCCCAGACGGAATTGCTTCTAAATTGATAGCTTCCAGCGCTTTCTGGTAAAGCGCTATAGTGCTTTTTTGTGCATTGACCCGCAGCGTCATCGGTGCGTGGGCATTGTTGGCCTGCAGAATCTGCTCCCAGTGCTGGGGATGGTCCTTGCGCAGGCGCTCTACCCACCACACCGGATGGTTCCAACGGGCCAGCGAATCGCCATCGGTGCGGGCAACCAGCGCTTCGCGTTCGCGCAGAAAGCGGCGCAAGCAACCGTTGAGGAATGAAGCCTGCGCACGCGTGGACGCGCTGCGTTTGGCCGCTTCCACCACCTGGTTCACCAAGGTGAACGGCTCGTACGGCGACTCCTCAGGGTTCCAGCACAGCGCCAGCGCCGTACACAACAGCGCATCCGCAGCCGGTGGAGGCGTGCGTGCAACCATCTGGCGGCGCAACGCCTCCGCCCGTCCGGCCTGGCGCAGCACCTGGAACAGGAGAGACTGCACCCCAGGGCGCAGAGCTGTGTCTACCGCCGCCAGTGCTGCGGTGCCCGACTGCCCGGCGCGAATGGCCTGCAAGGCACTGGCCACAGCCTCCAACTGTTGCCATAGCGCTACGGGCTGACCGCCCGGGCCGGAAAGCGTCCGGTCACGGGCTGGCGCGTTGTTGGCTCTGTCGGCTCGCTTGTTAGGCCCGGGGCGGGACGCAGGGCGTGGGGGTTGTTGTCGTGGTGCGGGTGGGTTCATTGTGGTCCTGGCAACCTTTCTACAGCCCGCGGGCGGCCTTGAATCCGAACACCCAGGCCAGCAGGTTGGCTGGAAACTGGGCAATGGCAGCGTTGTAGTGCAACACCGCTTCGTTGAAAACACGCATCGCCTGGTCGTTCTGCAGAACATGCTCGTCCCACCGAACCTGCCACAGCGATGGGGACACGGGCGGCGCGTCCGCAGCGGCGGTAGCCACAGACGTCTGCGCCCGGGTCGCTTGCCCACTGTTGTGTGTGGCCTTCTGCCAGGACGCATGGAGCACCTCGCGCGCTGCCGCCAAGGCGGCCACCGCGTCTGGCTGCAAGGGACGCGCCCGCGCCATGGCCAAGGATGCGCTCAGCTGGGTGGTGGCGCCTTGCAGTGCCGCCATCTCTGGCTCCGTGCCACCCGCCGAGGGGGCCTGCTGTACGGCTTGCGCCGCACCATACTCACCCATCAAAGACAGCTGGCGCACCATGTGAGCGTCAAAGCTGCCAAACGCCTGCACAACGGCCGAGCGCAGCCGCATCAGGCGGTTGTAGGCGCCCAGCGCCCAAAAAGCGGCAATGGCAAAAACAATCCAGAAAAGGGGCGATGACCACATGCACAGTTGCCGTCCTCGCGTGCACCACGCGTTACGGCCCGATAAGGAAATGAGGGAGAAAGGCGAAGACTACGAAAGATCGAAGTGCGGGTTCCAGAAAAAAGCTCCCGGCCTGCCAGGGACAGGACGGGAGCTTTTCAGAGGCGGCCCGAAGGCTTAGTCAGCGGCTGCGTCGGTCGCGGTGGAGGTGCTGCCCTCGACTTCCGTTGCTTCACCCTGGGCTTCCATCTCGGCGGCTTCGGCTTCAGCAATGGCGCGGCGCTCGGCGTCGTCCATGGCGTCCTTGGCCTTGCGTGCCTGGTGGTAGGCCATGCCGGTACCGGCCGGGATCAGGCGACCCACGATCACGTTTTCCTTCAGGCCACGCAGCTCGTCGCGCTTGCCCATGATGGCAGCCTCGGTGAGCACGCGGGTCGTTTCCTGGAAGGAAGCGGCCGAGATGAACGAGTCGGTCGACAGCGAAGCCTTGGTGATACCCAGCAGCAGGTTGCTGTAGGTCGCGGGGATCTTGCCTTCGGCCTGCAACGCATCGTTGGTGTTGAGGATCTCGGAACGCTCGATCTGTTCACCGGCGATGTAGTTGGACTCGCCAACGTTCTCGACCACGACGCGGCGCAGCATCTGGCGAACGATCACCTCGATGTGCTTGTCGTTGATCTTCACACCCTGCAAGCGGTACACATCCTGCACTTCATCCACGATGTAGCGCGACAGCTCTTCGATACCCAGCAAAGGCAGGATGTCTTGTGGGTCGGCCGGGCCGTCCACAATCGATTCGCCCTTGTTCACCACCTGGCCTTCGTGCACCAGGATGTTCTTTTCCTTGGGCACGAGTTCTTCGAACACATGGCCTTCAGGATCAGTGATCTGCAAGCGGACCTTGCCCTTGGTTTCCTTGCCGAACGACACGGTACCGGTCATCTCGGCCAGCGTTCCCTTGTCCTTAGGCGTACGGGCTTCGAACAGCTCGGCCACGCGGGGCAGACCGCCGGTAATGTCGCGGGTCTTCTGGCCTTCGACCGGAATACGCGCCAGCACTTCGCCGGGGCCCACGTCCTGGCCATCGCGCACCTGAATCAGAGCGCCCACCTGGAAGCCGATGGTCACCGAGTGGTCGGTGCCAGGGATCTTCACTTCGTTGCCCTGGGCATCGATCAGCTTCACCTGCGGGCGAACGACCTTGGCAGCGCCACGGCGCTTCGGATCGATCACCACCAGCGTGGACAGGCCGGTCACTTCATCGACCTGCTTGGCCACCGTGAGACCTTCTTCGACATTCTCGAACTTGGTCTGACCGGCGAACTCGGTGATGATGGGGCGCGTCAGCGGATCCCAGTTGGCGAGGATGGTGCCAGCCTTGATGGTCTGGTCGGCCTTGACCGTCAGCGTTGCACCGTAAGGCACCTTGTGGCGTTCGCGCTCGCGGCCATGCTCGTCGTGGATGATGATTTCACCCGAACGCGCAATCACCACCAGCTCACCCTTGGTGTTGCTCACGTAGCGCATCGTGGCGTTGAAGCCGATCACGCCGTTGGACTTGGCTTCCACGCTCGATGCGATGGCAGCGCGCGATGCGGCACCACCGATGTGGAACGTGCGCATGGTCAGCTGCGTGCCGGGTTCACCGATGGACTGGGCAGCAATCACACCCACGGCTTCGCCGAGGTTGATCAGGCCGCCACGGCCCAAGTCGCGGCCGTAGCACTTGGCGCACAGGCCGTAGCGGGTTTCGCAGGTCAGTGCCGTGCGAACCTTCACTTCGTCCACGCCAGCCGCTTCGAGTTCTTCGATGAGGTCTTCGTCGAGCATGACACCCGCTGAGACCAGCACCGAGCGGTTCTCGGGGTGCAGCACGTCTTCAGCCGCCGTGCGGCCCAGGATACGGTCGCGCAGCGATTCGATCACTTCACCGCCTTCGACGATGGCGCGCATCAGCGAACCATTGGAAGTGCCGCAATCTTCTTCGGTCACCACCAGATCCTGCGTCACGTCCACCAGACGGCGGGTCAGGTAACCCGAGTTGGCGGTCTTCAGCGCCGTGTCGGCCAGACCCTTACGGGCACCGTGGGTGGAGATGAAGTACTCCAGCACGTTCAGACCTTCGCGGAAGTTCGCGGTGATAGGCGTTTCGATGATCGAGCCGTCTGGCTTGGCCATCAGACCCCGCATACCGGCCACCTGACGAATCTGGGCTGCAGAACCGCGAGCGCCAGAGTCGGCCATCATGTAGATGGAGTTGAAGGACTCCTGGTCCACTTCCTTGCCGTGGCGGTCCATGACCTTCTGCTTGGACAGCTGGGCCATCATCACCTTGGACACTTCGTCGCCGGCCTTGCCCCAGATGTCCACCACCTTGTTGTAGCGCTCGCCAGAGGTGACCAGACCGGACACATACTGCTGTTCGATCTCCTTCACTTCCTTCTCGGAACGCTCGATGATGCCGGCCTTTTGTGGCGGCACCAGCATGTCATCAATGGCGATCGAGATGCCGGCGCGCGTAGCCAGACGGAAGCCGTTTTGCAGCAGCTTGTCGGCAAACACGACCGTTTCCTTCAGACCACACTTGCGGAAGGACACGTTGATCAGGCGCGAGATTTCCTTCTTCTTGAGCGCCTTGTTCATGTTGGAGAACGGCAAGCCCTTGGGCAGAATCTCGGACAGCAGCGCACGGCCGGCCGTGGTTTCCACGAGCGAGGTGGACGGAACGAATTCGCCCGTTTCCTTGTTCTTGGTCCACTCGGTCATGCGCACCGTGATCTTGGCGGCCAGTTCGACCTCGCCGGCGTCCAGAGCACGTTGCACTTCACCGGTATCGGCAAACACCAGGCCTTCGCCCTTGCCGTTGATGCGATCGCGGGTGGCGTAGTACAAGCCCAGCACCACGTCCTGCGAAGGAACGATGGAGGGTTCGCCCGACGCAGGGAACAGCACGTTGTTGGAGGCCAGCATCAGCGTGCGGGCTTCCATCTGCGCTTCCACCGACAGCGGGACGTGGACAGCCATCTGGTCACCGTCGAAGTCGGCGTTGAAGGCCGCGCAAACGAGGGGGTGCAGCTGAATGGCCTTGCCTTCGATCAGGATGGGCTCAAAGGCCTGGATACCCAAACGGTGCAGCGTAGGCGCACGGTTCAGCATCACGGGGTGCTCTTTGATCACCTCTTCCAGGATGTCCCACACCACGGGGGTGCCGGATTCGACTTCCTTCTTGGCGGCCTTGATCGTCGTCGCGATGCCCATGGCTTCGAGGCGCGAGAAGATGAAAGGCTTGAACAGTTCCAGCGCCATCAGCTTGGGCAGGCCGCACTGGTGCAGCTTGAGCGTTGGGCCCACGGTAATAACGGAACGACCGGAGTAGTCCACGCGCTTGCCCAGCAAGTTCTGGCGGAAGCGACCCGACTTGCCCTTGATCATGTCGGCCAGCGACTTCAGAGCACGCTTGTTGGCGCCCGTCATGGCCTTGCCACGGCGGCCGTTGTCCAGCAGCGAGTCCACAGCTTCCTGCAGCATGCGCTTTTCGTTGCGGGCGATGATTTCAGGGGCCTTCAGCTCCAGCAGGCGGCGCAGACGCGAGTTGCGGTTGATGACGCGGCGGTACAGGTCGTTCAGGTCGGAGGTCGCAAAGCGGCCGCCGTCCAGCGGCACCAGCGGACGCAGGTCCGGTGGCAGCACGGGCAGCACTTCGAGCACCATCCACTCGGGCTTGATGCCCGACTTCTTGAACGCTTCCAGCACCTTCAGGCGCTTGGCGTTCTTCTTGACCTTGACTTCAGAGCCGGTCAGGTCGCCACGCAGGCGCTCAATCGACATGTCGATGTCGATGGATTCCAGCAGGTCCTTGATACCCTCAGCGCCCATCTTGGCGATGAATTCGTCGCCGTATTCCTTGCGCTTGGCGTCGTAGTCGTCCTCGGACATGATGCTGAACTTCTTCAGCGGCGTCATGCCAGGGTCGGTCACCACATAGGCTTCAAAGTACAGCACGCGCTCAATGTCGCGCAGCGTCATGTCCAGCACCAGGCCCAGACGCGATGGCAGCGACTTCAGGAACCAGATGTGGGCGCACGGTGCGGCCAGGTCGATGTGACCCATGCGCTCGCGGCGCACCTTGGTCTGCGTGACTTCAACGCCGCACTTCTCGCAGATCACACCACGGTGCTTGAGGCGCTTGTACTTGCCGCACAGGCATTCGTAGTCCTTGATAGGACCAAAAATCTTGGCGCAGAACAGGCCGTCGCGCTCGGGCTTGAACGTGCGATAGTTGATGGTTTCGGGCTTCTTCACTTCGCCGAAAGACCACGAACGGATCTTTTCGGGCGAAGCCATGCCGATGCGGATGGCATCGAAATGCTCGTCCGGCGTGAATTGCTTGAACAGGTCGAGTAGCGATTTCATAGTGACTCTTTCCTTTTCTGCTTAGGAGCGTTCCAGCTCGATGTCCAGGCCCAGCGAACGGATTTCCTTGACCAGCACGTTGAACGATTCCGGCATGCCGGCTTCGATGGCGTGTTCGCCCTTGACAATGGATTCGTACACCTTGGTACGGCCCACCACGTCGTCGGACTTCACGGTCAGCATTTCCTGCAGGACGTAGGCGGCGCCGTAAGCTTCCAGCGCCCACACTTCCATTTCCCCGAAACGCTGGCCACCAAACTGCGCCTTACCACCCAGCGGCTGCTGCGTGACGAGCGAGTAAGGACCGGTCGAGCGGGCGTGCATCTTGTCGTCCACCAAATGGTGCAGCTTCAGGTAGTGCATGTAGCCAATGGTGGTCGGACGCTCGAAGCGCTCGCCCGTACGGCCATCGAACAGGTACGCCTGCGTGCGGGTAGGCGTGAGGCCCTTGCGCTCTGCAATGTCGTCTGGGTAGGCGATCTTGAGCATGTCCTTGATTTCTTCTTCCGAAGCACCATCGAACACGGGCGTCGCATAAGGCACACCGTTGGTCAGGTTGGCAGCCATGGCCATCACGTCGTCATCGCTGAGCAGCGACAGGTCTTCCGTGCGACCGCGCGAGTTGTACACCTCTTCGAGGAATTTGCGCATGTCGGCGGCCTTGGCCTGCTCCTGCAGCATGTTGCCGATGCGTTGGCCAATGCCCTTGCCGGCCCAGCCCAGGTGGACTTCCAGCACCTGACCAATGTTCATCCGCGAGGGCACGCCCAGCGGGTTCAGAACGATATCGGCAGGTGTGCCGTCGGCCATGTAAGGCATGTCTTCGACCGGAACGATCTTGGAGACCACACCCTTGTTACCGTGGCGGCCGGCCATCTTGTCACCTGGCTGCAGACGGCGCTTGACGGCCAAGTACACCTTGACCATCTTCAGCACGCCAGCTGGCAACTCGTCGCCTTGCGTGAGCTTCTTGCGCTTTTCTTCAAAAGCCAAGTCGAAGCTGTGGCGCGTCTGCTCCAGCGCGTTCTTGATGGACTCGAGTTGCGTAGCTACTTCGTCTTCAGCCGGGCGGATGTCGAACCAGTGGAACTTCTCGACGGACGACAGGTAGGCCTTGTCGATCTTCGTGCCCTTGGCCAACTTCTGCGGGCCGCCGTTGGCCACACGGCCGTTCAGCAGCTTTTCGATGCGGTCGAAAGCGTCGGCTTCCACAATGCGCAGCTGGTCGTTCAGGTCCAGGCGGAAACGCTTGAGTTCATCGTCGATGATCTGCTGGGCGCGCTTGTCACGCTGGATGCCTTCACGGGTGAACACCTGCACGTCGATCACTGTGCCCGATGAGCCCTGGTCCACGCGCAACGAGGTGTCCTTCACGTCGGAAGCCTTCTCGCCGAAGATGGCGCGCAGCAGCTTCTCTTCAGGCGTGAGCGTCGTTTCGCCCTTGGGCGTGACCTTGCCGACCAGCGTATCGCCGGGTTGCACTTCGGCACCCACGTAGATGATGCCGGACTCGTCCAGGCGGTTCAGTTGCTGCTCCGACAGGTTCGGAATGTCGCGCGTGATTTCTTCGGCGCCCAGCTTCGTGTCGCGCGCCATGACCACGAGTTCCTCGATGTGAATCGAGGTATAGCGGTCTTCGGCCACCACGCGTTCGGAGATCAGGATCGAGTCTTCGAAGTTGTAGCCGTTCCAAGGCATGAACGCGATCAGCATGTTCTGGCCGATGGCGATTTCGCCGAAGTCCGTCGATGCGCCGTCGGCGATCACGTCACCCTTGACCAGCATGTCGCCCTTCTTGACGATGGGGCGCTGGTGGATATTGGTGTTCTGGTTAGAACGCTGGTACTTGATGAGGTTGTAGATGTCCACACCCACTTCACCGGCCACGGCTTCGGCATCGTTGACGCGGATCACGATACGGGTCGCATCCACATAGTCCACCACACCGCCACGGGTCGCCGTCACGACGGTGCCCGAGTCCACAGCAGCCACGCGCTCGATGCCCGTGCCCACCAGCGGCTTTTCAGGACGCAGCACTGGCACGGCCTGGCGCGACATGTTGGCGCCCATCAGCGCGCGGTTCGCATCATCGTGTTCCAGGAAGGGCACCAGCGAAGCCGCGACCGACACGATCTGCGCGGGCGACACGTCCATGTACTGCACGCGGTCTGCACCACACAGAATGGATTCACCCTTCTCACGGGCAGACACCAGATCACCCGTCAAACGGCCATCCTTGTCGAGCACGGCGTTGGCCTGCGCGATCACGTACTTGCCTTCTTCGATGGCCGAGAGGTAGTCGATCTCGTTCGTGACCTTGCCATCCACCACGCGGCGGTACGGGGTTTCGATGAAACCGTACTCGTTCAGGCGAGCGTACAGGGCCAGCGAGTTGATCAGGCCGATGTTAGGGCCTTCAGGCGTTTCGATAGGGCAGACGCGGCCGTAATGGGTTACGTGCACGTCGCGCACTTCGAAGCCTGCGCGTTCGCGGGTCAGACCACCCGGGCCCAGGGCGGAAACACGGCGCTTGTGCGTGATTTCGGCGAGCGGATTGGTCTGGTCCATGAACTGCGACAGCTGCGACGCGCCGAAGAATTCCTTCAGGGCGGCCGAGATCGGCTTGCTGTTGATCAAATCGTGGGGCATGAGCGGCTCTTGCTCGGCCTGGCCCAGACGTTCCTTCACAGCCTTTTCGATACGTGCCAAGCCGGTGCGGTACTGGTTTTCGGCCAGTTCGCCCACGCAGCGCACGCGGCGGTTGCCCAGGTGGTCGATGTCATCGACTTCGCCGTTGCCGTTGCGCAGGTCGACCAGGATCTTGACCACGGCCAGGATGTCTTCGTTGGACAGCACCATGGGGCCAGTGGATTCGTCGCGGCCAATCTTGGCGTTGAACTTCATGCGGCCCACACGCGACAGATCGTACGTGTCGGGGTTGTAGAACAGGCGCTGGAACAGGGCCTGCACGGCGTCTTCCGTTGGCGGCTCGCCGGGGCGCATCATGCGGTAGATGGCCACGCGCGCAGCAAATTCGTCCACCGTTTCGTCGATGCGTAGGGTCTGCGACATGTACGCCCCCTGGTCGAGTTCATTGGTGTAGATGCACTGTACGTCTTGCACACCAGCGCTGCGCAGCTTCTTGAGCAGCGCTTCGGTCAGCTCGTCATTGGCCTTGGCGATGATCTCACCAGTGTCCGCATCCACAATGTTGCGGGCCACGACACGACCGATCAGGAAGTCTTCGGGCACGCTGATGTGCGTCGTGCCAGACTGTTCCAGTTCGCGGGTGTGGCGAGCCGTCACGCGCTTGTCCTTGGCCACTACGACCTTGCCGGACTTGTCCGTGATGTCAAAACGGGCCACTTCACCACGCAGACGCTCGGACACAAATTCCATTTGTGCACCGCTGTCCATCAGACGGAAGTTATCGTTGACGAAGAAGTTCGCCAGGATAGATTCTGGATTCAGGCCGATGGCCTTGAGCAGGATCGTGACCGGCATCTTGCGGCGACGGTCCACGCGGAAGTACAGGATGTCCTTGGGGTCGAACTCGAAGTCGAGCCACGAACCACGGTAAGGAATGATGCGCGCCGAGAACAGCAGCTTGCCCGAGCTGTGGGTCTTGCCCTTGTCATGCTCGAAAAATACACCAGGCGAACGGTGCAGCTGCGACACGATCACACGCTCGGTGCCGTTGATGATGAACGAGCCCTTGTCGGTCATCAGGGGCACTTCACCCATGTAGACCTCTTGCTCCTTCACTTCCTTGACCACCTTGGACTGCGACGTCGAGGACTCGCGGTCATAGATGATCAGTTGCACCTTGGCGCGCACAGCCGAGGCAAAGGTCAGACCACGGGTCTGGCACTCGCGCACATCAAAAGCCGGCTTGGCCAGGTTGTATTCAATGAACTTCATCTCCACAAAACCGTTGTGGGAGACGATAGGAAAGGCAGCGTCGAATGCAGCCTGAAGGCCTTCGATGGTTCTTTTCTGGGGTGCTTTATCAGCCTGCAAGAAAGCGGTGTAAGCGTCCTTCTGCATCTGCAGCAGATAAGGAACTTCGAGCACGCTATCGCGGGTGCCGAAACTTTTGCGAATTCGCTTGCGTTCGGTGTAGGAATAGGCCATGAGATCTCCGGGCAAAGACATGAGTCCTGGGTCTTCGACGACTGACCCGCAAGGAGCGCTGTCCTTACGGGCTTGGCGGTTGGCCACTACCAACCATGGCGGACGGTGATGCGTTGCACATCACCCGAACCAAGGCGTCTTCTGCTGTCGGGGTTGTCAGAAGACACTCGAAAACCAGCGTTTGCACAGCGGCTTTCGGGTGCGCTCTGAAAGCACCAAAGGCTGGAGGCCCTTTGAGGAGCACTCCAGCCCTTGAGCAAGACCGAATTACTTGAGTTCGGCCTTGGCGCCGGCTTCCACCAGCTTCTTGACGGCTGCTTCGGCGTCGGCCTTGGCAATGCCTTCCTTGACGTTCTTTGGAGCGCCGTCCACCAGGTCCTTGGCTTCCTTGAGGCCCAGGCCGGTGATTTCGCGCACTGCCTTGATGACGGACACCTTGTTGGCGCCAGCTTCGGTCAGCACCACGTTGAATTCCGTCTTTTCTTCAGCAGCAGCGGCGCCAGCGCCACCACCAGCGGCAGCAGGAGCAGCCATGGCTGCAGCGCTCACGCCAAACTTCTCTTCAATGGCCTTCACCAGGTCATTGAGTTCCAGAACCGTCATGCTGTCCAGCGCGGTCAAAAATGCGTCTTTATCGAATGCCATTTTGATTTCCTAACAATTGTGTTGGTTGTCTGCCGGGCTATCAAGCCGCAACAGGTTCGGCGGCCGGTGCGGCTGCGCCTTCGCCTTTTTTCGCCGCCAGTGCGCCCAGCACAACGGCCGTACGCGACATGGGGGACATAAGCAAGCCACAAATCTGAGCCAGCAGAACTTCCTTGGAAGGAATGTTGGCCAGTTGCTTAACGCCGTTCACGTCCAGGGCCTTACCACCGAAAGCGCCACCGCGAATCACCAGCTTGTCGTTGGTTTTCGCAAAGTCAGCCACCACTTTCGCGGCAGCCACGGCGTCTTCGGAGAAGCCATAGATCAGAGGACCGGTCATCTGGTCAGCCACCACGTCAAACGCGCTGCCAGCCACAGCACGGCGGGCCAAAGTGTTCTTCAGAACACTCAGGTTCACGCCCTTGCTGCGAGCTTCCACACGCAGTTTGGTCATGTCGGCGACCGTGATGCCACGGTATTCCGCGATCACAAGCGTTTGAGCTTTAGCGGCGAGGCTGGTCACTTCACTGATGACCGCTTCTTTCTCACTGCGATTAAGACTCAAGGTCTACTCCTTAAATTGTGCATTCAGGCTTGCGCCCTCGTACACGCTCTTGTTGCAGCGACCAACTGTTTCGGAATGAATTCCATCTGCAGCGGGATCGCCATCTGCGTTGGCCCCGGAGGGATTAAGTGCAAGGCTGCACACCAACGGTCTTGGATGGCCTGGAGATGGTTGTTACACCACCCCAGCCCACCACATCAGGCCCTTGCAGGCCCGAAGATTTTTTACCGCAATTACGCTGCGATGGATTGCGTATCAACGCGGACGCCAACGCCCATCGTGGAGGACACAGCGACCTTGCGCAGGTACAGACCCTTGCTCGAAGCAGGCTTAGCCTTGTTCAGAGCGTCGATCAGTGCAGCCAAGTTACCTTGCAGCTTTTCATTGTCGAACGAGCGGCGACCAATGGTGCTGTGCACGATACCGGCCTTGTCCACACGGAACTGCACCTGACCTGCCTTGGCATTTTTCACAGCCGTAGCCACGTCGGGGGTAACCGTGCCCACCTTGGGGTTTGGCATCAGGCCACGTGGGCCCAGGATCTGACCCAAGGTACCTACAACGCGCATGGCGTCAGGAGCAGCGATCACCACGTCGAAGGGCATGTCACCTGCCTTCACCATGGCAGCCAGGTCATCCATGCCAACGATGTCAGCGCCAGCAGCCTTGGCTTCTTCCGCCTTGGCACCTTGCGCAAAGACGGCCACACGGGTCGTCTTGCCAGTACCGTTGGGCAGCACGACAGCGCCACGCACCACCTGGTCGGACTTCTTGGCATCAATGCCCAGCTGAACAGCCACGTCGATGGATTCATCGAACTTAGCAGTAGCAGCTTCCTTCACCAGAACCACGGCATCTGCAAAGGCGTACAGCTTGGTGCTGTCAACCTTGCCCTGCAGGGCCTTTTGCTTTTTTGTCAACTTGGCCATTTACAAACCCTCCACCGTCACGCCCATCGAGCGAGCGGAACCAGCCAGCGTACGGACGGCAGCGTCAACATTTGCCGCATTCATGTCCTTCATCTTGGTCTTGGCGATTTCTTCGAGCTGTTCGCGCGTGATCTTGCCAACCTTGGTCTTCAACGGATTGGAAGAACCTTTTTCGAGCTTGATAGCCTTCTTGATCAGAGTCGTCGCAGGCGGCGTCTTGATGATGAAGGTAAAGCTCTTGTCCGCGAACGCCGTGATGACCACGGGCAGTGGCAGACCTGGCTCCACACCTTGGGTCTGCGCATTAAATGCCTTGCAGAACTCCATGATGTTGAGGCCACGCTGACCCAGTGCAGGGCCGATGGGTGGGGATGGATTGGCCTTACCAGCTGGAACTTGCAGCTTGATAAAACCGACGATTTTTTTCGCCATGTTTTACTCCTTACGGGTCATAACGCTGTTGTAGCACCACGCAACAACTGGCTCCCCGGGGTTAACGACTCGCTATCACGATGTTCGCACCGAGTCGAAAAGTGCGGCATCCAACTGCTTACCCTGGGCTTGCCAGGGAGAACTTAGGTGTTATCCGAAAGGCTTATGTCTTTTCGACCTGCCCAAACTCCAGCTCGACCGGCGTGGAGCGGCCAAAAATCATCACGGAGACCCGCACACGGCTCTTTTCGTAATTGACCTCTTCAACCGAACCATTGAAGTCGGTGAAGGGACCTTCTTTGACACGAACAAGTTCGCCCACCATGAATTCGATCTTGTGGCGAGGCTTGTCTGTGCCTTCCTGCATCTGGCTGACGATTTTCTGGACTTCCTCTTCAGAAATCGGCGCAGGGCGATTTTTCGCCCCCCCCACAAACCCCGTCACCTTGTTGGTGTGCTTCACCAGATGCCAGGTGTCATCGTCCATCACCATCTCGACGAACACATAGCCAGGAAACAAGCGACGCTCTGTCGTCTTGCGCTGACCGTTCTTCATTTCGACCACTTCCTCGGTCGGCACAAGAATGCGACCAAACTTGTCCTGCATACCCGAGCGACCAATCCGCTCCTGAATATTGCGCTCCACAGCCTTTTCCATGCCCGAGTAGGCATGGACAATGTACCAACGCAGATCGGGATTTGCCGAAGCAGAAGCGCCTGCAGGAGCTTCTGCTCCAGTGATTTCCGCAGCGGTTGTCATGACTTTCTCCAGCCCAAAATCAAGTCGTACAAGACCCATTCCAGCGTCTTGTCAGTGAACCACAGGAAAAGGGCCATGATCACCACAAAGGCGAATACGTAGGCCGTCATCTGCAGGGTTTCCTTGCGGGTGGGCCAAACGACCTTCTTCACCTCGCGCCAAGCGTCTTTGGCAAAGGCGACGAACTGGCGACCGGACTCCGACACCAAGAACACGCCAGCAGCAGCAGCCAGCCCAACGATCAGCGCAGCCCACTGCACCACAGCGCCTTGTTTTCCCAACAAATAGAAGCCTACAACCGAAGCGATGACCAGAGCCACCACCGCAGCGAGCTTGGCCTTGTCTGCGCCTGTATTGACTGTTTCAACCTGTGAAGTGGCCATCTTTGAGTATTTCCTGCTTCCGATGCACGGCATCACTTAAGACACCGAAGCCCGCCAGGGTCTGGCGGGCTTGTTTTGGGCCACATTCAAGTGGCAGGGGCAGTAGGAATCGAACCTACAACCTTCGGTTTTGGAGACCGACGCTCTGCCAATTGAGCTATACCCCTGTATACCTTGCTAATTAAGCAATGATCTTGGCCACGACGCCAGCGCCCACGGTACGGCCGCCTTCGCGGATAGCGAAGCGCAGACCTTCTTCCATGGCGATGGGGTTGATCAGCTTCACAGTGATCGACACGTTGTCACC
>NZ_JAMXAX010000104.1 GCF_023913775.1 Acidovorax facilis
GGGGGGGCTGGTCATGGCTCTTTTTTATTTGAGGCGACGCAGCACAGGCACAGCGCCTGCTGCGGGTGCGTCTGCGTGGGCAGCCGGTATAGGGCTGGGCGCGGGCTCTCGGTCCATCAGCGCGCGCAGGCGCGTGCGGGCGCGGGACAGGCGTGACATCACAGTGCCTGCCGGAATGCCCAGAATGCGCGCGGTGTCCTCGTAGCTCATGTCCTCCATGGCCACCAGCAGCAGCACGGCCCGCTGGTCGGCGGGCAGGCGCTGCAGACAGCGCTCCAGATCCAGGGCGTCATCCGAGGGAGCGCGGGCACCCGGCAACTGGTCGTGAATGTCGTCGATGTCCACCTGCGCCAGCGCGGGCAGCGCACGGCGTTGGTTGAGGTACAGGTTGTGCATCAGAGTGAACAACCACGCGCGCAGGTCGCTGCCTGTGCGCCACAGCAACCACTTGCTGCAGGCACGTTCCAGCGTGTCCTGTACCAGATCATCGGCCGCCCAGGCATCGCCTGTGAGCACCCGCGCGTACCGGCGCAGGCCGGGCAGTTGTTCGATGACCTGGGTGCGGTTCATGCCGTGCGGGGCCTGTGCGGCGTTGAAGGGTTCTCAGGGCCGTGCGGTGCGCCAGACCTGGTTCACCCCTTCGCCGGTTTTGTCGCCGGGCTTGGTGTCCTTGATCCAGTAGTAGAGCGGCTTGCCCTTGTAGGCCAGTTGGGTCTTGCCATCGTCACGGGTGATGATGCTGTAGTCGCCACCGGGTGCCTTGCTGGCCATGAGCGGTGGCCAGTTGGTGGCGCAGGGGCCGTTGCACACCGACTTGCCACTGCCTGCCGCGTCGCGGTCGAACGTGTACAGCGTCATGCCGCCCGCTCCGACCAGTACGCCGTCCATGGTCTTCACGGGCGAGTCGTTCATGGTGGCGCAGCCGGCCAATGCGGCTGCTGCGACGAAGGCGGCCATCGAGATCAGTTTTTTCATGGGTTTCTCCAGGGTGTGGTGCAGGCGGAGGCGAATGCTGCCTTGCACCGGGACAAACACATGGGCGCAGCGGTTTATTCCACGGCGTCGCAAAAAAATCTCAAGGGCTGGGCTGGGTGAGCGCAGACCGCATCGCACGCATGCCTCAGCGGCTGCGACTTTTCATGGCGCGCTCCACCTCGCGCTTGCCTTCGCGGTCCTTGATGGTGTCGCGCTTGTCATGCTCAGCCTTGCCCTTGGCCAGGGCAATTTCGCATTTCACAAAGCCGTTTTTCCAGTGCAGATTGAGCGGCACCAGCGTGTAGCCTTTTTGTTCGACCTTGCCGATCAGGCGCTTGATATCGTCTTTCTTGAGCAGCAGTTTCTTGGTGCGCGCCGATTCGGGGTTGACGTGGGTGGAGGCGGTCTTGAGCGCATGGATCAGGCAGCCGAGCAGATACAGCTCGCCATCGCGGATCAGCACGTAGCCATCGGTCAGCTGCACCTTGCCCTCGCGCAGGGCCTTGACCTCCCAGCCGTGCAGCACCATGCCCGCCTCGTGGCGTTCCTCGAAGAAATAGTTGTAAGCCGCTTTCTTGTTGTCGGCAATGCGGGACGTAGGATCGGGTTTTTTGGCCATGAAGAGGTAGATGCGGCACAAACCGGGAGTTAAAAGGCCTCCCTACAATGTGTGGGTGTCGCTGGCAGCGATTCTAATTTCCTCCGCTTGGCGCACACCGATGCCAGGCACAGTCTGCATGAAAACCGTTCACAAGTCCGTCCTCATTTGGTACAGCCCCGAAGAAATGTTTGCCCTGGTCACCGGGGTGGAACACTACCCCCAGTTTCTGCCATGGTGCGATCACGCGGGCGTGCTGGAGCAGACCGAGGACGGCATGACCGCCGAAGTGGGCATCGCGTTCAGCGGCATCCGCCAGACCTTTGTGACGCGCAATACCCACGAGGCAGGTCGGCGCGTGCAGATGCATCTCATCAAAGGGCCGTTCTCCCGCCTGGATGGCGACTGGCACTTCCACCTGGTGGGCGACGGTTCGCAGCGCGCATGCAAGGTGGAATTGCTGCTGAACTACGGTTTTGACAGTGCCACGCTCGCGGCGCTCGTAGGCCCGGTGTTTGACCGCATCGCTGGCAGCATGGTCGATGCCTTTGTGAAGCGTGCGGAGCAGGTGTATGGCTGAGCGGGTGCCGGGGAGCACTGTGCAGGTCACGGTGGTGGTCTGTATTGCTCCTCGCAAAACGCAGGAATGGGTACTTCAGCTGCCCGAGGGTGCCACCGTGGCTGATGCGTTGCGGGCGTGTGGAGCGGATGGCGCATTGGGGCCGCAGGGCAGTGCAGACCGGCCGACCCTGGGCATCTGGGGTCGCGCAGTGTTGCCTGACGCCGCAATCAGACATCTGGACCGTGTGGAGGTCTACCGCCCACTGAAAGTGGACCCCAAGGTGGCCCGCCGTGAACGTTTTGCACGGCAGGGCGCGCGGACCACGGGGCTTTTTGCACGCCAGCGGCCCGGGGGTAAGTCGGGCTACTGAGGTCGCCTTGTGGGGCTCGGGTTAGCGCTTGCAGTCGGCGGCAATGATGCCGTCGATGCGTTTGGATTCCGCCGCCCGGCCAGCTTCGTCGAGGAAGATGCGCTCGCCCTGTGCGTTGGACTGGGTGATGGGTTTGCCCGAGTCAAACGCTGCCTTGGCCTGGCGCGCGCGCGTGCAGTTGTCTGCCTTGGCCTTGGCCAGCTTTTCTTCGTCTGCTTTTTTCTTGGCCGCTTCCGCCGCTTCTGCCTGGGCTTTTTTCTCTTCCAGGGCTTTGTCTTTGCCGGTACCCGGCGCGCTGGCGGCAGGCTTGGTGGCCGAGGCGGCAGCGGTGGTTGTGGCCGCAGGGGTTCCTTCCGCTGGCGCGGCTGCCACTGGAGCGGGTGCTGAACGCGGAATCCCGCCACCGGGCTGCTTCAGGATGTTCTTTTCCGGGGTATCTTGGGGTGGAGGGCGGTCGCTGAAGACCTTGCGGCCGTCCTTGTCGATCCACTGCCATTGCGCCGCCGCGCCCATGGCCCAGGTGCAGGCCACGGCCAGCAGGAGAAGCTTGTGCATTTTCATGCGGACAAGTTTATCCATGTGACTCACCCCCCGCCAGTGCGTTGAAGACGGGCGGGCGCGTTTTCACCACACGCGGCGCGGGTACAATCCGTCTTTTGGAGCTTTCTCATGCGCCTTCTTGGAAAAGCGCTCACCTTCGACGATGTGTTGCTGGTGCCAGCGTACTCCCAGGTCCTGCCCAAGGACACGTCCCTCGCGACGAAACTCTCCCGCAATATCCAACTGAACCTGCCGCTCGTGTCCGCCGCCATGGACACCGTGACCGAGGCGCGTCTGGCCATTGCCATTGCCCAGGAGGGCGGCATCGGCATCGTGCACAAGAACCTCACGGCGCAGGAGCAGGCTGCTCATGTGGCCAAGGTCAAGCGCTACGAGTCCGGCGTGCTGCGTGATCCGGTGGTCATCACGCCCGAGCATACGGTGCTGCAGGTGCTCCAGCTGTCCGAACAACTGGGCATCTCAGGCTTTCCCGTGTGCGACGGCGGCAAGGTGGTGGGTATCGTCACCGGCCGCGACCTGCGCTTTGAGACCCGTTACGACGTCAAGGTCCACCAGATCATGACCCCGCGCGAGAAGCTCATCACGGTCAATGAAAAAGAGGGCACCACGCCGGCCGAAGCCAAGGCGCTGCTCAACAAGCACAAGCTCGAACGCATCCTGGTCGTGAACGACGCCTTTGAGCTCAAGGGCCTGATCACGGTGAAGGACATCACCAAACAAACCAGCTTCCCCAATGCGGCCCGCGATGCCGCAGGCCGCCTGCGCGTAGGCGCAGCGGTAGGTGTGGGCGAGGGCACCGAAGAACGCGTCGAAGCCCTGGTCAAAGCCGGTGTGGACGCTATCGTGGTGGACACGGCCCACGGCCACAGCAAGGGCGTGATCGACCGCGTGCGCTGGGTCAAGCAGAACTACCCGCAGATCGACGTGATCGGCGGCAACATCGCCACCGGCGCGGCGGCCCTGGCGCTGGTCGAGGCGGGCGCGGATGCCGTCAAGGTCGGTATCGGCCCTGGCTCCATCTGCACCACCCGCATCGTGGCCGGTGTGGGCGTGCCCCAGATCATGGCCATCGACAACGTCGCCACGGCCCTGAAGGGCACAGGCGTGCCACTGATTGCCGACGGCGGTATCCGCTACAGCGGCGACATCGCCAAGGCCCTGGCCGCTGGCGCCGGCACGGTGATGATGGGCGGCATGTTTGCAGGCACCGAAGAAGCGCCCGGAGAAGTCATCCTGTTCCAGGGCCGCAGCTACAAGAGCTACCGCGGCATGGGCTCCATTGGCGCCATGCAGCAGGGCAGTGCAGACCGCTACTTCCAGGAGTCGAGCACCGGCAACCCCAACGCTGACAAGCTCGTGCCTGAAGGCATCGAAGGCCGTGTGCCCTACAAGGGCTCCATGGTCAGCATCGTCTACCAGATGGCGGGCGGCGTGCGCGCCTCCATGGGCTACTGCGGTTGCGCCACGATCGAAGAGATGAACAACAAGGCCGAGTTCGTCGAGATCACCACCGCCGGTATCCGCGAAAGCCACGTGCACGATGTGCAGATCACCAAGGAAGCGCCGAACTACCGCGCTGATTAAGGGACAACCCCCTGAGTCGCTTCGCGCCTTCCCCCTTCTCTCGAATGGCTGCGCCATTCGGGAAGGGAGACGCAGCCAGTGCGGCGGGGCGGCCCTTGCACGGCTGCCCTAGCCTGGATCGCGGGCGTTAGCAGGGCATGGGTCTGATCTACCTTGGGAGATACCGAGTCTGGCCTGATTGAAAAAATCTGGTCAGACTGATATAGTCTGGTCTGAATTCACCATTCAGGCCAGGCTTTTTTACTTTATGCAGTCCGTTGGCATCTACGAAGCGAAAAGCAGGTTCTCTGCCTTGATCGAACTGGTCGAGCAGGGCGAGGAAGTGCGCATTACGCGCCATGGCAAAGAGGTGGTGCGCATGCTTCCCGTGCGTCGGCGCCCAGTGATTTCTGACGAGCAGATTGCGCGCGAGCTGGGCCAGATGGATGCGCTTCATGCCAGCATTCAACCCGCAGGTTCATCGACGGTGGATTGCCTGCGTCGCACAGGTCGGAGTAACGCATGACCGCCTTCGTGCTGGATGCCTCGGTCACCGCCGCCTGGCTGCTGCCTGACAGTGCTAGCGAACATACCCGCCGTCTTTACACCCTGATCCGCCGCGATGAGGTGGAGCCCCAGGCGCCCAACCTCTGGCACTGGGAGTGCCACAACATCCTGGCCAGTGGCGTGAACAGCGGGCGCATCCCCGCCACATCCGTCGAAGGCCTATGGGGCGTACTCGAAGCCATCCGTCACCGGGTAGAGCTCCATGAATTGGCCCCTGCCCAGCACAAGGCCGTGCTCGACGTGGCACTGGAGACCGGCCTGCCCACCTTTGATGCGGCCTATCTGTGGCTCGCCCGCTCGCTGCGCTTGCCCCTGGCCACCTTTGATCCCCAACAGGCCGCTGCCGCACGGCGCAGCGGTGTCCCACTTCTCGACCTCTCCCGTCTCTGACGGACCACCACCATGCAACACCAGAAAATCCTCATCCTCGATTTCGGCTCGCAAGTCACCCAGCTCATCGCCCGCCGCGTGCGCGAGGCCAATGTGTACTGCGAAGTGCACCCTTGCGATGTGACTGACGAATGGGTGCGCGACTATGCCAAGGACGGTTCGCTCAAGGGCATCATCCTGTCGGGCAGCCACGCCAGCGTGACCGAAGACACCACCGACCGCGCGCCGCAAGCGGTGTTCGATCTGGGTTTGCCCGTCTTGGGCATCTGCTACGGCATGCAGACCATGGCGCAGCAGCTGGGTGGCAAGGTTGAAATGGGCCACAAGCGCGAGTTCGGCTTTGCTGCCGTGCGCGCGCGCGGCCACACCGCACTGCTCAAGGACATCGCCGACTTCACCACGCCTGAAGGCCACGGCATGCTCAACGTGTGGATGAGCCACGGCGACAAGGTCACCGAGCTGCCCCCGGGCTTCAAGCTCATGGCCAGCACCGACAGCTGCCCTATCGCCGGCATGGCCGATGAAAGCCGTCGCTTCTACGCCGTGCAGTTCCACCCCGAAGTCACGCACACCGTGCAGGGCAGGGCGTTGCTGGACCGTTTCGTGCTCGGCATTTGCGGCACCCGTCCCGACTGGGTGATGCGTGACCACATCGCCGAAGCTGTGGAGCAGATCCGCCAGCAGGTGGGTGATGAAGAAGTGATCCTGGGTCTCTCGGGCGGTGTGGATTCGTCCGTGGCCGCCGCGCTCATCCACCGCGCGATTGGCGACCAGCTCACCTGCGTCTTCGTCGATCACGGCCTGCTGCGCCTGAACGAAGGCGACATGGTCATGGACATGTTCGTCGGCAAGCTGCACGCCAAAGTGATCCGCGTGGATGCGAGCGACCTCTTCCTGGGCAAGCTGGCGGGCGTGAGCGACCCCGAAGCGAAGCGCAAGATCATCGGTGGCCTGTTCGTCGACGTGTTCAAGGCCGAGGCTGCCAAATTGAAGGCTGGGGACGGTGGGCACAAAGGCGCCAC
Organism: Acidovorax facilis; assembly: GCF_023913775.1. Taxonomy (GTDB): domain Bacteria; phylum Pseudomonadota; class Gammaproteobacteria; order Burkholderiales; family Burkholderiaceae_C; genus Acidovorax; species Acidovorax facilis. Next base: position 6,609 of record NZ_JAMXAX010000104.1, read on the forward strand.
CTTCCTGGCCCAGGGCACCATTTATCCCGACGTCATCGAATCCGGCGGGGCCAAGAGCAAGAAGGCCGTCACCATCAAGAGCCACCACAACGTGGGCGGTCTGCCCGAGCAACTGGGCCTCAAGCTGCTGGAGCCCCTGCGCGATTTGTTCAAGGACGAAGTGCGCGAACTCGGCGTTGCCCTGGGCCTGCCGCCCGAAATGGTCTACCGCCACCCCTTCCCTGGCCCCGGCCTGGGCGTGCGCATTTTGGGCGAGGTGAAGAAGGAATACGCCGACCTGCTGCGCCGTGCCGACGCGATCTTTATCGAAGAGCTGCGCAACTTCCGTGACGAAGCCAGTGGCAAGACCTGGTACGACCTCACCAGCCAGGCCTTCACCGTCTTCCTGCCCGTCAAGAGCGTGGGCGTGATGGGCGATGGCCGCACCTACGATTACGTGGTAGCCCTGCGCGCCGTACAGACCAGCGACTTCATGACCGCCGACTGGGCTGAACTGCCCTATGCGCTGCTCAAGAAGGTGTCAGGCCGCATCATTAACGAAGTCCGCGGCATCAACCGCGTAACGTACGACGTGAGCAGCAAGCCGCCAGCGACGATCGAGTGGGAATAACAAGCACTGTCACGCCAAAGACCTAGAAACAATGATCTGGCTTGATGTAGCGAGGGTCGTCTCCATCATGGCCGTGGTGGTCCTGCACGTGGTCGGCAGCGTGGTCACCGTGGCGGCGCTGGGTTCCCCTGGTTGGTGGTACGGCAATCTGTACGACGCCCTCGTGCGCTGGTGTGTGCCGGTGTTCGTGATGGTGAGCGGCGCGTTGTTGCTCGACCCGCGCAAGACCGAGTGCGTGGCCGAGTTCTACCGCAAGCGGGCGGCACGGGTCCTGCTGCCACTTGCCTTCTGGAGTGCTGTCTACATTCTTTGGAACCACCGGGGTGCCCTGGCCGAGCTGCGCGCGATGGATGTCTTGCGCAGCGTTGCCAGAGGGTGGCCTCACTACCACCTGTGGTTCCTGTACATGATCCTGTGCCTGTACCTGTTCGTTCCCTTCCTGAGGACGCTGGTGCGCAACACAAGCCGGCGCGATCTGTGGTGGCTTGTGGCCTTGATGTTTGTGCTGTCTGGCGTGAACGAGTTTTCCCGCGTCTTTTCTGGCGATGGGGCGGGCCTTTTCATCAACTGGTTTCTGCCGTACCTGCCGTATTTCCTCTGTGGCTACCTGATCCAGACCAGTGACAGGAAAATCCCCCTGGCTGTGTTGATGGCGGTCTTTGGGTTGGCTGTGGCGGTCACCGCCGTGGGCTGCTACTGGCTGGGCCGCGCGCAGGGGCTGGACAGGGGACTGTATTTCTATGGCTACCTGAGCTTTTCCGTCATCCCCATGTCGATCAGCTTGATGCTGATGCTCAAACAATGCACGTTGGCGGGGGGATGGGCGCAGTGCGTTCAGAGGGTTGCTCCGTTAACGCTGGGCGTCTATCTGGTGCACCCGATTTTGCTGGAATCGTTCAGGGAATACGGTTTCAAGCCTGAGGACCACGCGCCGCTGCTCACGGTGCCGCTTGTGGCCGCAGTGGTGTTTGGTGGCGCGCTGGTGGTGGCGCTGGTGTTCCACCGTACCCCCTGGTTGAAACGGCTCATTTAGGAAGACCATGCCGGACCACGTCTTCCCCGCCCTGGGAAGACGGCAAACCCCAGGCCAGGCTGCGGTCAGGCCCTGGCTTCACCGGTGACCGGATCGTAGGCGGTTCCGTCGAAGTTGATGATGCTGTTTGTGGCCGAGTCGTAAGTGGTCAGACGGTAGGTGTCGGTACCTTTGCCGTCCAGACCGATGTAGGGCGCTTGGGCCAGAACCAAGCGGTTGTCTTGGGGAACTACCCCATCAGCCGTCCATTTATTGCTCATCAGCCATTCAGAGGGGTTCACGCCCTCGGGCGTTGCGACGGTCCCGTCCGTGCGCATCTTGGCGAGTGTCGGGTCCATATTGAACCCTTCGGCCGCCAGCAGCATGTCGGGGTTCTTCTTGTAGAACGAGGCGGTCTCCGACGGCATTGCAGTCAGGTCGCTTTTGACGAGCGTCGAGCCATCCGTTGGGAATTGCGACAGTTTGCCGCTGCGAATGGCTTCGTAGTCCGCCGCAAACTCGGGGTGGTTCTTGAAGAACATGTAGCGGCCAACCACCTCCTGGTCGCCTCCGCTCAAAGACATCGCTGTCATCCGCACATAGTCCGGCACTTCGTAGTCTTCGGCAAACGTATCGCCCAGGCCGCGCTCCCAGGCGCGGAATTCTTCCAGGTTGCTGAAGGGCGCCTTGACTGCGGCCTCGGTGGTCCCGGTGTCCGCCGCATCTTTGGTGCTGTAGAGGGCGGCGGTGGATTGGTAGGGTTTGGTTTGTGCGGCCACCGTGGTGGCCCCTGCCGTGCTGGTGCCAGTCGCTTTTCCCTGTGCAGCCTCGGCAGACAGTTGTTCCAGCGTGGTCTGCAATTCTTTGAGAAAGGTCACGGGGTCCGCGCCCGCGTGGTTCTGGGCCGTGCGCTCTGCCGCCTTGGCCGCCATGGAACTGGAGACGCCCAGGGACGTCAGCATGTTGGTGGCTTGTGAAATATCGAGCATGTTGCGACTCCTCGGGTGATCTGGCAGTCCATGGTGTGGCATCGGGTGGATCACCGGGCCGATGGGGGTTCTCTGGACGTTGCCTTGATAGTCCCTGAATTCGATCAGGCCAATCCCGGGGTAAGCAGCGGAAAAACGGTGCTTTTCGAGAGGAGGTGGCCCCCTTTGTTACTGGGGCGGTATGGGTAGCGAGAGGCGTTCGCACACAGCGTAAGGCGTGAGGAGTGCGACAACTACACTCACGGACTGTGTCAACGCCGCGTCGCAACTTCCCGTGAAGCCACTTGTTGCCCACCCACATTCACCCCAGCATTCACCTCCCGTCTTCCATGGTCCGACCCTTGACGCTTCCCACCGCGCCGCCACAACGTTCTTCTTCCTGGGGCAGAGGTCCTTCGCATGACGCCAGCTGTTGATTTCTGGCCCGGATGTGGCTTTCAGGCGCTGGCCCGGGATGCGCGCGGCTGGCTGGTGCCTTCCGATGAATACCTGCAGTGGCTGCTTGCCCGGCCTGAACTGGCGCTGGTGCCAGAGTCCTGCGCCGCTGAGATCGCCCTGCACGAATCTCTGGCGTTATCGCCTGCACGGGTGGTTTTGTCGGCCGAACTGGCAGCGGTACAGGACGACGACGCCCGCGAAAACTACACCGTGTTCCTGCGTTTTCGCGATGGCCTGCTCGCCGCCGGCACGCTGGAGGCGTACTACTTGCAGCTCATGCGCAGTGGGGTGGTGAACGTGCCCGCCGTGTTCATCGACGCCGTGGTGCAGGCCCTGCTGCGCAACCTGCTCGACAACTGCAACGACGCCTTCGAAGCCCGCGCCGCCGAGATGCTGTTTCGCTCGCAGCGCATCACCTTGCAAGACGGGCAAATGCTGGCAGGCGACCGGGCGACGCTCGACATGCTCAACGAAACAGCGGGCCTGGGCGAGGTGGGACGCTTGCTGTTGCAAAGCGGTGCACTGCAGCCCACGGCGCAGGTCAAGGTGCTGTCGGCCGACAACGCGGCGCAATATTGGCAGGAGAGTGACCGCCACCACTTTCTGCTCGACCTGACCCATGAGCTGACGCAGGACCTGAGCCATGGCCTGACCTTCAAGATGACCCGCGCCCGTTCTGGCCTGAAGGCGCTGGCGCGGGTGCTGGAGCGCTGGGTCGGCCACTTGCTGGGCGTGCAAATGCAGATCGAGCCTGTGCACCAGGTCACCGACAGCGCGTGGCGCTGGCATGTGGGGCTGGATGTGGAGTCCACCGCCATCCTTAACGACCTGTACCAGGATCGGCCGGTGGATGGCGAGCGCATGGCGCGGCTGGTGAGCCTGTTCACGCTGACCTTTGCCAATCCGGCCGAGATGCGTGCCGATGTGGCGGGCAAGCCGGTGTACCTGGGGCTGGCGACCAACGCCGAGGGCGTGGTGCGCATCAAGCCGCAGAACCTGTTGCTCAATCTGCCGCTGGCATCGGTATCTTGATTGCTATTAAATTAATAGCTTCTAGCGCTTGATGAATAAGCGCTAGCAGCCATTTTTATTCAAATTTCTCCGGGTTGGATGGTGGCCCGATGCTGGGCCCTCATCCAATGGTCATCAGGCTCGCGTTGCCGCCCGCTGCGGCTGTGTTCACGCTCAGCGCGCGCTCGATCAGCAGGCGCTCCAGCGGGATGTCCGTGGCACCGGGCTGCAGTGCCGTCACACCCACGATAGGCCCCGCGCGGCGGGCGAGGGCGGTGCACACGGCCTGCAGCGAGGGGGCGTCGCCGTTGTGCAGCACGGCATCCAGCTCCAGCGTGCCGTCGTTCAGCGTGTTGTCCTGCAACTGGATCTGCGCCTGCACCAGCGTGGGCAATGGCGTGCGCTGGCTGGCCTGGGCGCTGGGCCACAGGGCCGTGCCACCGGTGGCGAGCACGGCCGCAGTCTGTACCAGCAGGTCATCCACACTTCGCGCCAGGCACAGCACCCGGGCACGGGGGGCCAGGGTGTAGACGTTGCGCTCGCCCGTGGGGCCGGGCAGGGTGCGGGCGGTGCCGCTTTGGGTTTGCTGGGCAAACTGTTGGCAGGTGTTGGCCAGGGCTGCATTGCCCTGGATCTGCGCCCATTGCTGCAAGGTGGCCAGAGGCGCCAGCAGGCGTTCGCGCACTGCCTCTTCGGGCGGCGTAGCGCGGTCGGCGTCGGCAAAGGTGCGCGCCAGCGCATCGGCCGGGCGCTGCGACAGCAGGCGCAGCAGGTACAGCGGCCCACCTGCCTTGGGTCCCGTGCCCGACAGGCCCTCGCCGCCAAAGGGCTGCACGCCCACCACGGCGCCCACCATGTTGCGGTTGACGTACACGTTGCCAGCATGGGCGCGGTTGACCACGCGGGCGATGGTTTCGTCGATGCGGGTGTGCACGCCTTGCGTCAGGCCGTAGCCGGTGGCGTTGATCTGGTCGAGCAACTGGTCCAGGTCGTTGCGGGCGTAGCGCACCAGGTGCAACACAGGGCCGAAGACTTCGCGTTGCAGCTCGCCGATGTGATTCAGCTCGATCAGCGTGGGGGGCACAAAAGTGCCTTGGCTGGTCGCGGTCGCAAGGTGCTGCGGGTGCTGGAACACCCGATGGCCTTGGGCCTTGAAGTTCTCGATGTGTTGGGTGATGCCCGCTTGTGCTTCGGCGTCGATCACCGGGCCCACGTCCACGCGCAGCTCGCCAGGGTTGCCCACGCGCAGTTCGCCCATGGCGCCCTGCAGCATCTCCACCACGCGGTCGGCGGCTTCTTCCTGAACGCACAGCACGCGCAGCGCCGAGCAGCGCTGGCCTGCGCTGTCAAAGGCGGACGACACCGCGTCGCCAACCACCTGCTCGACCAATGCGGACGAGTCCACGATCATCGCGTTCTGCCCACCCGTTTCGGCAATCAGCGGGATGGGGCGGCCAGCGGCATCCAGCCGCCCGGCCACGGTGCGCTGCAGGATGCGTGCCACTTCGGTGGAGCCGGTGAACATCACGCCCATCACGCGGGCGTCGCCAATCAGGCGGGCACCTACCGTCTCGCCCTGGCCGGGCAGCAGTTGCACGGCGGCGCGGGGCACACCGGCCTGCCACAGCAGGCGCACGGCCTCGGCGGCGATCAGCGGGGTTTGCTCTGCCGGCTTGGCCAGCACGGGGTTGCCTGCGGCCAGTGCAGCCGCCACCTGACCCATGAAGATGGCGAGCGGGAAGTTCCAGGGGCTGATGCAGGCCACCGGGCCCAGAGGGACGTGGGTGGCGTTGTCGAACGTGTTTTGCACCTGGGCGGCGTAGTAGCGCAGGAAGTCCACGGCTTCGCGTACTTCGGCGATGGCGTTGCTGGCGCTCTTGCCTGCTTCGCGCATCAGCAGGCCCAGCAGGGGCTGCATGCGGGCCTCCAGCAAGTCGGCAGTACGCAGCAGGGCCGCTGCGCGCTCGGCGGGCGGGGTGGCGGCCCAGGGGGCTGCGGCGGCCTGGGCGTGGGCCAGTGCCTGGTCCACATCGGCGGTAGTGGCCTCCTGCACGGTACCCACCACATCGCTGTGGTCGGCGGGGTTGCGCACGGGCTGGGTGGTGCCTACGGGCAAGTCAGTAGCCAGCAGGGGCGCTGCCGTCCAGGCGTGGCTTGCCGTGGCTTGCAGGGTGGTGGCCAGCTCGGTCAGCGTGTTTTCGTTCGACAAATCCAGCCCGCGCGAGTTGGTGCGGTGCGCGCCATACAGGCCCTGGGGCGTGGCAATGCGCGGGTGAGGCAAGCCCGCAGTGCCTTCTGCCGCAGCTTGCTGGTCCACCACTTGCACGGGGCTGCGTACCAGCTCATCCAGCGCAATCGTTTCATCGGCAATGCGGTTCACAAACGAGGTGTTGGCGCCGTTTTCGAGCAAACGGCGTACCAGGTAGGCCAGCAGGGTTTCGTGCGTGCCCACGGGGGCGTAGATGCGGCACGGGCGGCCCAGCTTGCCCGCAGTGATGGCACCCACCACCTGCTCATACAGCGGTTCGCCCATGCCGTGTAGGCACTGAAATTCGTATTGCCCTGCGTAGTAGTTGCTGCCTGCCAGTTGGTAGATGGTGGCCACCGTCTCGGCGTTGTGCGTGGCGAACTGGGGGTACACGGCCTCGGGCGCGGCCAGCAACTTGCATGCGCAGGCGATGTAAGAAATGTCGGTGTGCACCTTGCGGGTGTAGACGGGGTAGTCCTCCAGGCCATCAACCTGGGCGCGCTTGATTTCGCTGTCCCAGTACGCGCCCTTGACCAGGCGCACCATCAGCCGGCGCTGGGTGTGGCGGGCCAGGTCCACGACGTAGTCGATGACGAACGGGCAGCGCTTTTGGTAGGCCTGGATGACAAAGCCAATGCCGTTCCAGCTCGCCAGGGTGGGCTCGTGGCACAGGCGCTCCAGCAGGTCCAGCGACAGCTCCAGGCGGTCGGTTTCTTCAGCGTCGATGTTCAGGCCAATGTCGTACTGCTTGGCCAGGGCTGTGAGGCGCAGCACCAGCGGGTACAGCTCGTCCATCACGCGGCCAAATTGCGCACGGCTGTAGCGCGGGTGCAGGGCCGAGAGCTTGATGGAGATGCCCGGGCCTTCGTAGATGCCGCGCCCGGCAGAGGCCTTGCCAATGGCGTGGATGGCTTGCTCGTATGACGCGTAGTAGTGCTTGGCGTCCGCGCTGGTCAGCGCAGCCTCACCCAGCATGTCGTACGAATAGCGAAAGCCCTCGGCTTCCATCGTGCGGGCGTTGCGCAGCGCTTCGTCAATGGTTTCGCCGGTCACAAACTGCTCGCCCATCATGCGCATGGCCATGTCCACGCCCTTGCGGATCAGGGGCTCGCCGCCCTTGCCGATCAGGCGGCTGAGCGAGTTGCCCAGGCTGCTCTCGCTGTGGGTGGCCACCAGCTTGCCGGTGATGAGCAGGCCCCAGGTGGCGGCGTTGACGAAGAGCGAGGGGCTCTTGCCCAGGTGGGCATCCCACTGGCCGTGGCTGATCTTGTCGCGGATCAGCGCATCGCGCGTGGCCTTGTCGGGGATGCGCAGCAGGGCTTCGGCCAGGCACATCAGCGCCACGCCTTCTTGCGACGACAGCGAAAACTCCTGCAGCAGCCCCTGCACGATGCCCGCGCGCCCGGCGCTGGCCTTGCGTTCGCGCAGCGCCTTGGCTATGCGCAGGGCCAGTTGCTCGGCGGACGCCGCTTGATCGGCAGGAAGTCGGGCCTGGGCCAGCAGCGGGGCCAGGGCCTCGGGCTCGGGGCGGCGGGTGGCTGCGGTGATGGCTGCGCGCAGCGGGTTGGAGAGCGGCGTGCGGGGCGCGAAGTCTGCAAACGGGGCGGAGGGCTGCGTCATGGCGGTGTCTTTCAGGGATTTGGCGGGGCCCAACACGGTGAGAAGTGTTGGTTGTGCGCGTTATTGGCGATGATCCTTGGGTTGGCGGTGAATAAATGGTCGAAAATTGGCACAGAAGCCGAATAAAACTCTAATCGACATGCAAACAGAACCCGATCTGGACCGGATTGACCGCAAGATCCTGTCAATCCTGCAGGAAGACGGCCGCATTGCCAACCTCAAGCTGGCCGAGGCGGTGGCCTTGTCGCCCACGGCCGTGCTGGCGCGGGTGCAACGCCTCACGCGCGATGGCTTCATCCTGGGCTACGAGGCGCGCCTGAACCCCCTGAAGCTGGGTGCGGGCATGCTGGTGTTCGTGGAGGTGCTGCTGGACCGCACCACGCCCAACGTGTTCGACCAGTTCAAGGCCGCCGTACAGGTGCACCCCGAGATCATGGAATGCCACATGGTGGCGGGCGGGTTTGACTACCTGCTCAAGACGCGATCGGCCGACATGAATGCCTACCGCGTGTTTGCGGGCAATGTGCTGTGGCAACTGCCCGGCGTGCGCGAGACGCGGACCTATGCGGTGATGGAAGAGGTCAAGCACACCAACCATCTGCATCTGCGGTGAATGCCACGGGGTTCGTGATGCCGCGCCGCAGCCTCCAGCGGCCACATTGGCGTTGCCTGCCAAAGCCCGCATAATGCCCGGCAGACCTGTCAGATTGAGGAGAAGAACCATGATCCGCTTTCCATACGCTACTGCTGCCCTGCTGGCGGCGGCCTTTTTCAGCCAGTCGGCTGCAGCCTCGTGCTACGTGGTTTACGGCCCCGACCAGGACATCGTGTACCGCGCCCCCCAGCCACCGGTGGACCTGTCCTACCAGATCCACCAGACCCTGCCACAGGTTGCCCCGGGCTCCACACTGGTGTTCTCGCCTGACAACCACAACTGCGACCTCCCCATCAACAAACTTCCCCTGGCGTCTGCTCAAGGGGCTACGGGTTCCATGGGCATGGGCGGTCGTCCCGCCCGCGCAGACCGCAGCTGAGCGCCCGGTTCAGCGGCCCGTGCGGGGGCTGTCCTGGGCCTGAGACAATCGGGGGATGAGCGAACCGAAAGAACTATCCCCCTCGTTTGAACCCACCGCGCAGGATTCCCAGAGCGACTTGCCCGAAGGCTGGCTGCAAGTGCAGTCCATGGACCTGGATGCCCAGGGCGTTGCCCGCAAGCCCGACGGCAAGGTGATCTTCATCGACGGTGCCCTGCCGTTCGAGCTGGTCACCGCCAACACCCACCGCAAAAAGAACAACTGGGAGCAGGCCAGCCTGGTGGCGATTCACCGCGAATCGTCGCAGCGTGTGCGCCCCGGCTGCCAGCACTTTGGCCTGCACGCCGGTGCCTGCGGTGGCTGCAAGATGCAGCACCTGCACGTGGGCGCCCAGGTTGCCGTCAAGCAGCGCGTGCTCGAAGACAACCTCTGGCACCTGGGCAAGGTCAAGGCCCAGACCATGCTGCGGCCCATCGAAGGCCCGTCCTGGGGTTATCGCTACCGCGCCCGTTTGTCGGTGCGCCATGTGATCAAGAAGGGCCAGGTGCTGATCGGTTTCCATGAGCGCAAGAGCCGCTATGTGGCCGACATGCAGCAGTGCCCCGTGCTGCCCCCCCATGTGGACGCCATGCTGATGCCCTTGCGCGCGCTGATTGCCGGCATGGATGCGCGCGACACCTGCCCCCAGATCGAACTGGCCTGCGGCGACACCGTAACCGCGTTGGTGCTGCGGCACCTGGAGCCGCTGAGTACGGATGACCTCGCCCGGTTGCGCGCCTTTGCGGCCGAACACCACGTGCAATGGTGGCTGCAGCCCAAGGGGCCCGACACGGTGAAGCTGCTGGACGAAGGGGGCGAGCTGCTGTCATATGCGCTGCCGGACTTTGGCATCACCATGCCGTTCAAGCCCACCGACTTCACCCAGGTGAACCCCCACATCAACCGCGTGCTGGTGTCGCGTGCGCTGCGCCTGCTGGATGTGCAGCCGCACGAACGCGTGATCGACTGGTTTTGCGGTTTGGGCAATTTCACGCTCCCACTGGCCACACAGGCGCGCGAGGTGCTGGGCATCGAAGGCAGCGAGGCTCTGGTGGCCCGTTCGCGCGAAAACTATGCATTGAATCAGGCCGTGGCGCCTGACCATAAAGCGCTAGCAGCTACTGATTTTGTAGCGCGCAACCTGTTCGAGATGACCCCGGAAATGCTGGTGGCCGACGGATCTGCCGACAAATGGCTGGTGGACCCACCCCGCGAAGGGGCGTTTGCCCTGGCCAAGGCCCTTGCCGACATCGAGCAGGCGCGCATAGGCGCCGAAGGCGCGGGCCCGCTGCCAACGGGGGCGGAGGGCTGGGCCCCGCCGAAGCGCATCGTCTACGTGAGCTGCAACCCCGCCACACTGGCGCGGGACGCCGGGCTGCTGGTGCACCTGGCGGGCTACCGGTGCACGGCGGCGGGCATGGTGAACATGTTCCCGCACACGGCACACGTTGAGAGCATGGCGGTGTTCGAGCGCGACTGAGCGAAGGGGGAGGCCGATGACGGCGCTGCCTGCCTCCTCAGGTGTCGATTGCGGGACGGGCTAGCTGCGATTGCGGCTGGCAGCCGGGTCGCGTGGCTCGGTTTCGATGTCGCTGGATCGTTCGGTGCGCTCGGGTTTCTCGACCTTGCCGAGCACTGACGGTGCGCCTTCGATCTTGTTTTCGCGCATGTAGGCGTCCATGTCCTTCCACCCGGCAAACACCGAGGCCTTGGGGGCCTTGGGGTTCAAGGTGTAGCAGTCTTCCAGGCCCCGCAGCGCGTGGCGGCAGGCGCCGCCGATGGCCTTGGCTTCCTCCTCGCGCTGGGCGACGCGCGGATCCGGGCCCAGGCCGGGAATCTTGTCGCAGGCAGTCAGCAGCAGGATGCTGGAAAGAGCCAGCAGCCGTAGTGCGGTGGAGGAAGGTTTGCGATACATGTACTTGCATTATCGGCACGCCGTGCGCGCTATTGAGCCCCGGGCTGTGCAAAGCCCCAAGAAAAAAGGCTCCCGAAGGAGCCTTTGAGGGAAATCACCTGCTTGCAGGTGCGCGGGTTACTCGCGCTCCCCGCCCATGATGCCCAGCAGGGCCAGCAGGCTCTGGAACACGTTGAAGATGTCCAGATACAGCGCCAGCGTAGCGCTGATGTAGTTGGTTTCACCGCCGTCCAGGATCTGCTTCAAGTCATACAGCATGTAGGCGCTGAAGATGCCGATGGCCGCCACCGAGATCGCCATCATGCCGACCGAGGAGCCCACGAACACGTTGATGACAGCGCCGACCATGAGCACCAGAGCGCCCACCATCAGCCACTTGCCCATGCCCGACAGATCGCGCTTGATCACGCTGGCCAGGCTGGCCATCACGAAGAACACGCCTGCGGTGCCGGCAAACGCCGTCATGATGAGGTCGGTACCGTTCTTGAAGCCCAGCACCATGCCGATCAGGCGCGAGAGCATGAGGCCCATGAAGAACGTGAAGGCGAGCAGCACAGGCACGCCAGCGGCCGAGCGCTTGGTCTTTTCGATCGCGAACATGAAAGCGAACGCGCCGCCCAGGAACACGATCAGGCCCACGCCGCCGCGCAGCGACTGGGTGATGCCTGTGGCAACGCCCACCCAGGCGCCGAGCACCGTGGGGATCATGCTCAGTGCGAGCAGCCAGTAAGTATTGCGAAGCACCTTGTGGCGCTCTTCCTGCGAGATGCCATAGCCCGCAGAGTGGCCCAGGGTGGTGACTTGGTCATTCATCTTGTGTCTCTCCTTGTTGGCCTGCACAACGCAGACATGACAAATTTTAGGTGGTGATGGTTTTTGGCCCTGCAATACCCGCATCCGGTCACCTACTTTTGGTAAGGGTTCTTTCACCCTGGTTGGGGGTGAAGGGCGGTTGGGATGCCGCTATGCTTGCCGCTTCTTGTGCCGGGCTGGCCCGTTGGCATCCGCACAGCCTCCATTTCATCTCTCTATTTCTCTACTTTTCCATTTCTCGGATCGCACCATGAAAACCAAACACGAACTCGAACTGGCCGACGTCAAGTCCGTCGCCGCAGCGGCCGAAGCCGAAGCCCTCAAGAACAACTGGGCAGTGACCATCGCCATCGTCGATGACGGCGGCCACCTGCTGTGGCTGCAACGCCTGGATGGCGCCGCAGCGGTGTCGTCCCACATCGCCCCGTCCAAAGCGCGCACGGCCGCTTTGGGGCGCCGTGAGAGCAAGGTGTACGAGGACGTGATCAACGGTGGCCGCACATCCTTCCTGAGCGCCCCCACCATCGACGGCCTGCTCGAAGGCGGCGTGCCGATCCTCAAGGACGGCCAGTGCCTGGGCGCCGTGGGCGTGAGCGGTGTGAAGTCCACGGAAGATGCGCAGATTGCCCGCGCCGGGATTGCAGCGCTGGGGCTTTGATACCCGCGGGTCGCTGGAGATTGCTATAAAAATAATAGCTGCTGGCGCTTTTCCATCAAGCGCTAGCAACCAAAAAAGCTTTAAACCTTCAGGGCAGACCTGCGTCTCCCATAAAAAAACCGGCCACTGGCCGGTTTTTTTATGGGGTTCGATGAATCCTGGGGCGAGGAGAGCTGGGGAGAAAAAAAGCCTGGCTACGCGGGCGAACCCGTTGGCTGGCAAAAACGACCCTTTCGAGCTTGTTGCAAGCCCGGGAGTCGCCCCACGATGAAACTTGGTTCCTGGTGCAATTACTTGGTGAGGATGAGCTTGCCCAGCTTGGTGGCCTGCAGGCGATATACCGAGCCGTTGTGGCTGATCGCTACCGCTTTCTGACCCTGAAGCAGGGCACTGCTGTCCACGGCGCCAGCCACTGCGTCGGCAGGGTGGGGCGTGTCCCGATCCGTGCGTGGCACGGGCAGATCTGAAGGGGCAGTACGCAGGAGCGAGGCGGCGGTCAGTGTGGCTTGCATGAAGAGTATTCCTGTTGCGTTGCAGTGCGTTTTGTTAATGATAACGATTCGCAATTACGAGTCAAGCGGGTTTGGTGTTTCTTTTTGTTGTTTTTTTATGGCCTGTGCGACCCTGAAAAGACTTTGAACAGGTTCTGAGGGCCTTCAACGCCTGTGCCCGGGCAGCGTTGCTGCACCGGGCACAGGCGTAAAAACGTTCTTGAAAGTGACCTGCAGGCGGTGCTGATTCGGGCGAAATGGATTCACTGCGCCTGTAAAGCCCGACCCACTCAGGACTGGGGCTCGGTCACGAACCCAATCTTGCGCACGCCGGCCCGCTGCGCTGCGGCCATGGCCTGGGCCACGAACTCGTAGCGCACGTTCTTGTCGCCCCGGATGTGCAGGTCGGGCTGGGGTTCCTTGGCGGCCTCGGTCTGCAGGCGGGGGAAGAGTTCTTCCTCCGTGACCTCGAACTCGTTCCAGAAGTACTTGCCATCGGCCGACACCGACAGGCGCACGGTCTCGGGCTTGATGTTCTCGGGCTGGTTGGTGGCGCGGGGCAGGTCCACGTTCACCGAGTGTTTCATCACCGGCACGGTGATGATGAAGATGATGAGCAGCACCAGCATGACGTCCACGAGGGGCGTCATGTTGATCTCGTTCATCACGTCATCGGCATCGTCTTGGGTTCCGAAGGCCATGGCTTAGCCACCTTTCTTCATGGGCAGGACCTTGCCTTGCTCGCCGGGCGCATTCACGCGGGCGCCGGTCACAAAGTAGGCATGCAGGTCGTGCGCAAAGCTGTTGAGGCCGCCCAGGATGGACTTGTTGCCACGCACCAGCGCGTTATAGCCCAGCACGGCAGGGATGGCCACGGCCAGGCCCAGGGCGGTCATGATCAGCGCCTCGCCGATGGGGCCGGCCACCTTGTCGATGGTGGACTGGCCCGAGGTGCCAATGGCCAGCAGTGCGTGGTAGATGCCCCAGACGGTGCCGAACAGGCCGATGAACGGGGCGGTGGAACCCACCGAGGCCAGGATGGCCAGGCCGGATTGCAGACGTGCAGTGAACTCGTCAATGCAGTTGCGCAGGCAGCGGGTGACCCAGTCGCTCACGTCCAGGCTGTCGTGCAAGTGGGCTTTGGTGTTGCGGTGGTGGGCGGTGGCTTCGCGGCCTTCCAGCGCCAGGTGGCGGAAGGGGTTGGTGGGGTCGGCGCCCAGCTTGGTCAGGCCGGCGGCAAAGTCTTCGCTGTGCCAAAAATCCTGGGCGGCGCGGGCGTGTTTCTTGAACTTGATGATGTCCAGCGCCTTGATGAGGATGACGATCCACGAGGCCAGCGACATGGCCAGCAGCAGGATGGCGACGGCGCGGGTGACAAAGTCACCCTGGATCCAGACGTTGGCGATGCCGAATTGCGATTCCATGTGAAAACTCCCTAAAGCGATGATTGGTGGTGAATGCGGTTATTCGAGAACGAAATTGACAGGGACCAGGTTCCACATGGTCTCGGGCACGCCGTTGCGTTTGCCCGGCACGAAGCGCCAGCGCATGACGGCCTCCTGGGCCTGCCGGTCCAGGCGGTCGAAGCCGCTGGACTTGTTGATTTCCACCTTCTGCGGGGTGCCGTCGATGCCGATCAGTACGCGCAGCACCACCTTGCCCTGTTCGCCCATGCGTTTGCTGATGGCGGGGTAGCTGGGCTTGGGGTTGTTCAGGTAAGCGGCGTCGCTCGACGGCAGTTCGATCTTGGGCGGTGCGGGCGGAGCCGGGGGGGCTGGCGCAGGCGCTGGCGGGGCGACGGGCGCCTCAATGGGCGGCGCA
>NZ_JAMXAX010000105.1 GCF_023913775.1 Acidovorax facilis
CGCCGCCCGCCCAGGCAGAAGCACCACCTTCCGCGCCCGCCGTGCCTACCATGGGCGTGTTGCTGGAGCGGCAGCCCGAGCGCAAAGCCCCCGACGCCGTCAAAGAGCCCAGCCCCGTGGAGCGCATGGCGGGCATCGTGGCCCTGCTGGTCATGGCTCTGGTGGCGATGGCGGGCGCCGCGTGGCAGGCGCGCCGTCCGTCCTCGCTGTCTTCCCCGTTGCAACCGGCCGGCGTGTGATGCCCGGTCTCTCTGAAAGAATCGACACCATGCAGATCGAAACCCCGCCCACCGAAAAACGCTACGAAAAGCCCGAGGGCGAACGCCGGGGCATCGTCATCGTCAACACCGGCGACGGCAAGGGCAAAAGCACGGCCGCCTTTGGCCTGGCGCTGCGCGCCCATGGCCGGGGCAAGGCCGTGAAGATCTTCCAGTTCATGAAGGTGCCCACCGCGCGTTTTGGCGAGCACCGCATGTTCGAGCAGATTGGCCTGCCCATCGAGGGGCTGGGCGACGGCTTCAGCTGGAAGAGCAAGGACCTGGAGCACTCGGCCCAGCTCGCGCGCGACGGCTGGGAGAAGGCGCGCGCCGCCATCCTGTCGGGCGAGCATTTTCTGGTGGTGCTGGACGAGATCACCTACCCGCTGATCTACGGCTGGCTGCCGCTCGACGGCGTGTTGCAGACCCTGCGCGATCGGCCCAAGGACGTGCACGTGTGCCTCACCGGCCGCCGCTGCCCCCCCCGAGATCATCGAGCTGGCCGACACCGTGACCGAGATGCAGCTGATCAAGCACGCGTTCAAGGCGGGCATTCCCGCGCAGCGCGGCATCGAAGATTAGTGAGGCCGCCGTGTCCGACCACTGGCTTTTGTTGCTCACACCCGCCGGGGGCTGGCCCATGGTGGCGGTGTGGATCGGCGTGCCGCTGCTGGCGCTGGCGGTGGACTGGTGGCTGGGCGAGCCGCCCGCTGCCTGGCACCCGGTGGTCTGGATGGGGCGGGCGCTGCAGTGGTGGGGTGAGCGCCTGGCGCCCCGGATGCCAGTGGCCCGAGATTTCAAGCTATTTTGGCGCGCAGCGCTTGTCTGGTGTGCGCTGGCTGCTATTGTTTTTATACTCGGTTGGGCGGCGCAGAAGCTGGTGCTGATGCTGCACGGTTTTGTGGCGGCGGCGTTGCTGGCACTGCTGCTCAAGCCCCTGCTGGCCTGGCGCATGCTGCACGATGAAGTGCTGGCGGTGGAGGTGGCGCTAGGCCAATCGCTGCCCGCCGGGCGTGCGCAGCTGGCCCGGCTGGTGAGCCGGGATGTAAGCGCGCTCACTGCCGTGCAGGTGCGCGAATCGGCCATCGAGTCGCTGGCCGAGAACCTCAACGACTCCGTGGTGGCGCCGTTGTTCTGGTTTGCGCTGCTGGGCCTGCCGGGCGCTGCGCTGTACCGCTTTGCCAATACGGCCGATGCCATGTGGGGTTACCCGGGCATGCGCGGCGGGCGGTACTGGCAATGGGCGGGCAAGTGGGCGGCGCGGGCGGACGACGTGCTGTCGTGGGTGCCTGCACGCATCACGGCCTTGTTGTTGGCGGTGGTCGCCAAGGGCCTGCCTTTTTCCACTCTGGCCCGCCAGGCGCGCAAGACGCCATCCCCCAACAGCGGCTGGCCCATGGCGGCCATGGCACTGGCGTTGAACGTGCGCCTGGCCAAGCCGGGTGTGTACACGCTGCACAGCAAGGGCGGCCGGGTTGGGCCACTCGATACGCGTCGTGCCGCGCGCCTGGGCACTCAGGTGGTGCTGGCGATGGTGCCGGTGGCGGCCGCCCTTCAGCTGCTGGTCCTGGTTGCCTTTGCCTGGGTGCATGCATGACATTCCCAGGTCCTTTTTGCTTGCCTGTGCAATTGCATGGTGGGCCGGACGCTGCGGGCATCCCGGTGTTTGATTTTTCGACCAACAGCAACGCCTGCGGGCCCTGCCCGGAGGCGCTGCACGCCCTCCAGTCGGCCGATGCCACGCGCTACCCCGACCCGGCCTACACGGCCCTGCGCGAGGCCCTGGGCGCCTTCCACGGCGTATCGCCAGGGCGCATCGTGCTGGCGGCCAGTGCCAGCGAGTTCATCCACCGCATCACCGCGCTGGCCGCACAGCAGGGCGCAGTGCAAGTAGCGGTGCCGCCGCACAGCTATGGGGACTACGCCCAGGCCGCGCAGGTGCGGGGGCTGGAAGTGCTGCGCAGCGGTGGTGCCGCGGCGGGTTTGCAATGGGCGTGCGAGCCCTCCAGCCCTCTGGGTGTGGAGGATTCCTCGTTGCGCGGTTGGCGACAAAGCGATGCCGACGTTGCCTGGCGTGTGCTCGACTGCGCGTATGTCCCCCTGCGGCTCGATGCGGAGGGCGCATGGACGGGCGCGCCGTCGCCGCGCATGCCCTCGCCCTGCTGGCAGCTCTGGACCCCCAACAAGGCCCTGGGGCTGACGGGTGTACGTGCCGCCTATGCGATTGCGCCACCAGACTGTGAAGAGCAGGCGCTGGGGCTGACGGCCCTGGCGTCTTCCTGGCCTGTGGGCGCCCACGGCGTGGCACTGCTGCAGGCGTGGACGCAGGCCACCGTGCAGCAATGGCTGGTGCACAGCCTGCGCACTCTGGGCGATTGGAAGGCGCGCCAGCAGACGCTGTGCACCGATCTGGGCTGGGCTGTGCACTCACGCAGCCTGGCCAACTATTTCTGCGCGCAGCCCGCCACCAACACGTTGCAAAGCGATCTGGCCGCGCTGCGAGCCAGCGGCATCAAGCTGCGGGATGCGACGTCGTTCGGCCTCCACGGCACCGTGCGCCTGGGGGTGCTGGCGCCCGCGGCACAAGATGCGCTGCAGGCCGCATGGCAGGCGCTGCCGGGCCGTACCATCCCGCATTCCATCGGATCGAGGGAGACCTTGTGAGAACCATCACCGTCAACCGCTACGTCACGCCGCTGCGTGAAGGTGGCTCCATGCCTGCCATCGTCGAGGGCGACGACCTGGGCACCTACGTGCTCAAGTTCCGTGGCGCAGGGCAGGGCGTGCGCGCACTGCTGGCCGAGATCATTGCGGGCGGCATCGCCCGTGCGCTGGGCCTGCCCGTGCCCGAGATCGTGCTGGCCCAGCTCGACCCCGCCCTGGCGCAGACCGAGCCCGATCCCGAAATCCAGGACCTGGTACGGGCCAGCGGTGGCCTGAACGTGGGGCTGGATTACCTGTCGGGCGCGCTCAATTTCGACCCGGCGGTGGATGTGGTGTCGGATGATTTTGCCTCGCGCCTCGTGTGGTTCGATGCCTTGGTGGGCAATGTGGACCGCACTGCGCGCAACACCAATCTGCTGATGTGGCACCGCCAGCCCTGGCTCATCGACCACGGTGCGGCGCTGACCTTTCACCACGCCTGGAACGGCACGGTGGCCCTGCCCGCCAAACCTTTTGCGCCCATTGCCGACCATGTGCTGCTGGCCCGGGCCACGCTGCTCGCGCAGGTGGATGCCGAGCTGGCCGCGCGCCTCACGCCCGAGGTGGTGGCGGGCATCCTGGCCGAGGTGCCCGACGAGTTCTTGTTGCTGGCCGGTGCAGATCACGAAGAAGGCCTGCTGACCGCTGCCCCTACCCACCGCCAGGCCTATGTGGACTACTTCTGCGCCCGCCTGGCCGGGCGCGCCACCTGGGTGAATGCACTGAAGGAGGCCGTCGATGCACGCGCCTGAGGTGTATGACTACGCCATCGTGCGCGTGGTGCCGCGCGTGGAGCGTGAAGAGTTCATCAACGCGGGCGTGATCCTGTCGTGCCAGCGCACCGGCTTTTTGCAGGCTGCCATCGCGCTCGATGAAGCGCGTCTGCTGGCCATGGACCCGCACGCCGACATCGACACCGTGCGCCGCCACCTGGCCGCCATCGTGGCCATCTGTGCGGGCGACGAAGGCTGTGGCCCCATTGCGCGCCTGCCGTACCGCCAGCGCTTTCACTGGCTCACCGCCAAACGCAGCGCCATCATCCAGACCTCTCCCGTGCACACGGGCCGCTGCACCGATGCGGCTGCAGCACTTGAACACATCATGGACCGCATGGTCCGCCCACTGCCTTGACTGAAAACTCTGCTCCCCAATTGGCCCGTTGTGTGATGGTGCTGGGCACCACCAGCGGCGCCGGCAAAAGCTGGCTCACCACGGCGCTGTGCCGCTACTACAGCAACCAGGGTCTGAAGGTTGCTCCGTTCAAGGCACAGAATATGAGCAACAACGCACGTGTGGTGTCGGGCCCTGCAGGTGTGATGGGTGAAATCGGCAGCGCCCAGTATTTCCAGGCCCTGGCTGCGCGTGCCGAGCCTGAGGTGCGCATGAACCCGCTGCTGCTCAAGCCCGAGGCCGACACGCACAGCCAGGTCGTGCTGATGGGGCAGGTGAGTGCCGAGCTCACGGCCATGCCCTGGCGCGGCCGCAGCGAAAAGGTGTGGCCGCAGATCGCTGCAGCGCTGGATGCACTGCGTGCCGAGAACGACGTGGTGGTGATCGAGGGCGCCGGTTCGCCCGCAGAGATCAACCTGCACGCCAGCGACATCGTCAACATGCGCGTGGCCCGCCATGCCGATGCTCGCTGCCTGCTGGTGACCGACATCGACCGGGGCGGCGCGTTCGCCCACCTGTACGGCACCTGGGCACTGTTGCCCGAGGACGAGCGCGCGCTGGTCCATGGCTTTGTGCTCAACAAGTTTCGCGGCGATGCCAGCCTGCTGGCGCCTGCGCCGCAGATGCTGCAAGACCTCACGGGTGTGCCCACCGTGGCCACCATCCCCATGCAATGGCGCCACGGCCTGCCCGAGGAGGACGGCGTGTTTGATGACCGCACCTTGTCAGCGGGCGCGGTCCACACCACCGTGGCCGTCATCGCCTACCCGCGCATCAGCAACCTGGACGAGTTTCAGCCGCTCAAGAACGTGCCCGGCGTGCGCCTGATCTGGGCGCGCAGCCCGGCCGACCTGGCGGGCCTCAAGCCCACCGACTGGGTGGTGCTGCCGGGCTCCAAGTCCACCGCTGCCGACCTGGCCTGGCTGCGCGCGCAAGGGCTGGACCAGGCCATTGCCCATCACGCGGGGCAGGGCGGCACGGTGCTGGGCGTGTGTGGCGGCCTGCAGATGCTGGGCGAGGCATTGATCGACACCGCAGGCATCGACGGCAATGCGCCGGGCCTGGGCCTGCTGCCGCTGGTCACCACCTTCGAGGTTGCCAAGACCGTGCAACGCACCCAGGCGCAGTTTGGTGCGGTGTTGGGGGCCTGGGCTGCGCTGGCGGGTGTGTCCGCCACGGGCTACGAAATCCACCACGGCCAGACCGCCCAGCACCCGGCCATGGCTGCCAAGGGCGATGTGGCGCGCGAGGTCATCCCCGGCATCGCCTGGCAGAACCCGGCAGGCAACGTGCTGGGTGTGTACCTGCACGGCTTGTTCGAGGATGCTGCGGTACTGCACGCGCTGTTTGGCGCGCAGGCGCCCACGCTGGACAGCGTGTTTGACGGACTCGCAGGCTTCCTGAGCACCAGCTTCACACCGGGCGTGCTGGATGCGCTGGTGGCGCCTTAGCTCGCCGGATACCGTGGCGCCATTCAGCCCCTCACACCCGTTCGCAGTGGCAGGCGAGGGTGGTGTACGGAAAGCGCACGTTGTCCTGCCCGCGCAGCGCGGGGTGTCGGGCTATCAAAGCCTCGATCTGGGCGCGCACCGTAGCGCGTTCGGCATCCGGCAGGGCCGCGATAAAGCTGATCGACATGAATCGGTCCACGATGACCTGCTGGGGTGGCCCCACATGCTCGTGGGTCAGCCGGGTCTCGACCAATGGGCCGAAACCGGGGTGCGGAAAGGGCTTGCGCCAGTCGCCCTTGTAGAAGCGCGGGGCATCGCCCTCGTAGGGCGTGATGATCGTGGTGAGCTCGGCCACCCAGTCCACCGACTCATCGCGCACGTTCCACACCAGTCCCAACTTGCCGCCCGGCCGCAGCACGCGGTGGAATTCGTCCAGGGCTTCGCGGGTGGCAAACCAGTGGAAGGCCTGTGCACAGACCACGGCATCCAGCGCGCCGGACGGCAGCGGAATGGCCTGTGCCGTGCCCGCCACGGCGCGCACCGTGGGCAGTTGCAACGCTTCGATCTTGGCGCGCATGGCGTCCACGGGCTCCACGCCCACCACCGTGGCCCCGGTGGTTGCGAGCAGCGCGGTGAACTTGCCGGTGCCCGCGCCCACATCGGCCACCTCGCGACCGGGGCCCAGCCCCAACGTCTGTGCCAGCCAGGCCGACAGCGCCGCCGGGTAGTCCGGCCTGCCGCGCGCGTAGGCCTGCGCTTCTTTTTCAAAACCCTGCTGTGCCGCTTTGTGCACGGCGTTCTTTGTGTTCTCCATCACCATGACCTCACCTTTCGTACTTCCATCCGTTGCTGACCTGCATGATGCCGCGTTGGCCAGCCGCCTGCAGCACGTCATTGACCACAAGACCAAGCCCCTGGGCTCGCTGGGCCTGCTGGAGCGCCTGGCGCAGCGCCTGGGCGTGATTCTGGGCACCGAATCCCCCGTGCTGCATGCCCCCCAGATGCTGGTGTGCGCGGGCGACCACGGCCTGGCCGCGCGGGGTGTCTCGGCGTTCCCGAGCGATGTGACCTGGCAGATGGTGGAGAACTTTCTGGCGGGTGGCGCGGCAGTCAGCGTGCTGGCCCGCCAGCATGGCCTGGGCCTGACGGTGGTGGACTGTGGCGTGGCCAAGCCCATTGCGGCGCGTGATGCAGTACCCGGCCAGCCCCGCTTGTTGCTGCGCAAGGTGGCACCCGGCACGCAGGATGCCTCCGTCGGCCCGGCAATGAGTGCCGAGCAATGTGCCCAGGCGCTGGCCAACGGGGTGGAGGTGGTGCGTGCCCTGCCAGGCAACGCCTTGCTGCTGGGCGAGATGGGCATTGCCAACACCTCGGTGGCGTCGCTGCTGCTGGCGCGCCTGGCGGGGGTGCCGCTGGCCGAGGTGACGGGCGCGGGCACGGGCCTGGACGCCGCTGGCATCGAACGCAAGCGCGCAGTGCTGCAGCAGGCGCTGGATGCCAATGCGGGCGCCACCAGCCCTCTGGAGGCCCTGGCTGCCCTGGGGGGCTACGAGGTGGCCACGCTGGTGGGGGCGGTGCTGCAGGCAGCGGCCGAGCGGCGCGTGATTGTGGTGGACGGCTTCATCACCAGCGCGGCCGTGCTTGTGGCCAGCCGCATTGCGCCGCAGGTGCTGCAGCGCTGCGTGTTTGCCCACCGTTCGGGCGAACGGGGCCACAGCCTGATGCTGGCGCAGATGCAGGCCGAGCCCTTGCTGGACCTGGGCTTGCGCCTGGGCGAGGGGTCGGGCGCGGCACTGGCCTGGCCGTTGCTGCAATCGGCCTGCGCCGTGTTGCGCGAGATGGCGAGTTTTGAATCGGCCGGCGTGGCCACGCAGACAGCCTGAACTTCCGAACTGGGAGAGGTCTTAGCCCACCACGGTGCGGTTGCGGCCTTCTTCCTTGGCGCGGTACAGCGCGGCGTCGGCGCGGGAGAGCATGGCGTCCAGGGTCTCGTGTGACCCAGACCAGCTGGTCAGTCCGATGCTCACCTCGCAGTCCAGCGGGTGGCCCGAGGCCAGCGTGGCGTGGATGCGCTGGGCCACGGCCAGGGCGGCTTGCGCGTCGGCTCCTGGCAGCAGCACCAGAAATTCCTCGCCCCCGTAGCGGCCCAGGCGGTCGGCGCGGCGAAGCACCTGGCGGGTGCGCTCGGCAAAGTGCACCAGCACCGCATCGCCATGCTGGTGGCCGCGTGTGTCGTTCACCGATTTGAAGTTGTCCAGGTCCACCATCATGATGGATGGACCGTTGCCGTAGCGCTGCGCGCGCTCCAGCTCGTCCTCGCAGCGCTGCAGCAGCGCACGGCGGTTGAGGGCCTGGGTCAGCGAGTCATAGGTCGCGAGGTGTTCCAGCTCTGTGCGCAGCCGGTCCGTGGCCATCAGCACCGCGCCGATGGACAGCATGAGCACGGTAAGCGCATAGGCGCCGATATACAGGGTCTGGAGCAGCGAAGGTTCCATCAGGTCGTTGCCCGCGTGCCCAGCCAGGATGGAGCCCAGCCGCACGGCCAGCACCAGCATGTGCAACGCCAGCACTACCTCCACCAGCCGCACCGGGAAGTTGCGGCCCCCGTGCCGCCGCATGAAGTGCAGTTGTATGGCGTACAGCACTCCCATCACCATGGTGAAGAAGCCCACTCGCACGGCATAGTTGGGCCAGCCGTAGGTCAGCCAGACAAACACCACTGTGGTACCCATCATCACCCAGTTCCAGGTGCGCCATGTAGCGGGCTGGCCCATGAACTGCCGGGTGCCCATGTAGTAGGTGACCGAGCCCAGCACCAGCAGCTGGTTGGCCAGCACCAGGCCCAGCCAGTCGGGGATGGCGCCGCGTGCGCTAAACAGCACCGTGGACATCAGCCATAGCAGCGGCGCTGCGGCCCAGCCACCCACGCCCCGGATGCTTGGCGGGTAGTGCCGCCGCATGAACAGCAGCACCATGGCCATCACGGCGGACATGAAGCCCGCCAGGGCAATCATGGAGCGCGGGTCAAGGTTCGTCATGCGGCAGACAAGAGAAGGGGGGATGCGATGACGTAATAAATTGTTTCAGACGTGAGGCCAGTATAGCCAAGCACCCGGAGTGCACGGTCCTGTTCGCGCTGTTTCGGTGCATGGTTTGCCCGGGGTGGGACCAGTGGCACCGTGGGCGCGAATCGGTATGGGGCACCGATGTGCGCCGTGTTGGTGCAGTTTGTATGCAAAGTGCTTAAAACATTGTGTACAAAAGTTGGCATGGGCCTTGCGTGGGGAATACGCCATGCAAAGTACTCCTCCTGCGCCTACCCCCGCAGCCATCGAAATCATTGCGCTCACCAAGCGCTATGCCAGCGGCAAGCCTGCCGTGGATGCGATCAACCTGCGCATTGCCAGCGGCAGCTACTGCTGCCTGCTGGGCCCCTCGGGCTGCGGCAAGAGCACCACGCTGCGCATGATCGCAGGGCATGAGTCGGTGACCAGCGGCGACATCCTGCTGGAGAACCGCAACATCACCGACCTGCCTGCCGCTGCACGCGGCACGGCCATGATGTTCCAGAGCTTTGCGCTGTTTCCGCACCTCTCTGCGCTGGACAACGTGGCCTTCAGCCTGAAGATGAAAGGCGTGGCCAAGGCCGAACGCCAGGCCAAGGCGCGCGACCTGCTGGAGCGCGTGGCCCTGGGTCATCTGTCCGAACGCAAACCAGCGGAACTTTCGGGCGGGCAGCAGCAGCGTGTGGCGCTAGCCCGTGCCCTGATCACCCAGCCGCGTGTGCTGCTGCTCGATGAGCCGCTGTCGGCGCTCGACCCCTTCTTGCGCATCCAGATGCGCGCCGAGCTGCGACGCTGGCAGAAGGAACTGGGCCTGACCTTTATCCACGTCACCCACAGCCAGGAAGAAGCCATGGCCCTGGCCGACACCATGGTGGTGATGAACCACGGCGTGATCGAGCAGGTGGGCAGCCCGCACGAGGTCTATAACCGGCCCGCCAGCGAATTCGTGGCGCGCTTCATGGGCGGGCACAACGTGATCGACACGCCCGAAGGCAAGGTGGGCGTGCGCACCGACCACTTGCAGATTACCCCCGCCAGTGCCGAATTGCCCTGGGGTGCCCAGCGCATGCAGGCCGTGGTGACCGATGTGGAGTACCAGGGCACCTACGTGCTGCTGGGCCTGCAAAAGCAGGGCGTGGCCCTGTCGGCCAACGCCACGGCGGCCTATTCGGTGATGGTGTCTGAAGCCGCCTTTGCCGCGCAGCCCTACCAGGTGGGGCAGGGCGTGCAACTGCATTGGACACCTGACCAGGCGCACCCGCTGTCCATGCCTGCTCCCGCTCCCGCAATGGCCGTAGCCGCCTGACCGCGTCGCCACGCCTCCTCTTTTTTCACCCGTCCCCTTCCGCAACCCAAGGAGTTTTCCCATGTCCGATGCTTCCCGTGCTGATTCCCCTGTTGTTGTCCCTGAAGCCACTGGTGTGGCGCGCCGCTCGCTGCTCAAGGGCACGGCGGGCATCCTGGCCGCTGGCATGTTCCCGGCCGTGCATTCGCAGGAAAAGATCGTGCTGCGCTACCTGGGCACGGCGGTGAACCAGGACAAGGCGATTGCCGAGAAGTTCAAGGCCGACACCGGCATCGAGATCCAGTACGTGGCCGTGACCACAGACGACGTGACCAAGCGCGCCGTCACCGCGCCCAACAGCTTTGACCTGATCGACACCGAGTACTTCTCGCTGAAAAAGATCGTACCCACGGGCAACCTCAATGGCATCGATACCAAGAAGATCAAGAACGCCGACAAGATCACCACGCTGTTCACCACCGGCATGGTGGCGGGCAAGGCCGTGGGCGACCAGGGCACCGCGCCCAAGAAAGTGATCTACCTGGAAGGTGAGAAGTCCAAGAAATTCGCGACTGCGCCCACGCAGTTCATGAGCCTGATCCCCACCGTGTACAACGCCGACACGCTGGGCATCCGCCCCGACCTGATCAAGCGCCCCATCAACTCCTGGGCCGAGCTGCTCAACCCTGAGTTCAAGGGCAAGACCGCGATCCTGAATATTCCTTCGATCGGCATCATGGACGCCGCCATGGTGGTCGAGGCCATGGGTATCTACAAGTACCCCGACAAGGGCAACATGACCAAGAAGGAGATTGATCTCACGATCAAGACCCTGATCGAGGCCAAGAAGCAGGGCCAGTTCCGCGCGCTGTGGAAGGACTTCAACGAGTCGGTGAACCTGATGGCATCGGGCGAGGTGGTCATCCAGTCGATGTGGAGCCCCGCCGTCACCGCCGTGCGCACCAAGGGCATCGCCTGCAACTTCCAGCCCCTTAAGGAAGGCTACCGCGCCTGGGCCGCAGGCTTTGGCCTGCCCGCCACGCTGAGTGGCCGCAAGCTCGATGGCGCGTACGAGTTCATCAACTGGTTCCTCGACGGCTGGGCCGGTGCCTATCTGAACCGCCAGGGCTACTACAGCGCCGTGCTGGAGACCGCCAAGTCCAAGATGGAAGCCTACGAGTGGGCCTACTGGATGGAAGGCAAGCCCGCCACGCAGGACATCAAGAGCCCCAATGGCGATGTGCTGGCCAAGGCCGGTGCAGTGCGCGACGGCGGCAGTTATGAGTCGCGCATGGGCGGCATCGCTTGCTGGAACGCGTTGATGGACGAGAACAACTACATGGTGCAGAAGTGGAATGAGTTCGTCGCTGCATAAGGAGTGCACCCCCTGAGGCGCTGTGCGCCTTCACCCCTCTCTCGACCCGCTGCGCGGGTCGGGAGGGGGACGCCCCCGGTGCGGCGGGGCGGCCCTTGCACGGGGGCACTGGTCTTGGGCAGCGTCAGTCTCAAGAGCAAGCGCCGAACGGTAGACCTTTGAATTCATTGATTGCAAACACCATGAGCACGACCACACAGTCCTTACCTGCTGCAGCTGTCCCCGGCCGCAGCATTGCCGCCTGGTGGCAGGCTGCGCCGTTCACGCTGGTGTTTGCGCTGTTTTTCCTGATTCCGCTGACGTTGATCGTGATGGTCAGCTTCTGGGACTTCAATGAGTACGAGTTGCTGCCGGGCTTCACGTTCAAGAACTACGTGTCCATCTTTGACGGCTGCAGTGACGTGTCCGACGGGCTGTGCGTCACGCTCAAGACGTATTGGTCCACGCTCAAGTTCAGTTTTCTGGTGTGGCTGATCACGCTGGTGATCGGCTTCACCGTGGCCTATTTTTTGGCCTTCCATGTGCGCTCTTCGGGCATGCAGACGCTGCTGTTCGTGCTGTGCACCATTCCGTTCTGGACATCGAATGTGATCCGCATGATCTCGTGGGTGCCGCTGCTGGGACGCAATGGGCTGGTCAACCAGACGCTGATGGGCATGAACCTGATAGAGACGCCCGTGGAGTGGCTGCTGTTCTCGGACTTCTCGGTGGTGCTGGCCTTTGTGCACCTCTACACCATGTTCATGATCGTGCCCATCTTCAACAGCATGATGCGCATCGACCGCAGCCTCATCGAGGCGGCCAGCGACAGCGGCGCCAGTGGCTGGCAGACGCTGTGGAACGTGATCGTGCCGCTGTCGCGCACCGGCATCATCATCGGGTCCATCTTTGTGATCACCATCGTCATGGGCGACTTCGTCACCATCGGCGTGATGGGCGGCCAGCAGATCGCCTCCATCGGCAAGATCATCCAGGTGCAGACGTCCTACCTGCAGTTCCCGCTGGCGGCGGCCAATGCGGTGATTTTGCTGGCGGTGGTGCTGATGATCATCTGGGGCCTCACGCGCCTCGTCGATATCCGCAAGGAGCTGTGAGATGAAAGTGCGCGATTCCCGCCCCGCCAGCTTCTGGCCCCTGGCCATCTTCTTTGCGCTGTTCGTGCTGTTCATGTACGGGCCCATGTTCGTCATCTTCATCCTGAGCTTCCAGGGGCCCGAAGGTGGGCTCACGTTTCCTATGCGCGGCGTGTCGTTGCACTGGTTCACCAAGCTGGCCGAGGGCCTGGGCGTGGTGGACATCGGTGCGGCGCTGTGGCGCTCACTGGGTCTGGGTGTGGCGGTGATGCTGTGCACCGTGGTGTTGTCGGTGCTGGCCGGGCTGGCGTTTCGCAAGCGGCTGGCGGGCGGCAACACGCTGTTCTTCATCGTGGTGGCCAGCCTCATCATGCCGTCCATCATCGTGTCGCTGGGCATCGGGCTGGAGTTTCGGCTCATCGACAACGGCATCAAGGCGGCGCTGGAATGGCTGGGCATGGAGAGTGCGCTGGAGGGCTACGGCACGTCGCTGGGCCTGTTCACCTCGGCCCTGGGCGCGCACCTGACCTGGACGCTGCCGTTTGGCCTGCTCATCATGTTTGCGGTGTTCAACCGTTTCAACCCTGCGTACGAAGAAGCCGCACGCGACCTGGGCGCCACGCCCTGGCAGGGCTTTGCGCACGTGGTGCTGCCGTTGATTGCGCCTTCGGTCGTGGGCATTGGCATGTTCGGCTTCACGCTCAGCTGGGACGAGATCGCCCGTACCTCGCAGGCCATCGGTGATGTGAACACGCTGCCGCTGGAGCTGCAGGGCCTCACCAGCACAGTGACCACTCCCTCCATCTACGCATTGGGAACGCTGACCACCGTGGTCTCCTTCGTTGTCATGGGTATCACGCTGGCGCTGGTGTGGGCCTTGGGCCGCAGGCGCAAGGGCCGTTCGGGGTAAAAACGGCACCCTTATGACGACCACCCTCCCCAAGCCCCGGCGCGCGCGCGCTGCGGTCACCGAACCGCCCGTGCAGCCCGACACGACCGGCCAGCTCAGCGACAACGACATGTACGACCGCATGGTGTCGGCCATCCTCGACCACCGGCTGCCGCCCGGCACCAAACTGGTGGAGGACAAGCTGGCGGCAGCGTTTGGTGTCTCGCGCACGCGGGTGCGGCCTGTGCTGGTGCGGCTGGCCAACGAGCAGGTCGTTACGCTCACCCCCAACCGGGGCGCGTCCATCGCCCAGCCCACACCGCAAGAGGCGCTGGAAGTGTTCGAGGCCCGCCGCTTGCTGGAGCCGCGCCTGGTGGAGCTGTTCATCGCCAACGCCACCGACGCCGACATCGCCGCGCTGCGCACCTGCATCGACGACGAAGAGGCAGCCCGCGCCAGTGGCGACATGCGCCGCGCCATCCGCCTGTCGGGCGACTTTCACCTGCACATCGCGCAGGCGGCCGGGCACCAGACGCTAGGCCGCATCCTGCGCGAGCTGGTCTCGCGCACCTCGCTCATCCTGATGACCTACAGCCCCAGCCATGCGCGCGAACGCGAAGAGGCCACCGCCTGCGGCTGCCGCGAGCACCGGGCGTTGATTGATGCGATCCGCCTGCGCGATGCGCGCGAGGCCGCGCGCCTCATGCTCAAGCATTTGGCGCGCATTGAAACGCAGCTGGAGTTCACGCCACCGGCTGCCGACGCGCCCGACCTGGCGCAACTGCTGGGCGCCTGAATCCTGCCACCTTGTGATGCGCCAACTGCTCGTCATCAACCCCAATACATCGGCCAGCGTCAGCGCCTTGCTTCAGCGGCATGTGCAGGCTGCAGCGGGCTTGCATGTAGCGGTGCGCACAGCCACGGCGCGTTTCGGCGCCCCCTACATCGCCTGCGAGGCCAGCTATGCAGTGGCGGCCCACGCCGCGCTGGATGCCTGGGCGAATGAACTGTCACAACACCAGCCGCCGCCTGATGCCGTGCTGATAGGCTGTTTTGGCGACCCGGGCCTCATGGCGCTGCGCGAAAGCAGCCCCGTGCCTGTGACTGGGCTGGCCGAAGCATCTTTCATCGAAGCCGCTCGCCACGGGCGCTATGCCATCGTTACGGGCGGCGAGCGCTGGGGGCCCATGCTGCAGCGCCTGGCACAGGCGCTGGGCCACGCGCACGCGCTGGCTGGAATCCACACCGTGGCACCCACCGGCGCTCAGCTGGCCGCCGACCCCGAAGCCGCCCGCACGCTGCTCGCCCAGGCCTGCCGTGACATGGTGCGGCAAATGGGTGTGCAGGCCGTCATCCTGGGCGGGGCGGGGCTGGCCGGCATGGCTGCTCTGGTGCAGCCGCAGGTGACGGTACCGGTGATCGATAGTGTGGTGGCTGGTGCCACCTGGGCGCTCCGTGCGCACCCCGTGCCTCCAGAGCGCAAAGTGCCTGGATTCAATGTGGCGTGGGCGGGGGTGTCGGGGGAGATGACAGCGCTGGGTCACGCGTGAGATTGCACAAGACGTCCTGGATAAAGCCGCAACGTTTTGCGGCACCTTGCCGATGGATGTCGGCAACGGCTATTGCGCGGGTATCCGGCAGCCCGTCGAGTAAAAAATCAAGTGAAATATGCTTCTGACGCTCAATCGTAAAGCGCTTGTGGCTATCAAAAAAGTAACAAATCAGGATGTTTGATCAAGGCGCCAACGTCTTCGGCTGGTAGTCGCAATACCTGCTCACCGCACACTCCCAGCAGCGCGGCTTGCGTGCCTGGCACACGTAGCGGCCGTGCAGGATGAGCCAGTGGTGCGAATCCACCGCATACTCGGCGGGCACGCGCTTCATCAGCTGCAGTTCCACTGCCAGCGGGTTCTTGCCGGGCGCGAGGCCCGTGCGGTTGCTTACGCGAAAGATGTGCGTATCGACCGCCATGGTCGGCTCGCCGAAGGCCACGTTCAGCACCACATTGGCCGTCTTGCGGCCCACACCGGGCAGGGCTTCCAGGGCTTCGCGCGTGCGCGGCACCTGGCCCCCATGCTGCTCCACCAGGATGCGGCAGGTCTCCATCAGGTTTTTGGCCTTGGTGCGGTACAGGCCGATGGTCTTGACATAGCCCTCCAGTCGCTCAAGCCCCAGGTCCAGGATGGCCTGCGGCGTGCCCGCTACCGGGAACAGCTTGCGCGTGGCCTTGTTCACGCCCACGTCCGTGGCCTGGGCCGACAGCAGCACGGCAGCCAGCAGCTCGAACGGCGTCGTGTATTCGAGCTCCGTGTTGGGCATGGGGTTGGCGGCCTTCAAGGTGGCAAAGAAAGGCTCGATGTCAGACGTCTTCATGGGGGCGGGGTGTGTCGTTTATGTACTGCGGCATGCGGGGCTGCGCCCGCGCCTGCATCGTTTTCGCGAGGGTTAGAACGAACTGCCTCAGTGGGTGCGCTGCACCGCCAGGCACAGCCAGCAGGGGAACGCGCCGGTGGCGGGGTTGACGGCAAAGTCTTCGTCGTAGACCTCGATGGCGGGCCGAGGGGCAGCTTCCCAACCTGCGGGGATCTGGCCCGGGGCCATCATGCTGGCCCAGGCCGCGCCGATCTCGGGCCCGGTACCGACGAAACGCAGGCAGGCGTAGTCGCCACCGGCAAAGTCCTGGATCATGGCCTCCGTGCCGGTGCGCAGCCCCACGCCCACCTGCACGCAGGCGTCGTAGCGGCATTGTGCGGGCGGGGTGCATGCGGGGTTGTCCAGGCTGATGCCGTAGTACTTGGGGCGTGGCTCGCTCAAACGATTTGCTTCGCACCAGCGGCCGAACCGCTCCCAAAGTTGCGTGAGCGATGGGCCATATGGGCCTGTCTGGCGCATATAGGCAAGGCGCATGCGGGGCAACTGACGGATTTCGAGGGGCATAGTTAGTCTCGGTAGTTGTGCGGTCGGCCAGGTTTTTGCCCCTGCAGTCTAAGCCGCAGGAAACCTGCACGGCAATTGGCGACAATGCGCAATCCTTTGCCAATCATCTTCCGTCCACGCCATGCAATTTGCCGACCGCCTGAACAACGTAGAAACCTCCGCCATCCGTGAGCTTTTCAAGCTGCTGGGTAAGCCCGGCATCATCAGCTTTGCGGGAGGATTCCCGGACAGCGCGATGTTCGACGTGGAAGGCATCCGTGCAGCCAGCAATGCCGCCCTGACCGAAGAACCCGGTGCCGCGCTGCAATACGGCGCCACCGAAGGCTACAACCCGTTGCGCGAACAACTGGCCGCCTTCATGGCCAGCAAGGGCGCACAGGATGTGGCGGCCGACAACCTGATCGTCACCACCGGCAGCCAGCAGGCGCTGGACCTGCTGGGCAAGACCCTCATCAGCCCCGGCGACAAGGTGATCGTGGAAGGCCCGACCTTCCTGGCCACCATCCAGTGCTTTCGCCTGTATGGCGCCGAACTCATCAGCGCGCCCATCGATGGCAACGGCGTGAAGACCGATGAGCTGGAAAAGCTCATCGCCGAGCACAAACCCAAGTTCGTCTACCTGATCCCCACCTTCGGCAACCCCAGCGGTGCCATGCTGAGCCTGGAACGCCGCAAGGCCGTGCTGGAGATGGCCGTCAAGCACAACACGCTGATCGTCGAAGACGATCCTTATGGCGACCTGTACTTTGGCGATGCACCCCCGCCCAGTCTGCTCAACCTGTCGGCCACCGTGCCCGGCAGCCGCGATCTGCTGGTGCACTGCGGCAGCTTGAGCAAGGTGCTGTCGCCCGGCCTGCGCGTGGGCTGGATGATTGCCCCCGCCGAGCTGCTGGGCAAAGCCACCATGTGCAAGCAGTTCAGCGACGCGCACACCAGCACCTTTGCCCAGGCTACGGCCGCGCAATACCTCAAAGCCGGCCGCATGCCCGGCACGCTCGCCCATGTGCGCAAGGTGTACGCCGAGCGCGCCCAGGCGATGGGCGACGCGCTGCGCAAGGAGCTGGGCGACGCGGTCGATTTTGTGCAGCCGCAGGGCGGCCTGTTTGTGTGGGCGCGCCTGACGGGTGCGGGCGGCAAGGTGGCCGACGGCAACGTGCTGGCCAAGCGCGCCATTGAAAAGGGCGTGGCCTTTGTGCCCGGCACGCCGTTTTTCTGCGCCAACCCGGACCACGCCACCTTCCGCCTGTCGTTCGCCACGGCTGATGTGGACAAGATCCGCGAAGGCGTGGCGCGCCTGGGCCAGGCCATCTGAAGCGTCGATGTCCGACACCAACGATCTCGCCAACGTTCTCCAGCGCCTCGAAAGCCTAGAGATCAAGGCCAGCTTTACCGAAGACCTGCTGGACCAGCTGAACATGACCATCTACCAGCAGCAGCAACTGATCGACCGGCTCACGCACGAGGTGATTCAGTTGCGCCAGCAGGCGCCCGAAGGCGGCTCGAACGGCCCGCGCAACCTGCGCGACGAGCTGCCGCCGCATTACTGATCTAGAGATCTAGGCTTTCACGGACCGCCAAGCCGCGTCCGCCAGCTCTGCGCGGTACATCGTGGGCGAGGGCAGGCCGCCCTGGCCTGCATTGCCTGACAGCCACGCCCTGCAATAGCTCTGCACCGGCCCCATCACCAGCGAAGGCATCAGCTCGCACGGCAGGTCGCGCAGCGCGCCCGACCGGCGGTGGGGCTCGAACCAGGCCACCAGCGCCTGGTTGCGGCGCCGCGCTGCTTCGGCCAGGTCGGGCGTTCGCGGGCTCGCGGCCACGGCGCCCCGGGCCTGGAAAAGAAAACGCGCCCGCTCGGGCTGCGCCACCACCCAGTCCAGATAGCCCGTGACCAGGGCCAACACTCCCGCCTCCACGCCCTGGGCGGCATCGAGTTGCGCCTGCACGCTGCGCGACTGGTCGTGGTAGATGTCGAAGAACAATGCTGCCACGATGCCGTCGCGGTTGCCAAAGTGGTGATAGATGCTGCCCACGCTGGCCCCGCAGCGGGCACGTACGCCGTCGATGGTGACCGCATCCACGCCGCCTTCGGCAGCGCAGGCGAGGGCGGCGTTCAGGATGTCCTGGCGGCGGTCGGTGATGGCCTCGGCAGGGGCTGTGGAGGGGTTGGGGGTGATTCGGCTTGCCATGGAAGTAGATTCTAGAATAAAGTTCTAGAAAAACCTTCTACTCCCACGAGACACCATGTATTCCTCCGCCACCACCGCGCCAGCACCTGGTGCTTCCACGCTGCCCAACCCCGGCGCCGCCCTGTATCCGCACCTGCTCGCGCCGCTCGACCTGGGTTTCACAACGATCAAGAACCGGGTTTTGATGGGCTCCATGCACACGGGGCTGGAGGACGGGCGCGACCTCTCGCGCATGGCGGCGTACTTCCGTGAGCGGGCCGAGGGCGATGTGGGGCTGATCGTGACGGGCGGCTTTGCGCCCAACATCGCGGGCTGGGCCAAGCCGTTTGCGGGCACGCTGGCGACCTCGGGCGCCGCCAAACGCCACCGCGTGGTGACCGACGCCGTGCACGGTGCGGGCGGCAAGATCGCGCTGCAAATCCTGCACACGGGGCGCTACGCCTACCATCCGCTGGCGGTGGCGCCCTCGCGGCTGCAGTCGCCCATCTCGCCGTTCACACCGTTCGCGCTGTCGGCGCGCGGGGTGGAGCGGCAAATTCGTGCGTTTGTGAACTGTGCCGTGAAAGCGCGCGAGGCGGGCTACGACGGCGTGGAGGTGATGGGATCGGAGGGCTATTTCATCAACCAGTTCCTGTCGCAAACCACCAACCTGCGCACCGACGCCTGGGGCGGCGACTACAGCCACCGCATGCGCCTGCCGGTGGAGATCCTGGCCCGCATGCGCGAGGCCGTTGGCAAGGACTTCATCATCATCTACCGCCTGTCGATGATCGACCTGGTGCCCGGCGGCAGTGCGTGGGACGAGATCGTCACCCTGGGCAAGGCCGTCGCTACGGGCGGGGCCAACATCGTCAACACCGGCATCGGCTGGCACGAGGCGCGGGTGCCCACTATTGCCACCAGCGTGCCGCGCGCAGCGTTTGCCTGGGTCACGCAGAAGATGAAAGCCGAGTTTGCGGCGGCGGGCATTGCCACGCCGCTGGTCACCTCCAACCGCATCAACACGCCCGAGGTGGCCGAGCAGGTGCTGGCCGATGGCTGCGCCGATATGGTATCGATGGCGCGGCCGCTGCTGGCCGATGCTGCGTTTGTGAAGAAGGCCGCGCAGGGCCGGGCCGACCGCATCAACACCTGCATTGCTTGCAACCAGGCCTGCCTGGACCATGTGTTCCAGAACAAGACCAGCAGTTGCCTGGTGAACCCACGCGCTTGCCATGAGACAGAGCTGGTCTACCGCCCGGTGTCGTCGCGCAAGCGTGTGGCGGTGGTGGGCGCCGGGCCAGCGGGCCTGACCGCCGCCACCGTGGCCGCCGAACGCGGGCACGAGGTGCATCTGTTCGACGCCGCGCCCGCCATCGGTGGCCAGCTCAACATGGCCAAGGTGATTCCGGGCAAGGAAGAGTTCCACGAAATGCTGCGCTACCTGGCCACACGCGTGGAAGACACGGGCGTGCAACTACACCTGAACGAGCGCGTGTTGGCCGCCGATCTGGTGGGCTTTGACGAGGTCATCGTCGCCACAGGGGTGGAGCCCCGCGACCCGAAGATCCCCGGCCAGGACCACCCCAAGGTGCTGAGCTACATCGACGTGCTGCGCCATGGCAAGCCGGTGGGCGAGCGCGTGGCCATCATCGGCGCGGGCGGCATTGGTTTTGACGTGGCCGAATTCCTGACGCATGGCGACCACCCTTCCACCACGCTCGACCTGCCCGCGTGGAAGGCCGAATGGGGCATCACCGACCCGGCTGAGGCGCGCGGTGGCCTGGCCGCCAGCGGCCCGCGCGTGACGCCCCCTGCACGGCAGGTGACGCTGCTGCAGCGCAAGAAGGGCAAGCTCGGCGCGGGCCTGGGCAAGACAACGGGCTGGATCCACCGCACCACGCTCAAGATGAAAGAGGTGCAGATGGTGAGCGGCGTGAACTACGAGCGCATTGCCGACGAGGGCCTGCTGGTGTCATACGGCGACAAGCGCGAAGACCCCACCTGGATTGCGTGCGATACCGTGGTGCTCTGCGCCGGGCAGGTGCCCCTCTTCAGCCTGGCGCAGGAACTGGAGGCTGCCGGCCGCAAGCCGCACCGAATTGGTGGCGCGCTGGAAGCGGGCGAGCTGGATGCCAAGCGTGCTATCGACCAGGCGGCGAGGCTGGCGGCGCGTTTGTGAGGGGAGTGCGGCCAGAATCTAAGCGAAATTGGCTGCTAGCGCTTGATAGGTAAGCGCTGCCAGCTACTGTTTTGATAGTAAATCGTCGGATTCCGACTCGGCTCACCGCGCTGCAGAAACTTCCAGCGCGTTGAACACCCGCAGCGCTGCCCACGCATCGTTGGCTGCGTAGACAAGTTGGGCCTCAGTCAGCCGGGCGTTGGCCCAGTTCGATGTCGCGGCTTTCTTGGACTTGATGAAGCGCTTGTTGAACAGCACGGCCACGGCGCCTTTCACGCCCATGTCTTTGCGGTAACCACGCTGGCGGAACACGGTGTTGAGCTCCAGCACATCGGCTGGTTGCACGCCCAGTTTGTGCTGGATGCGTTTGGTGTCATCCCCCAGCCCAAAGCCCGCCTTGGTCACGCCGCGCAGGGCCAGCAGCTCGGCCACGCGGGCACGGCAACCGGGGTCGTGCAGCTGGAACACCCAAGCGGTTTCCAGCGTGGCCAGCTGCACGATGTGGGGCCCGTCGGACTGTTCGCCCTGCACAAAGGTGGGTTTGGATTCGGTGTCGAACCCCCAGGCGCTGGCCGCTGCCAGGGCATTACAGGCCTTGTCGGCCTGTTCTGGGGTGGCAACGAGGCTGATGCGGTCCGTGCCCAGGCGCTCGAAAGGTTCCAGCAGGGCGATCTGGTCTTTGTCGGGGGTGCTGCGGTGGG
>NZ_JAMXAX010000106.1 GCF_023913775.1 Acidovorax facilis
CCGTTCCGGTTCCCGCGCAAAAGCCCCCGGCCCCGGCCCTTGCCGCCACCACGGCCTCAACCTCAGCCGCTTCGGCCGTGGCAACAGCCGCGCCCGCCGTGGCTGCGTCTGCACC
Source organism: Acidovorax facilis (assembly GCF_023913775.1). Classification (GTDB taxonomy): domain Bacteria; phylum Pseudomonadota; class Gammaproteobacteria; order Burkholderiales; family Burkholderiaceae_C; genus Acidovorax; species Acidovorax facilis. The sequence continues at coordinate 116 of NZ_JAMXAX010000106.1, forward strand.
GGTGGCGCCACCCACCGCCACGCCTGCCGCCCCGGCAACCCCAGCTCCGAAGACTGTGGCCCCTGCCAGCACACCGGCGCAGCCCGCGGAGGCCAGCCGCCCCACTCCATCTGCAAGCTCTGCAGCCACCAAGGCGTCCAAAACACCCGCTTCAGCACCCGCCACGGCAGCCCCCAAGCCCTCCGCCAAGTCAACGCCGCCCGCCGAGCCCGCCAGCCGCGCGGCCTCTGCGGCCAAGGCAAAAACCAAAGCAGCCAAAACCGCCAAAACCCCTGCCTCGGCCGCTGCGCCAGCAGCCTCAGCCCCCTTGCCCACCGTGGGCACGGCGGCGGGCTACTACATCAACGTGGGGCTGTTTGCCGACGAAGCCAACGCCCGCAAGGCCCAGGCCCGCCTGCTCAATGAGGGGCTGCCCGCCTTTCGCCAGGAGCTGAACAACGCCAAGGGCCGCCGCATCCGCGTGCGCGTGGGGCCTTACGAAAGCCGGGCGAAGGCCGAGGCTGCGGCCGCGTCGATCCGGGCGATGGCGCTGGAAGCTGTGGTTTTCAAGCAGTAGCCGACCGTAGCGGCGCGCCCGTCCTACTCGCTCCGTTGCCCGCCACCGACGCATCCGGCCCCTGCCCGCCGGTAGGCTGCAGCAAGGTCCTACTCTTGCTCCAGCCCATGAAACACGCCGTCCGCACCCGCCCCGCATCCTCGCGCCGCAGGGTGCGTCTGTTGGCCATTGCCACAGGCGCACTCTTGCTCACCGCCTGCGCGCCCTGGCGCATGTGGACTGCCGCAGACCTGGCCCGCGCGGCCCAGCCCTACACGGCGCAACCGGCTCAACCCGTGCGGCGGGTTCTGGTGGTGGGCGACAGCACGGCCGTGGGCACGGGGGCCAATGCCCCGCTCGACAGCCTGCCCGGGCGCATCGGCCAGGACCACCCGAAGTGGCACATCGACAACCTGGCCGCCAACGGCGCACGCTACGCCGACGTGGCCGCCCAGCTGGAACGGGCGTCTGCAGGCTACGACCTGGTGCTGGTGCTCGCGGGGGGCAACGACGTGATCCGGTTGACCGCGCTGGACACCCTGCGCCCCCAGATCGAGCAGGTGGCAGCCCTTGCACAACAAAAGGGCCAGCACGTGGTGCTGATGCCGTGTGGCAACGTGGGGCATGCGCCGTTTTTCATCCCCCCGGTTTCGTGGGTGATGTCGCACCGCTCTGAGGACCTGCACGCCATCGTCAAAGACGTTGCAGCCACAAGCCAGGCGCGCTATGTGCGCCTGCTCAAGCCACGCGATGAAGACCCGTTCGTGGCCCGCAGCAAGGCATTGAACGCCGCCGACGGGCTGCACCCCAGCAGCGCTGGCTACGAGGAGTGGTACCGCGAACTGGTGGCCCAGGGCGGGCTTGCCGGTCTGGGGGAGTGAACGCCAGTGCTGGATATGCGCCCTCTCACAGCGAGCCCTCCATCCAGGACCGCACCTGCCCAATAACCCACTGCGCGTCATCCAGCGGCAGGTCATGTCCGGCCAACGGGTGCATCTGCAGCGGCACCCCCCACGCCCGTGCAATGGCCTGCGAACACCGGCAGGACACCAGCCCGTCGTTCTGGCTGGCCAACAGCAGGATGCGGGGGCTTTCCGAGACCGGCACCAGGGGCGCTGCAACAGGTGCCGTGTAGCGCGCTGCAGCCAGCAGCTGGCGCAGGGCGTTGGATGCCGACACCGGTCGCTGCCTGCGCAGGGCCACCCAATCGCCTACCACCGCCCCCCTGGCGTGGGCAAGGTTGCTGGTCATTCGCAGCACGGTCTTTTCAATGGTGAGCGGGCTGCTCCAGGGCGCGGCACAGCGCAGCACCTGCAGATAACTGGCTGGCCGCAGCCGTTGGTAGAAGGGGCTGAAGGGCCGCAGGCTGGTGTTGATCAACACACAGCCCACCAGCTCCTCGGGCGCTACCCGCGCCCACTCGACCGCCACCATGGCGCCCAGCGACATGGCCAGCACCCGAAACGGTGGCCGCACGCCCTGCGCGGCCAGCTCGGCGCGGCAGCTATCCACCATGCCCCGCACCGTGGCGGGCGACACGGCCCGGTGCAGCAGGCCATTGCCCGGCAGGTCTTGCGCCACAACGCGGGCACCCGGCAAGGCGTGCCTGAATGCGTCGGCAAACGAGCCCCAGTGCGCGGCCTCGCGCGTAAGGCCCCTGAGCAGAATCCACGGATGGTGCATGGTGGACACCTCTTCAGTACCACGCGGCCAGGGCATCCGCCCTGCGCTGCGCCCGCGCTTCGGGGGCTGGCACCCAGCGCTCATGGCTGCAGGCAGCGCGGGCCAGAAAATCGAGCAGTGACAGATGGCGCCGCAGCACCCGCTGCTGGCGGTGGTTGATGAGTGGGTTGAAGATGCCGTTGCGCGAGAACAGCTGGCGCGGGTTCTTCTTGATCCACAGCCACGACCCCATCTCCAGCGTAAGCGGCAGGAAGGTGTGTGTGGGCACTTCGCGGCAGGCCTGCAGGTACAGGTGGTCCCACAGGTCGCCGTGCGCCAGGTACTGGGCGCTTTGCGGCTCGATGACGTACTGGTGGTGGCTGTGGGCCTGCAGAAAGATCTCCTGCAGCGCATGCAGCTCGGCCAGGTGCGCAATGGGCTTGCGCGTGTGGGCAAACGGAAACCACAGGCGGTCGCGCACGCCAAACCCCGAATGGCAGTCGATGGCCATGCTGAACGGCCGCGCCAGCAACTCCTGGGCCACCACCTCGCACAGCGCCTGGCTTTCTGCCTCCATGGCATCGCCCGCGCGCCCCCGGTACCAGGGCAGCCCCGCGCTGATGCGCTGCCCGCCGATCCACGGCGGCACGCGGTCGGTGGCATCGACCGGGGCGTTGCGCATGAGGTCCACCCCGCGTGGGTTAGCGCGTGTGGCGGCCCACATGCCGCCCGGGTTGACGAGGGGCATGAACACCAGGCGCATCTGCTCCAGCTGGCGGTGCAGCGTGGTGTCCCACTGCAGCCGCATGACCACGTTCTGCAAGTAAGCGATGACCACCTCGGCGCCGATGCGCTCGAGCCCATGCACGCCGCCGAAGAAGCCCACGGCAGGCACGTCCAGCGACGGGTTGCCCACGCCAATGGCATGGATAGGAAAACAATGGCCTGACGCCAGCTGCACCTGCCGAACCACCTGCACCTGCAGATGGGGCGCCCCCAGCTCGATGATTTTTTCGAGCGCCAGCAGCTCGGGCAGCGTGTTCATGGTGGATGGCGATGGCGGCGTGGGGCCGTGCAGCAAGGCGATAGGCAGCAAGCATAGCCCCGGCCCGCACGCGCCAACAGCGCCATGACGCATCTGTGTGAATTCGGCGAAACGACTCGGAACTGTCACACAAGCGCGTTAACTTGCCCGCAGACACAACCCTTCGAAGAGGCACATGATCATGCTCTGGAGATTGCTCGGACTGCAGCGGCTGCTGGATGAACTCTTCGATGCCCCGGGCTGGCCCAGCTTCGATTTGCCCAGCCCCGACGGATGGACCCACTATGAAGACGCAGCCGCAGCGCAGGACTGAGGTGCACCGCATCGCCTTGCTGTGCGGCACCCTCGGCTGTGCGCTGGTCTGGGGTCTGGTGGAGTTGCTGGCGCTGCAGCGCCAGCGCTACCACCAGTGGCGCCAACGCCACGAGACCCCTGCGCACCGCTGACGCAGCAGCAAGACGGACACACGCGTGCATGCATGCATGCGAGCGCGTGATCGCACGCAGCACACACGGCCTTCAGCAGACGCCAACTGCGCACGGCCCCTCACTCGCAGCGTCTTTCTACAGCCCTTCTCAGAAGCCTCTAATGCTGGCGGGTCTTCGTTTTTGCACGGTATGCCGCAGTCGCACCTAAAATTGCGCACCTTCCCTTCATTGGGGGGAGGCATATTGAAACTCTGAACAAAGAAGAATCACCATCATGGCAACTGCAAAAAAGACTCCAGCGCCCGCAAAGAAGGCCGTCAAGGCGGCAGCGCCTGCTGCTGCAAAGAAGGCGGCACCTGCCGCCAAGAAGGCTGCAGCCCCCGCAGCGAAGAAGGCCGCCGCACCCGTGGCCAAGCCTGTTGCTGCAGGCATCAAGCCGATCAAGACTGCCTTCAACAAGACCACGCTGATCGCCCACCTGGCCGAGCAGGCTGGTGTGGAATCCAAGGCCACCAAGGCCGTGCTGGCCGCACTCGAAGCCACCATCCTGGGTTCGGTGCACAAGAAGGGCTCCGGCGAATTCACGCTGCCCGGCCTCATGAAAATCGGCCTGCAGCAAATCCCCGCCAAGAAGAAGCGCTTCGGCAAAGACCCCTTCACCGGTGAAGAGCGCTGGTTCCCCGCCAAGCCTGCAGCCGTGAAGATCAAGACCCGCGCGCTGAAGAAGCTCAAGGACGCCACGGTCTGATCTCAGCCGTTGCGAAGGGCGTGACAGGGTGATGCCCCATCATTCCTTCTCCGCAAAAAAAGGACCCGTTGCCCCAGGCAGCGGGTCCTTTTTTACGGCTGGATTCAAAAAGCCGCAGAAGGCGCTGCCACGGCACCCCGTCAGATTGAGATCACGTTGGGGGCAGCAGGGCTGGCATGCAGCAGCTCGACCTGTGCAGCACGGCGCGAGAGCACAGCGCCCTGGTTGATGTAGCCCTTGTCGGTGATTTCTCCAGCATCGGGGTCGGGCGGCGCCGCCATCACCAGTGCACGCGCGGGGCACTGCGATGAACCCGCGCCAGCAGTGCGGCGGGCCTGCATGACACCGCGCAGGGCGTCGTCCAGCCGCGCGCGGTCCGCTGCACCGGCGACAGAGGGAAACACCAGCATGCCCACTTCGTCCCGGTTGTGGCCCGTAAGCACGAGGTCCTGCACCAGGGGGGCCAACTCGGACACCAGTTCCACCCGCAGCGTGCCCACCGACACCCAGCTCCCGCTGGAGAGCTTGAAATCCTCGGCCACCCGGCCGTTGAAGACCACGCCACACTCCGGCCGCACAGGGTCCACCAGGTATCCCGCGTCACCGATGCGGTAGAAGCCATCGCTGTCAAACGCGGCGGCCGTCTCGGAGGGTGCATTGCGGTAGCCCGGAAACACCGATACACCCTTGACCCGCATTTCGAGCTTGCTGCCGTTGGGCACCAGCTTGAGTTCAAGCCCGGGCAACGGCGCACCGATACAGCCAGCGCCCTCCATGCGCCAGTGGGCGCTGGTCACTGCGGGCGATGTCTCCGTGGAGCCCCAGGACGTGGTCAGCCACAGCGGCGACGCGGGCCGCACGCGTGCTGCCACGGCCTCCAGCCGCTGCCAGGTGGAAGGGGCCAGCGCTGCCGCGGCATAGAACGCCAGGCGCATGCGCGAGAGGATTTCAGCGGCCAGCGCGGCGTCTGCCTCCAGAAACGGCAACAGCATGTCGAAACCACGCGGAACATTGAAGAGCATCGTCGGCTTCACATCGCGCAGGTTGCGCACCGTCTTCTCGATAAGCCCTGGCACGGGCCGCCCTTCATCGATGTAGAGCGCGCCCCCATGGCACAGCACCATGTTGAGGTTGTGGTTGCCGCCAAAGGTGTGGCTCCACGGCAGCCAGTCCACCAGCACAGGCTTTTCGCGGGCCAGGAACCGCCAGGTCTGGGCCATCATCTGCTGGTTGGCGCACAGCATGCGGTGGGTGTTGATGACCACCTTGGGATGGCCCGTGGAGCCCGACGTCAGCAGGTACTTGGCAGGGTCGTCGGGCTGGATGGCCTCAAACGCCTGCGACACGGCCGGGCTTTCCACGCCCGCCAGCAGTTGAGCAAAAGGCAAGGCGCCAGGCACGGCCTCGGCATGGCGGCTGAAGACCTTGACGGCATCGGACGCATACCCCGCCAGGGCGGGCGCGTAGACCGAGGCGTCCGATGCATAAACCAGCGAAGGCTCCAGCACCGCAAGCATGCTGTGCAGGCGGCCCGTGTCTCGGGATCGTGCATAGGCGCTCGACAAGGAACAGGGCGTGATGCCCACATGCATCGCCGCCAGCATGAGCACCGCGTGGTCTACCGCGTTGTCGGAAAGAATGGCGATGGGGCGGCCCGCCGGCAGCTTCAGGTCCAGCAATGACTGCGCAACGGCGCCCACAGCCTGGCGCAATTCGCCATAGGTCAGGGTGCGCCAGTGCTCGGCCGTCTCGTCACGCTCCGCCAAGGCCAGCGCGTGGGGTGTCTCGCGCGCCCACTGCTCCACCCATTCACCGATGCAGCGCGCATACGCGCCCAGCGCCACGGGGGAACGCAATACGAACGAGCCGTCGTCCTGATGGACCAACACCGTGGCGGGCGGTGCGATTTGGTTTTCATCGCCAAGAAATTCGGGGTGCATGGTGTGGGTGGTCTCTCGTGTTCTTGGGGCAGCAACAAAAATGGGCAACACAGCGCTAACCAGCGGCGCGGCGGTGCGCAGCACCACTGCTGGAAGCGCTTGGTTGAACCCGTCGAATAAACCCATGCGGCAGGACCGCACGGTGCAATAGCGGATTCAGACCGGCGAACAAAACTCAGCGAAGCGGTTCTGGCCGGGCGCTGCGTCGCAGGCAGTACGGGTAGTACGGGTAGTACGGGTAGTACGGCAAGACGCGGCAACAACGCCAGCAGGGTTCTGTTGGCCGCTCTCAGTCCAGGACGCGGGCATCTTGCTTGGCACGCAGAAGGTCTACCAGCAAGGCGTCGCGTGCAGCCACCAGTTCCGCACTGGTTCTCCCTCCAAGCGCCTGCGTAACGCCGTCAGCGACACGGCTTTGCAGCGCTGGCGTCATCTGCGGAGCCCCCAGGTCCTGCCACCAGTCTTCGATGGGGCCGCCGAGGTGCGCGAGCAAATGGGCGATTCCACCTTCGCCGCCGGAGAGGTGCAAGTTCATGAAAGGCCCCATCAGCGCCCAGCGCAGCCCCGGGCCATGGGCAATGGCGGTGTCGATGTCGCTCACACTGGCAACCCCCTCGTGGACCAGATGAAACGCCTCCCGCCACAGCGCCGCCTGCAGGCGGTTGGCAATGTGCCCCTTGATTTCGCGCCGAACATGGATGGGGCGCTTACCGATGGCGGTGTAGAAATCCATCGCGGTAGTGATCGCCTGGGCCGATGTCTTTTCGCCTCCTCCCACCTCCACCAGCGGGATCATGTGCGGGGGGTTGAACGGATGGCCCAGCACCACGCGCTCCGGGTGTTTGCACTGGGCCTGCATGGCCGTAACAGACAGCCCTGAAGAACTGGAAGCCAGGATGGCATGCGACGGGGCGGCTTCGTCTATGCGGCGCAGCAGATCCACCTTGAAGTCCAGCCGCTCCGGCCCGTTTTCCTGCACGAAGTCCGCCTGCCCCACGGCGTCCTCCAGCCGAGCATGAAAGTGCAGCCTTGCCGTGCTGGCGCCCGGCGCAAGCCCTTGCCGTTGGAGCACCGGCCAGTGCTGTGCCACGGCATCGTGCAGGCGCTGCTCGGCCCCCGGAGAAGGATCGTGGGCATCCACGTCCAGCCCCCGGGCGAGAAAGTACGCAGCCCAGCTTGCACCAATGACGCCAGTGGCAACCACCGCCACCCGGTTCACGGAAGCATCCATGTCCGTGCCCTTCAGGACTCGGCCGTGAAGCCGATCTTCTTGACCAGAGGCCCCCAGCGATCTGCCTCCGCCTGTTGCGATGCGGCCATCTCTGCGGCGGTGGAGCCCTTGGCAATCAGACCAACCACAGCCAGGCTGTCGATCACCGACTTTTCCTTGATCGCCGTGTTGATGGCAGCGTTGGCGGCTGCAACCACGCTGGCCGGTGTCTTGGCGGGTGCGTAGAAGCCAAACCACTCCTCGGTCGTCAGCTCAGGGAAGCCCTGCTCTGCAAAGGTGGGCACCTCGGGCGAGAACGGCGAACGCGCCTGGCCAGAGGTGGCGATCAACCGCAGCTTGCCCGCCTTGTGGTTGGGAATGAAGTCGCCGCTGGGCGTCACCATGGAGGCAATCTGCCCACCCACCACATCGGTCACACCGGGTATGGAGCCCCGGTAGGGCACATGCTTGAGGTCCACACCGTTGTTCAGCCCCAGCAGCGCACCGATGAAATGGGGGGTAGAGCCCGCCGCTGGCGAGCCGTAGTTGGCCTGCCCCGGGTTCGCCTTGGCCCAGGCCAGGAAGTCCTTCACGTTCTTCACCGAGGCTGGCACCAGCGGCCCCACGGCCAGCCCATGGTGCATAACGGCGGCGATGGACACCGCCACGAAGTCTTTCGTGGGGTCGTAACTGAGTTTGCTGTAGATGTGCGGATAGATGGACGTGCAGGAAAACGGCGACAGCGTGAGCACGCTGCCATCGGTGGGGGCGCCCTTGAGCGCCTCCAGCGCAATGCGCCCGCCGGCACCGGGCTTGTTCTCCACCACGGCGGCATTGCGGGTATAGGACGAGCCCGCCAGCTTCTCACCCACCCGGCGCGCCACGCTGTCACCCGCGCTGCCCGCCGGGAAGCCGTAGAAAATCTTCACCTGCTCCAGCGTCTGGGCCATCGCGCTCCAGGGAGTCAGTGTCCCCAGCGCGGTTGCATAGCCCAGGTGGTTCATGAATTGGCGGCGTGTCTGCATCATCTGTCTCCTCTTTCTTGGTGGGTGAAATCGCAACAACTCAATCGATCGCAAAGGCGGGGCGAACTCCGCCTGCGCGGGGCAGACCCATGAGGGCGCGGGCCTCTGCCGGCGAAGCGGGCTCCATGTCCAGCTCCCGAATGATGCGCACGATGCGCTCCGTCAGCTGCACATTGGTGGCCAGTTCGCCCTGGCGGAAATACAGGTTGTCCTCCAGCCCCACGCGGGCATGCCCACCCAGCAGCAGCGCCGCCACATTGGCTTCGAGCTGCGAGGGGCCGATGCCACTCACGCAAAAGATGCTGTTGCGCGGCAGGGTGTCCACCATCATCTGCAGGTAGCGCGGCGAATACGGCATGGCGTTCTGGAAGCTGCGGTGCACGTTCATCACGAGGTTGATGAAATGCGGGCCCTCGTCGTGCCCCTCATCGATCAAGGTGGTGGCATCCTGCAGGATGTGTGTAGGGCTGAACACCTCCCACTCGGGCTTGATGCCGCGTGCCTTCATGCCCAGTGCCAGTTCGCGCCCTTTGCTGAGCGGGGTGTCCATGAGGATCTCGCGGCCGTCAAAGCTCAGATTGAGCGTGGTGGCATCCAGGGTGCACATCTCGGCCCCCGCATCCATGCCCTTGATGCGCTCTTCCCAGGCGATCTCCCAGCGGTCACCGGATAGCGGCCGCACCATGTCGCCATGCACACCACCGCCGGTAGAGTTGTTGATGACGATGTCGCAGCCTTTGGCCCGGATGCGGGTGTTGATGTCGCGGTAGATATCTGCGTTGCAGGTGGCGCCATCATCCGGGCGCCGCGCATGGATGGCCACCACGCTGGCCCCTGCGTTCCAGCACCGCTGCACATCGTCGGCAATTTCACCGGGCTGGGTGGGCAGGTGCGGGTTCTGCGACTTGTGGGCCATGCCACCGGTGGGAGCGATGGTGACGATGACTTTGCGCTTTGTCATGACATGGACTGGTGGAAAATGGTAATGCACCCATTATTTTTTTTAGCGTCTGCATACTCAGTCATCGCGATGACATTTGGACTCAGGGTATACGAGGGCGCCTTTCTCCTTCACTCTGGAGCCTCACACCATGCTGGTCAAACTGGCGCCGCCGACGGTCGCCGATCTCCTGAAAAACTCAGCCTGGTTTCCCTTGCTGGACGAGAGCGCACAGCGACGCGTCCTGGACGACCTGCGTGAAGTCGAAGTGGCCCAGGGCAGCGCCCTGTGCCGGCGCGGCGACGTCCCCCTGCACTGGTACGGTGCCGTTGAAGGACTGCTCAAGTGGACCGTGACCTCGGACAACGGGCGCTCGGTGACCCTCGGCGGTCTTTCTGCAGGCAGCTGGTTTGGTGAAGGAACCCTGCTGCGTGGCGTGCCGCGCACGGCGGACATCATTGCGCTGCGCCCCAGCCGGGTTGCGCTTTTACCCGTGGACACCTTTGAATGGCTGCACGCCACCCAGCGCAGTTTCGACCACTTTCTGCTGCGCCAGATCAACGAGCGCATGCACTGGTTTCTGGGCAATTTCACGGCCCACCATCTGCTGGACACGGACAGCCAGGTGGCGCGGGCGCTGGCAGGTCTTTTCCACCCCTGGCTGCACCCTGGCAGCGACCCTCACCTGCAGGTATCGCAGGAGGAAATCGCCAATCTGTCCGGTGTCTCGCGCCAGCGCTGCAACGCTGCACTCAAGCGCCTGGAAGCCGAGGGTGTGCTGCAGATCGAGTACGGCGGTATCACTGTGGTGAACCTGGAAGAACTGCGCCGCAGAGTGGAATAAGGGCCGGCGCGGCGTTCGATGGGCGCAGGTGTGCAGGCCTATCGGGTGTTCACGGATTTCGGCCTGCTGCCATCACGAACGCCAATGTCGCAGCGATCACATCGTCGGAACGATCGCGGTGGGGTGAATGCGCGCAATCGGACAGTTCCAGCAGCTGCGTTCCGGGCACACGGGCGGCAATGCCGTGGATCTGTGCCAGCGTGCCGTACTCGTCATTGAGCCCCTGCACAGCCAGTGTGGGCACACACACGGTCTCCAGCTCTTTTTCGATGTTCCACGCGCGAAATGTCGGGTCGAGCCAGATGCGGTTCCAGCCCCAGAAAGCGGAGTCCGGGTCGTCGTGGTAACGACCCAGCTTGCGGGGCAGGTCGGTGGTCTGGTAGGCGTCCCGCGCCTGCTCAATGTTCTGGATGGTCACATCCTCCACAAAGAGGTGGGGCGCCAACACCACCAGACCGCTGACCCTCTGCGGGAACATCGATGCATACAGCAAGGCAATGGATGCGCCATCACTGTGGCCCAAAAACCAGGGCGGCTCGCTAACGCCCACAGCCTCCAAAAAAGCAGGCAATACCTCCCGCGCCTGCCGGTGCATGAAGTCCACACCCCAGGCTTCATCGGGCGCCCGTGGGGTGGAACGCCCATACCCCGGCCGCGAGAACACCAGACCCCGAAAGCATCCCGCCTCGCACAGCTGCTGCGGGAAGCCCTTCCACATCGCCAGCGACCCCAGCCCCTCGTGCAGGAACACCACCAAAGGTGCAGACCGGCGCTCTGGCGCAATCCACTGGTATTCCACCTGCACCGGCCGACCTCGCCAGTCAATGGCGGCCCATTCGCTACCCCCGCTGGTACCGTCGCGGATGCCCCCGTTCACGCTCGGGCCTCCAGCTCGCGCAGCCTGAAACGCTGGATCTTGCCCGTGGCGGTCTTGGGCAGCTCCGGTACGAACTCGATGAAACGCGGGTACTTGTAGGGCGCGAGTTTCTCCTTCACGAAGGCTTTGAGCTCGTCTTGCGTCGCGGCCTTGCCATCCTTGAGCACCACAAACGCCTTCGTCTTGGTGAGGCCGTCTGCGTCCTGCTTGCCGATCACGGCGGCCTCCAGCACGGCGGTGTGCTGCATCAGCGTGGCCTCCACCTCGAACGGCGAGACGTAGATGCCGCTGACCTTGAGCATGTCGTCGCTGCGGCCTGCGTAGGTGTAATAGCCGTCCGCGTCGCGCACATACTTGTCGCCGCTTTTGGTCCACCCGCCCTGGAAGGTGTCGCGCGTCTTCTCGCGGTTGTTCCAGTACATCAAAGCAGCGCTGGGGCCCCGGATGTAGAGGTCGCCCACCTCGCCGTCGGGCACGCTCTTGCCGTCCTCGCCACGCAGTTCCACCTCGTAGCCCGGCACGGGCTTGCCGGTGGTGCCATAACGGATGTCGCCCGGGCGGTTGGACAAAAAGATGTGCAGCATCTCGGTGGAGCCAATGCCATCGATGATGTCGCAGCCAAAGTGCGCCTTGAAGCGCTGCGCGATCTCTGCGGGCAGCGCCTCGCCCGCCGAGGAGCACATGCGCAACGCCACCGCCGCACGCGCTGGCAGCCGGGGTGATGCGAGCATGCCCGCGAAGCCTGTGGGGGCGCCAAAAAACACCGTGGGCTGGTGGTCCACCCAGCGCTTGAAGGTGGCATCGGGCGTGGGCCGCTCGGCCATCAGCACCACAGTGGCGCCCACGGACAGCGGGAAGGTGAGCGCATTGCCCAGGCCGTAGGCGAAGTACAGCTTTGCGGCTGAGAAACAGACGTCCTGCTGGGTGAGGCCGAGCACCGGCTTGCCATACAGCTCGGCCGTCCACCACAGGTTGCCGTGGGTGTGCACCGTGCCCTTGGGCTTGCCCGTAGAGCCCGACGAATAAAGCCAGAAGCCCGGGTCGTCCGCGCCGGTGGGCGCTGGTGCGGCCAACGGAGACGCACTGTTCAAGGCCGCCTCCAGATCGCGGGCACCTGCATGCAGCTTGCCCACCGGCAGCGATACCAGCAGCGTGCCCACTTCATGAGGACCGCGCGCCATGGCCTCGGACAATACAGGCAGCAAGGCCCCCGATACCAGCGCCGCCTGCGCCCGGCTGTGCGCCAGCATGTAGGCATAGTCGTCTGCGGTCAGCAGGGTGTTGACCGCCACCGGCACCACCCCTGCATACAGGCAGCCCAGAAAGCACACGGGCCAGTCGCTGGTGTCGTGCATCAGCAGCAGCACCCGCTCTTCGCGCCGCACCCCCGCCTCGGCCAGCACGCTGGCCAGCCGCCGAGCGCGATCTTCCAAATCGCCATAGCTCAGGCGCCCCCGGTCGTCGATGTAGGCCGTGCGCTCGGCATGCGCCCGGTTCAGGTCGAACAGATGTTCGGCGAAATTGAATCGCTCTGGCAGGCTGGTCATGGGGATGTCTCCGTATTGTTCTGGGCAATTTACAGGCCTTGGCAGGCCTCATAGACCGAGCGATGCCAACACACCTGGGCTGGCCTGCACCGCGCTGCGCTGGTGGTAAAAGTCGAGCGCACGCAAGCCGCCCAGCTCTGCACCGCCGCCAGCGCGCCCCGGGCCACCGTGCTGCGACATGGGCATCACATTGCCGTGCCCCGTGTGGGTCTGCGCCACATCGGGTGTGACGACATGCACGCGCCCGTGGCTCGCGGCCAGCTGCACCGCTGCGTCGGCCAGTGCGGCCTCATCAGCACCAAACAGCGATGTCACCAACGACCCCTGGCCCCGGTGCGACAGCGCCAGGGCATGGTCCAGGTCACGGTAGGGCAGCAGCGTGGCAACAGGGCCGAATACTTCCATGTCGTGCACCGCAGATGCCGCATCGGCATCGCGCGCACCCAGCAGCACCGGGCCCATGCAGGCCGCCACGGCAGGGTCGGCATCCACCAGTGGGCGTGCGCGGCCGTCGTGCAGCATGTCGGTGTGGGCACCCAGAGCCGCCAGCCCCTCGCGCACCGCGTGCAGTTGCGCCGTGCTGACCAGGGAGCCCATGCGCACGCTTTCGTTGCGCGGGTTGCCCACGGAGATGCCTGCGAGCTTGGCACCGATGGCCTCGGCCGCAGCGTCGTATACCGCAGCGGGCACCAAAATGCGGCGGATCGCCGTGCACTTCTGCCCGGACTTGACCGTCATCTCGCGCACCACTTCACGCACCAGCAGGTTGAAGGCATCGCTGCCCACGGTGGCGTCGGGCAGCAGGAGGGCAGAGTTCAGGCTGTCGGCCTCGATATTGGCCCGCACCGAGCGGTGCGCCACGGCCGGGTGCGACCGGATGACGCCCGCAGTTTCTGCCGAGCCCGTGAAGGAGACCACATCGAAAGGCTGCAGCTGGTCCATCAAACCCGCAGAGCTGCCCGCGATGACCGACAGCGCCCCCGCAGGCAGTACGCCCGCATCGATCACATCCTTCACCATGCGCTGCGTGAGCCAGGCCGTGGCGGTGGCGGGCTTGACGATCACCGGGACGCCAGACAGCAACGCAGGCGCCGCCTTCTCCCACAGCCCCCAGGCCGGAAAGTTGAAGGCATTGATGAACAGCGCCACACCCCGCGTGGGCACCTGCAGGTGCTGCGACAAAAAGACCGGCTCCTTGCCCAGCTTGACCGCGTCGCCATCGCGCAGCACCCGCACATCACCCAGCGCATCGCCCCACCGCGCGTACTGGCCGAGGGTAAAGATGCCGCCGTCGATGTCCACCGCCGAATCGTTCTTCACCGTGCCAGAGTTGGCGGTTGCAATGTCGTAGTAACTCCCACGGTGTGCCTGCAGTACCTTCACCACCGCCGCCAGTAGCGCGGCCCGCTCACGGTAGCTCATGGCGCGCAAGGCGGCGCCGCCGCGATCCCGTGCAAAGGCAAAGGCTTCCGGCAGATCCAGCCCCGTGCAATCGACGCGCACCAGCGCGTCGCCCAACACCGGGTCGCTGAGCACGGTGCCCGGGCCGTTTCCGGTTTGCCAGCGTCCAGCGGCAAAGTTGGCCAGAAGTTCAGTCATGCAGGTCTTTCAAAAAAAGGGATCGGTATGGCGAGAAGCGCCAGAAAGGAGGGACCGCTTTAACGCGTGAACAGGATCTGCCCTTCCGGCAGCAGATAGAGCACCAGCGCACGCCCCTGGGCCACCGTGGGGCGGTGGGCGCTGGCCGGTGGATAGACGCACCACCCAGCGGGGTGCCCGTCGAAGGTGGCACCGGCCGTGAGCGGCATGATCAAATCGATTTCCCCCAGCGGATGGCTGTGGTGAGGGCCCGCAATGTCCTGCATGTCCACCACATCGACGGAAAAGCGGTGCAGCGCATCGTCAGCCTTGAAGACGCGGCCGTAGCGGACGCCGCCACCTTCGCGGTCGCACAGCCACCCCTCTTCCACGCCCACCAGGCAGGCCGCCTTGAGCCCTGCATAGGCAGCGCTGTCAGGCCCATGGGTCTGGTTGAGCCAGTCCTGCAGTTCGGAATCCAGAGGTCGCCCGGCGATCTGCGCGGTCAGATCCACCAGGGCTTGATGAAATGCGGCTTTGTGGGGCATGGCTTCTCGGGGGCTAGGAAAATGGGGGCCCGCACACCTTTTTGATCTGTATCCTTGTGGATTTTTCAGATGTGCAGTATTTTGCTTGCACATGAACGATAGGTAATGCATGGCTGAATGTCAAGCACTATAGTGCATAAATTGTTTTCACCGAAGGGGGGGGGAAAGCGCCGTGGTGAGGCGCCCCTGAGCGCACCCGACCTGCCAATACCCACCAATACCCGCCAATGGGCTGTAAGAACCTGTTCCAAGAAAGATGGGCATGACCGAACAAGAAGACGCAGAAACCGCGCTCTCCACGCCTGCCGACAACATGCCGGGGGCTGCGGAAGAGGCCAAGAACCCCCTGCTGGTCGCGCTGGGCGAGCGCGTGCGCAACCTGCGCGCACAGCGCGGCCTCACGCGCAAGGCCGTGGCGGTGGCGGCCGACGTGTCCGAGCGGCACCTGGCCAACCTCGAATACGGCACCGGCAACGCGTCCATCCTGGTGCTTCAGCAAGTGGCAGGCGCCCTGCACTGCTCGCTGGCCGAGCTGGTGGGCGACTTCACCACACGCTCGCCGGAATGGCTGCTGATCCGGGAGCTGCTGGAGCACCGCAGCGAGCCCGAGTTGCGCCGCGCGCGGCTGGCGCTGCACGAACTGTTGAGCGGCGGTGGCAGCGACACGGCACGCCATAGGCGCATCGCACTCATTGGCTTGCGGGGCGCGGGCAAATCCACCCTGGGCCCCCTGCTGGCGCGCGACCTGGACGTGCCCTTTATTGAGCTGAGCCGCGAGATCGAAACCCTGGCGGGCTGCAGCGTGCGGGAAATCCACGACCTGTACGGCACCACGGCCTACCGCCGCTACGAACGCCGCGCACTCGAAGAAACCGTGCAGATCCACAGCGAAGTGGTGATCGCCACACCCGGTGGCATCGTCTCGGACCCCGCCACCTTCAACGAGCTGCTGGCGCACTGCACCACCGTGTGGCTGCGCGCCGCGCCTGAGGAACACATGGGCCGCGTGCTGGCCCAGGGCGACATGCGCCCCATGGCCGCCAGCAAGGAGGCCATGGACGACCTGCGCCGCATTCTGGAAGGGCGCGCGGCCTTCTATTCCAAAGCCGACCTCACCATCGACACCTCCGGGAGCAGCCTGGAAGACAGCCTGCAGCAACTGCGCACCGGAGTGCGCAAGCTGATGACCGCCCGGCCAGGCTGACCTCCTCCCCACCACCAGCCAACAGCCCCGACGCTCTCCGGGGCTGCCGCCGCGTGGTTTCAGAAAAATCCTCAGAAAACAGCGACATGCATTGACTTGCCTGCTGATATGCACGATGATGCACATCAACGATGCATTTAATGCACTATTATTCCTGTTAGCAGATGGATGGAGACCTCATGACCACACCCGCCCCCACCCGCGTGGACTACCGCACCGATCCCACCCAATACCGCCACTGGACGCTGGCCGTAGACGGCCCGGTGGCGCGCCTGTCGCTCGACATCGCCGAAGACGGTGGCATCCGCCCCGGCTACAAGCTCAAGCTCAACAGCTATGACCTGGGTGTGGACATCGAGTTGCACGACGCACTCAACCGCATCCGCTTCGAGCACCCTACGGTGCGCACCGTCATCGTCACCAGCGCCAAGGACCGCATCTTTTGTTCGGGCGCCAACATCTTCATGCTGGGTGTCTCCAGCCACGCCTGGAAGGTGAACTTCTGCAAGTTCACGAACGAGACGCGAAACGGCATCGAGGATTCGTCCAAACACTCGGGCCTGAAGTTCGTCGCCGCCGTGAATGGCGCATGCGCGGGCGGTGGCTACGAGCTGGCCCTGGCCTGCGACGAGATCGTGCTGGTGGACGACCGCTCGTCGGCCGTGTCGCTGCCTGAAGTGCCGCTCCTGGGCGTGCTGCCCGGCACCGGCGGCCTGACCCGCGTGACCGACAAGCGCCATGTGCGCCACGACCTGGCCGACATCTTCTGCACCAGTGTGGAAGGTGTGCGCGGCCAGCGCGCGGTGGACTGGCGCCTGGTGGACCGCATCGCCAAGCCGGCGCAATTTGCCGCCGCCGTCGATGAAACCGCCGCACGTCTGGCCGAAGGCAGCCCCCGCCCTGCCAACGCACAGGGCGTGCCCCTGACCCGCGTGGAGCGCGAAGAAAGTGCCGACAGCCTGCGCTACGCACACGTCAGCGTGGACATCGACCGCACCCGCCGCACCGCCACGCTCACGCTGAAGGCCCCCACCGGCGCGCAACCCACGGACATCGCTGGCATCGAAGCCGCAGGCGCCGCCTGGTGGCCGCTGGCCCTGGCGCGCCAGCTGGACGACGCCATCCTGAACCTGCGCACCAACGAACTCGATATCGGCACCTGGCTGCTGAAGACCGAAGGCGACGGGGACGCCGTGCTGGCCAGCGATGCCACGCTGATCGCGCACCAGGACCATTGGCTCGTGCGCGAAACCATCGGCGCGCTGCGCCGCACCTTTGCACGGCTGGATGTATCGTCGCGCAGCCTGTTCGCACTGGTCGATTCGGGCTCGGCCTTCGCGGGCTCGCTGGCCGAACTGGCGTTGGCAGCGGACCGCACCTACATGCTCGCCCTGCCCGACGATGCCGAGCGCGCACCCAAGCTCACGCTCAACGAGTTCAACTTCGGACTGCTGCCAATGGTGAACGACCAGAGCCGCCTGCAACGCCGCTTCTACGAAGAAACCGCACCGCTGGAAGCCGCACGTGCCGTTGCCGGTAAGCCCCTGGATGCCGATGCCGCGCTTGCGCTCGGTTTGGTCACCGCAGCCCCGGACGACATCGACTGGGACGACGAGATCCGCATCGCCATCGAGGAGCGCGCGGCCATGTCGCCCGACTCGCTCACCGGGCTGGAGGCCAATCTGCGCTTTGCCAGCAAGGAGAACATGAACACCCGCATCTTCGGGCGCCTGACCGCCTGGCAGAACTGGATCTTCAACCGCCCCAACGCCGTGGGCGACAAAGGCGCGCTCAAGGTCTATGGCACGGGCCAGAAAGCCGGTTTCGACTTGAATCGCGTCTAGCCCCAACCCCGACCGTTCGGTTTTCCATCCAACGAGGAGACATCCATGAGCACCATCAACTACAGCGAGAAGATCCCCAACAACGTCAACCTCGGCGAAGACCGCACGCTGCAGCGCGCGCTCGAAGGCTGGCAGCCCAACTTCATCAACTGGTGGGACGACGTGGGCCCCGAGGGCTCCACCAACCACGAGGTGTACCTGCGCACCGCCGTGAGCGTGGACCCCAACGGCTGGGCGCAGTTCGGCCACGTGAAGATGCGCGACTACCGCTGGGGCATCTTTTTGAACCCCGGTGACACCAACCGCGAAATCCACTTTGGCGACCACAAGGGTGAAAAGGCCTGGCAAGACGTGCCCGGCGAGCACCGCGCCAACCTGCGCCGCATCATCGTGACGCAGGGCGACACCGAGCCCGCCTCGGTCGAGCAGCAGCGCCACCTGGGCCTGACGGCGCCCAGCATGTACGACCTGCGCAACCTGTTCCAGATCAATGTGGAAGAAGGCCGCCACCTGTGGGCCATGGTCTACCTGCTGCACAAGCACTTTGGCCGCGATGGCCGCGAAGAGGCCGAGGCACTGCTGCAGCGCACCTCGGGCGACGTGGACAACCCACGCATCCTGGGCGCGTTCAACGAGAAGACGCCCGACTGGCTGGCGTTCTTCATGTTCACCTACTTCACCGACCGTGACGGCAAGTTCCAGCTGGCAGCGCTGGCCGAGAGTGCCTTCGACCCGCTGGCGCGCACCACCAAGTTCATGCTGACCGAAGAGGCGCACCACATGTTTGTGGGCGAAAGCGGCATCTCGCGCGTGCTCAGCCGCACCGCGCAGGTGATGAACGACCTCAAGACCGACGACCCCGCCCGGGTGCGTGCGGCCGGCGCCATCGACCTGCCCACCATCCAACGTTACCTCAACTTCCACTACAGCGTAACCATCGACCTGTTCGGTGCCGACCAGTCCAGCAACGCCGCCACCTTCTACAGCTCGGGCCTCAAGGGCCGCTACGAAGAGGGCAAGCGGGGTGACGACCACATCCTCAAGGGCCAGACCTACAAGGTGCTGGAAGTTGTCAACGGCCAGTTGCAGGAGAAGGAAGTGCCCATGCTCAACGCCTTGAACGAGGTGCTGCGCGACGACTTCATCAAGGACTCGATGGCGGGCGTAGGCCGCTGGAACAAGGTGCTGGAAAAGGCCGGCATCCCCACGCGCCTGGCCGTGCCACACAAGGCCTTCAACCGCCAGATCGGGGCGCTGGCGGGCATCAAGATGTCACCCGACGGCCGCGTGGTGAGCGAAGCCGAATGGACAGCCCGCAAGGCCGAGTGGCTGCCCACGCCCGAGGACTTTGCCTTCGTTGCCTCGCTGATGGGGCGCGTGGTGGAGCCCGGCAAGTTTGCGGGCTGGATCGCGCCGCCGGTCATGGGCATCAACCGCCAGCCCGTCGACTTCGAATACGTGCGGTTTGGTTGATCCCCCTGAGCCGCTGCGCGCTTTCCCCCTGAAGGGGATGCCTCCAGCGGCCCGGCAAAGCCGGTTCCGCGATGGCACTGGCATCAGGTCGCGCCACTGCTTACCGCTGCGCGCAATGGCGCAAGGACATGGCACCGGAACAACTGTTGGAAGAAGAATATGGGCATGACCACCACCACGCTGATCGACAACGGCATCCTGAAGCAGCACCTGATCGACCCCGAGATCTGCATCCGCTGCAACACCTGCGAGGCCACCTGCCCGGTGGGTGCCATCACACACGACGACAACAACTACGTGGTGCGCGCCGATGTGTGCAACGGCTGCATGGCCTGCATCTCGCCCTGCCCCACCGGCTCCATCGACAACTGGCGCACCATGCCGCTGGCGCGCGCCTACACCATCGAAGAACAGCTCACCTGGGAAGAACTTCCGCCCGAACTCACGCCCGATGAACTGGCTGCCGAGGGTGTGGCAACGTCGACCGGCGATACAAAGCTGCCGTCCGCACCGGCTGCACCGACCACGCCCATGGAGCCGGGTACGCAGGCGTTCCGCTCGGCGCAATACGGCGCCACGGTGCCACCCTGGTCGGCCGCACACCCCTACACCAACCTGTTCCCCCCGAGGAGCCCCACCACCGCCACCGTGGTTGGCAACTTCAACTGCACCGAGGCGGGCTTTGAGAGCGAGACGCACCATGTGGTGCTCGACTTCGGGAGCATGCCGTTCCCGGTGCTGGAGGGGCAGTCCATCGGCATCATCCCGCCCGGCACCGACGCGCTGGGCAAGGCGCACCACGCGCGCCAGTACTCCATCGCCAGCCCGCGCAATGGCGAGCGGCCCGGCTATAACAACCTGGCGCTCACGGTAAAGCGCGTGACCACCGACCACGACGGCAACGCCGTGCGCGGCATCGCTTCCAACTTCGTGTGCGACCTGAAAGTGGGCGACAAGGTCCAGGTGGTGGGGCCGTTTGGAAGCTCCTTCCTGATGCCCAACCACCCGCGCTCGCACATCGTGATGATCTGCACCGGCACCGGCAGCGCCCCCATGCGCGCGATGACCGAATGGCGTCGGCGCCTGCGCAGCAGCGGCAAGTTTGAAGGCGGCAAGCTCATGCTGTTCTTCGGCGCACGCACGCAGCAGGAGCTGCCGTACTTTGGCCCGCTGCAAAACCTCCCCAAGGATTTCATCGACATCAACCTGGCGTTCTCCCGCACCGCCGGGCAGCCCAAGCGCTATGTGCAAGACCTGATGCGCGAGCGCGCCGCTGACCTGGCTGCGCTGCTGCGCGACGGCAACAGCCACTTCTATGTCTGTGGCCTGAAGAGCATGGAAGAAGGCGTGGTGATGGCCCTGCGCGACATCGCCAGCGAAGCCGGCCTGGAGTGGGACGCTGTGGGCGCCGCACTCCAGCGCGAAGGACGGTTGCACCTGGAGACCTACTGAGCTGCATCGCCGCCGGTCCGTAGGCCGGCGGCACGGGAAGTGCGCTGGTGGTGGTGCGCCTCCAGGTTGGTCGGATTGCGCATCAAATTTTGAGTGCAATAGGGCCCTAGCGCTTGGCGGCCTCAATTCTGAAGTGCAACACCGAGAATTGAGGCCAAGATGACACAGAAGAATTACCAGCAGTTGAGCCAGAGCGAACGCCACGCAATAGCCCTGGGACTGCAGCAAAAGCAAA
>NZ_JAMXAX010000107.1 GCF_023913775.1 Acidovorax facilis
GCCTTGATCTTGAAGCTGTCGGCGTACTTGGCGGGGTCTTTGCCGTCCCACACCACGCCGTCCATGAGCTTGGCGGTGCGCATCGGGTCCTTGGGCACGTTGATCTTCATGGCGCTGGCAACCGACTTGTACAGGTCCACCTGGTTGATCTCTTTGGCCACGGCCAGGTAGTCGGGGTGGCTCTTGATCAAACCCCAGCGCTTGTGCTGCGTCAGGAACCACATACCATCCGACAGGTAGGGGAAGTTCACCGCGCCGTCGTTGAAGAATTTCATGTGGTTGGGATCGTCCCAGGTCTTGCCCATGCCGTTCTGGTAGCGGCCCAGGATGCGCTGGTTGATGGCGTCCACGCTGGTGTTGATGTAGGACTTCTGGGCCACCGTTTCGGCCATCTTCATCTTGTTGGACAGGCTGGCGTCAATCCACTGGCTGGCTTCCAGCACGGCCATCATCACGGCGCGGGTGGTGTTGGGGTTCTTCTTGACGAAATCGGCCGAGGTGCCCAGCACCTTCTCGGGGTGGTCCTTCCAGATGTCCTGGGTGGTGTTGGCGGTCACTCCGATGCCATCCATGATGGCGCGGTGGTTCCAGGGTTCGCCCACGCAGAATCCATCCATGTTGCCCACGCGCATGTTGGCCACCATCTGGGGTGGCGGCACGGTGATCAGCTTGGCGCCCGACAGCGGGTTGATGCCGGCGGCGGCCAACCAGTAGTGCATCCACATCGCGTGGGTGCCGGTCGGGAAGGTGCCTGCGAAGGTGTACTCGCGCTTGTTGGCGGCCATGAACTTGGCCAGGGACGGGCCATCCACCGCGCCCTTGTCGGCCAGTGCCTTGGACAGCGTGATCGCCTGGCCGTTGTTGTTCAGGCTCATTAGAACGGCCATGTCCTTCTTGGGGCCGGCCGTGCCCATGTGCACGCCATACACCAGGCCATACAGCACGTGGGCAAAGTCGAGTTCGCCATTCACCAGCTTGTCGCGCACACCGGCCCACGACGCTTCCTTGGTGGGGATGATGGTCACGCCATACTTCTTGTCAAAGCCCAGCACCGAGGCCATCACCACGCTGGCGCAGTCGGTCAGCGGGATGAAGCCAATCTTCACTTCCTTCTTCTCGGGGGCGTCCGAGCCCTGGGCGTGCACCAGGGCACGCAGGGCGGGGCTCACGCCCACGGCGCCCACGGTGGCGGCCTGCAGTACGGTGCGGCGGTTGAGGCTGGTTTTCAACAGATCGGTCATGGGGCGGTTCCTCGGTGCGTTAGAAAACAAAAAAGGCGTCCTCCCCTGGCCTGGTTGCATGCGCAAACGAGCTTCGGAGAGGGACGCCTTTGTCCATGGCAAAGCCCATTGGGGGGCTTTGTGTCAGCACCGGCCCGCCATTGGGTCAGTGCTGTCAGTGGTGGGACCGTCTTTGGTCTTGCCAGGGTTAATGCAAGCAGCGTGCCAGACTTTTTCATACCGGCCTTGCTCCAATACAGCGCATGATCTGCTACCAAATTCGTAGCTGCTTGTGCTTATTTATCAAGCGGTATTGGCCAGTTTGGCTTGAAAATTTGTGGAGATGGTGCGCGCGCCGAGTGCTGCACTGCATTTGTGCGGCGCACCATTTGGGAGAAGCCGGTGGACCCGGGCGCGACCCAGGCGAGGGATGCCAAGCAAGGGCCGCCCCGCAGCGAGGGCATCGTCCCCCTTCCCGAATTGCGCAGCGATTCGAGAGAAGGGGGAAGCGGCGCAGCCGCTCAGGGGGTTGTCCCTATCTCTACCCCAGCAGATCCATCAAATCGAGCATGCGCTGGGCCACGTCCACCAGCTTGAGGCCCTTGTCCATGGCCGTCTTGCGCAGTTTCTCGTACGCGGCCTGTTCGCTCAGGCCCTGGCGCTGCATCAGCAGGCCCTTGGCACGGTCGATGGTCTTGCGGTCTTTGAGTTCGGTCTTGGCGTCGGCTAGCTCGGCGCGCAGGGCCTGCTCGTGCTGGAACCGCGCCATGGCCACGTCCAGAATGGGGCGGATGCGCTGGGGTGCCAGGCCCGCCACGATGTAGGCCGACACGCCCGCCGCCACCGCGTCCTTCACGTGTGAGGTGTCCTCGTCGTTGGTGAACATCACGATCGGGCGCCGCTCGTCGCGCGTGGCCATCACCACATGTTCGAGCGCGTCGCGCGCCTCGCTTTCTGCGTCCACGATGATGAGGTCGGGCTGCAGCTGGGCGATGCGCTCGCTCAGGAAGACATCGGCAGGCAGGGTGGCCACCAGGTTGAAGTTGTTCTCCAGCAACCCAATGCGCAGCGCCCGCGACCGTTCCGCCTGAAGTACGGCGTGTTCGTCGGCGGGGTCGGCGACTGCCAGATCCGGGGCAACCACCACGATGCGCAGAGACTCGTTCATACCCAGGAGCATAAGCAATTTTTACGCCACAAAATGGTGCATCGAAGCGGTGCGTTCCGGGGCTGCAGGCTGGCAGCAGGTTGTGGCAGCTTCCAAGGCCTGAAACTTGCTAATAGTTTGTCGATGGGCAGGGCATACCCGATAGCAGCTACCCGGTCGCATCGCATATACATCTGGTCACATTGACCCATTCAAGAGGATTTGCATGAACAAGCACATTGACCGGCGGCGTATCTCTGCCGGCTTGGCCCTGACCACCGTGGCGGTATCCGCGCTGCTGGTGCTGACAGGCTGCAGCAAGGTGCCCGACACCATCAAGATCGGCGTGGCCCAGCCCCTCTCCGGCCCCTTGGGCGCGCTGGGGCAGGATTTGCTCAACGGCGTCAACCTGGCCGTGGCAGAACTGAACAAGGGTGGCTACACCGTGGACGGCAAACGTGTGACGCTGGAGGTGGTTTCGGTGGACGACAAGGCCGACGCCGCCACCGGCAAGACCGTGGCGCAGCAGCTGGTGGACTCGGGCGTGGTTGCGGTGATCGGGCACCTGAATTCGGGGGTGAGCATTGAGACGGCTCCGATATACGCCGCCAAGGACATCGCCCAGATCGCCATCTCCACCAACCCCAAGTTCACGCAACTCGGCTTCCCAACCACCTTCCGCATGGTGGCCAATGACACCTTGCAGGCGCGCGCTATCGGCTCGTTTGCCGCCACACAGCTGGGTGCCGCCCGCTACGCCGCGCTGGACGATGGCACGCCTTACGGCAAGGGTCTGGCCGACGGGGCTGCCGAGCAGCTCAAGGCCGAAAAGAAGGAAGTGGTGGTGC
Organism: Acidovorax facilis; assembly: GCF_023913775.1. Taxonomy (GTDB): domain Bacteria; phylum Pseudomonadota; class Gammaproteobacteria; order Burkholderiales; family Burkholderiaceae_C; genus Acidovorax; species Acidovorax facilis. The sequence continues at coordinate 3,216 of NZ_JAMXAX010000107.1, forward strand.
GCAAGTCGTTTGACGACAAGACGGTGGCTTTCGACGAACTGGCTGGCGAGCTGAAGGCCGCCAAGGTCGAGGTCATCGTGTCCACCCTCAACGACTTTCAGGCCCTGGCTCTGCTCGAAGCCCTGCGCAAGGTTGACCACACCAAGGTCAGCCTGTTGGGTGGGGACACCATCAAGACCACCGACATGACGAAGGCCATGGGCATGGTCGAAGGCGTCTACGCCACATCGCCCGTACTGGAAGCCAAGGAGTTCACCACCGGCAAGCCCTTCCTCGAAAAGTACATCGAGGCCTACAAGAAGCCACCGGCCTATGGCGGCCACTACAGCTACGACAGCACCTATGTGCTCTCAGCCGCCATCCAGAAGGCCAAGTCGGCAGATCCGAAATCGATCACCAAGGCCATGCACAGCATCAACGGCTATGCGCCCGTGATCGGCACCATGACCTGGGACGACAAGGGCGAGCAGCGCTACGGCGCCGTGGGTGTGTATGAACTGCGCAGCGGAAGCTGGGAACTGCGCATGCGTTCGGACCGCTGGTAGCCAAGCCACCAGGTCGTCAGGCGCCATCCATCCGCACAACCCCTGCTGGTGACTGCCAGCAGGGGTTTCTGCATCCGACCCTGAACGGGGCCGGGTTTTACACTCGGGGCATGAGCTTGCTGATCCTCGGTATTGAATCTTCGTGCGACGAAACGGGCGTGGCATTGGTCCGTTCTACGGGCAATGCCGTGCCCACGTTGCTGTCGCACGCGCTGCACAGCCAGATTGAGATGCACCAGGCCTACGGTGGCGTGGTGCCCGAGTTGGCCAGCCGCGACCACATCCGACGCGTGCTGCCGCTGGCCACGCAGGTGCTGACCGAGTCCGGCCAGACGCTGGCCGATGTGGACGTGGTGGCCTACACCCGCGGCCCGGGCTTGGCCGGTGCGCTGCTGGTAGGGGCGGGCGTGGCCTGTGCGTTGGGTGCTGCGCTAGATAAACCGGTGCTGGGCGTGCACCACCTGGAGGGGCACCTGCTGTCGCCCTTCCTCAGCGCCGACCCGCCTGAATTCCCTTTTGTGGCTCTGTTGGTGTCGGGCGGCCACACCCAGCTGATGCGTGTGGATGGCGTGGGCCGCTACGAGATTCTGGGTGAGACCATTGACGACGCTGCGGGCGAGGCGTTCGACAAGTCCGCCAAGCTCATGGGCCTGGGCTACCCGGGTGGGCCAGCGCTCTCGCGCCTGGCTGAGCAGGGCGATGCCGCAGCCTTCAAACTGCCGCGCCCGCTGTTGCACAGTGGCAACCTCGATTTCTCTTTTGCCGGGCTCAAGACCGCGGTGCTCACGCAGGCCAAGAAGCTGGGCGATGAGCTGGAGGCACGCAAGGCCGACTTGGCGGCGAGCACCGAGGCTGCGATTGTCGAAGTGCTGGTGAAGAAGACCCTGGCCGCGCTCAAGCAGACCGGCCTGAAACGTGTGGTGGTCGCCGGTGGCGTAGGGGCCAACCGGCACCTGCGTGCGCAGCTCAACGCGGCCTGCGCGGCTGCCAAGGTGCGCGTGCACTACCCCGAGCTGCATCTGTGCACCGACAACGGCGCCATGATTGCCATGGCGGCAGCCATGCGTTTGCAGGCTGGGCAGCAGCAGGCCAACACCGACTACGCCTTTGACGTGAAGCCGCGCTGGCCGCTGGATGCGATCACAGTTTGATGTTTGAGCGAAAAATGGCCGCTAGCGCTTGTCTAGAGAGCGCCAGCAGCTATCTTTTTTGAACTTCAGAAGGGGTAGTGGCGCGGCGTGGTCTGCACCGTGATCCAGCGCAGCTCGGTGAACTCCCGCACGCCGGCCATGCCGCCAAAGCGGCCGTAGCCCGAACTCTTCACGCCCCCAAAAGGCATCTGGCCTTCGTCGTGCACGGTCGGACCGTTGACGTGGCAGATGCCCGACTCGATGCGGGCCGCCACGTTCCAGGCCTTGGCCACATCGCGGCTGAATACGGCAGACGAAAGACCGAACTCGTTGTCGTTGGCGCAGGCAATGGCTTCTTCCACGCCGTTCACGCGCACCACAGGTTTGACGGGGCCGAACGACTCCTCGCGGTAGATCAGCATCTCGGCCGTTACATGGTCGAGCACCGTAGCCTGCATCAGCGTGCTGTCGCTCTTGCCGCCACACACCAGTTTGGCACCCTTGGCCAGCGCGTCGTCGATCATTGCGTTGCAGCGGTGCACGGTGGCCATGTCCACCACCGATCCCAGCACCACCGGGCCCTTGCGCGGGTCGCCAAGGGGCAGAGCCTTGGCGCGCTCGCCCAGCTTGGTCACAAACTCGTCGGCCACAGCGTTGTCCACGATGATGCGTTCAGTGGACATGCAGATCTGGCCCGAGTTTGCGAAGGCGCCAAACACCGTTCCTGCCACGGCGGCGTCGATGTCGGCATCGTCCAGCACCAGCAGCGGGGCCTTGCCGCCCAGCTCCAGCACCACGGGCTTGAGGTACTTGGCACAGGTTTGCGCAATGATGCGGCCCACCTTGGTGGAACCGGTGAAGTTGATGCGGCGCACGGTCGGGTGGGCCACGATGGCCTCGACCACGGCGCCTGCGTCAGCGGGTGCGTTGGTCACAAAGTTCACCACACCGGCAGGCAAACCAGCCTCCTGCAGCGCCTCGATGATGAGGCCGTGCGTGGCGGGGCACAGCTCAGAGCCTTTCAGGATCACCGTGTTGCCGCAGGCCAGCGGCGTGGCGATGGCACGCACACCCAGGATGACCGGTGCGTTCCACGGCGCAATGCCCAGCACCACGCCAGCCGCCTGGCGCACGCCCATGGCCAGGCTGCCGGGCACGTCGGACGGGATCACTTCGCCCGCAATCTGTGTGGTCAGTGCGGCGGCTTCTTGCAGCAGGCCAGCGGCCAAGTGCACGTTGAATCCTGCCCACATGCCGGAGGCGCCGGTCTCGGCAGCCATGGCCACCGCAAAGTCAGCTGTCCGGGCTTCGAGGGCGTGCGCAGCTTTGAGCAGCATTGCGCGGCGCGCGCTGGGCCCCAGGGCGGACCAGGCGGGGAAGGCCTTGGCAGCGGCGTCGGCCGCAGCCACGGCATCGGCCACGGTGGCAGCGGGTGCGGTGGTGGCGACCGATCCGTCCAGCGGGTTGCGGCGCTCAAACGTGGCGCCGCCCGTGGCTTGCACGCGCTCGCCGTTGATCAGCATGGAAATGGCAGTCATTGAAAGCTCCTGAAAAAGAACAGATAAAAAGGGGGAAAGAGGTATTCAGGTCACGCCCAGATAGGCTTGGCGCACCACGTCGGACTTCAGCAAGTCAGAGGCTTCGCCAGACGCCACAATGCGCCCGCGCTCCAGCACATAGCCGCGCTGCGCGATCTGCAACGCCTTGCGCACGTTCTGTTCCACCATGAGCACGGTGACGCCCTGTGCGGCGATGCGCTGCACGATGGCCAGCAACTCATCGACCATGCGCGGCGCCAGACCCAGCGAGGGCTCGTCCAGCATCAACAGGCGCGGGCCGCTCATCATGGCGCGGGCCACAGCCACCATCTGCTGCTCGCCGCCGCTCATGGTGCCTGCGAGCTGTGCGGCGCGTTCCTTGAGGCGGGGAAAGTCTTCAAACGCTTGGTGCAACCGCTCGACGCGCACCCGCGACGGCACCAGCCAGCCGCCCAGCTCCAGGTTCTCGGTCACCGTCATCTGCGGGAACAGCTGGCGACCTTCGGCGACCAACGCCAGGCCGCGTTGCACGCAGGCCGAGGCGTTCATCGCAGGCACGGCCTGCCCGTCGAGCGTCACCGTGCCCTGGCGCGGCAGCAGGCCCGCCAGGGCCTTGAGCAGCGTGGTCTTGCCCGCGCCGTTGGGGCCCACGATGACGGTAATGCCGGGCGCTGCCTCCAGCGTCAGGTCCTGCAGCACCTGAAAGCCGTGGTAGCCCGTCATCAGGTTCTGCACGGTAAGGTGGGCGCCGATCATGCTGTGGCTCCTTGCTCTGCGTGGGCTGCGTTGTGGGTCATCTCGTCACCCAGGTAGGCCTCGATCACCTGCGGGTCGCGCACCACCTCGGCGGGTGTGCCGTCGGCGATCTTGCGGCCCTGGTGTAGCACCAGCACGCGCTCCACGTACTTGAGCAGCGTGGTCACCGCGTGCTCGATCCACACCACCGTCAGGCCCCAGTCATCGCGCAGGCGGCGGATGCGCTGGGCCATGGCGTCCACCTCGGTCTCGGTCAGCCCGGCAGCTACCTCGTCGAGCAGCAGCAGACGTGGGCGTGTGCCCAGGGCCATGCCGATCTCCAGCAGGCGTTGTTGCGACGGCGTCACGTCCGCAGCCGGGCGGTCGGCCAGGTGTGCCAGGCCCAGCATGGCGAGGATATCGTCCTCGCTGCGCAGACCTGCAGGCCCCTGGCGGTGGCGGCCCGCGAACTGCATGCCAAAGCGCACGTTGTCGCGCACCGTCATGTCGGGGAACACTCTGGGTGTCTGGAAGGTGCGTGCAATGCCGTGCGCTGCGTAGTGGTGCGGGCCTTTGCCCGTTAGGTCGTCGCCGCCGCAGTGCAGCGTGCCCGAGGTGGGCGGCTGCACGCCCGAGATGGCGTTGAAAAACGTGGTCTTGCCCGCACCGTTGGGGCCGATGATGCCGATCAGCTCGCCCGTGTGCAGCGTGGCGCTCACGCCATCCACGGCAGTCAGGCCGCCAAAGCGCACGGTCACGCTGTCAATGGTCAAAAGTGCTTCAGCCATGATGCGCCTCCGCAGCAGGCTTGCGCCGTAGCCACAGCGTGGCCAGGCCATTGGGCAGGTACATCACGCACAAAATCAGCAGCAGGCCCAGCACCATCATGTAGCCGTAGGGCAGCTGTAGGCGCAGCGTTTCGGCCAGCAGGCTGAACACGATGGCCGCCAGGATGGGGCCGCCAATGCTGGTCGCGCCGCCAATCAGTGCGATCAGCACCGTCTGGAAGCCGATGAAGGGGCTGAACACCGCTGCGGGCTCGATGTACGTCCAGCGCACGGCCATGGCCGCGCCCACGGCGCCTGCAAAGGCGGCGGTGATGCCAAAGCCCGCGATCTTGGCCAGGCGCGTGTCTACCCCCAGCGTTTGTGCGCGCTGCTCGTCGGCACCGATGCCCGACAGCGCCAGGCCGAAACGGCTGCGCTGGATGGCAATGGATGCAGCAATGGCGGCTGCGGCGATCAGCAGCACGGTGAGGTACACCGTCTCATTGCTGGGCACCACCGTAAGCACGCGGCCCACCGTGCCCGACACCTGCTTTTCGACAAAGGTGACGGCGTGGCGGATCAACTCGGTCATGCCGAAGGTGAGCACCGCAAAGTAGGTGCCGCGCAGGTGCAGCACGGCAGCCCCCATCACCACGGCCACGATGGTGGCGATCAGTGCGCCGCTCAGAATCACCAGCGGCCAGGGCAGTACGCCCAGCAGCGTGGCGCTGGTGTACGCACCAATGCCGAAGAAGGCCGACGTAGCGAGTGAGAGGTAGCGGGTGGCACCGCAGAACAGCGACCAGCTGGTGGCCAGCGCGATGTACATCAGGCAGCTGAGCAGCACCGAGGTGGCGAACTCGGACACCAGCCAGGGCAGGGTGCCGACCACGGCCACGCCCACTGCGAGCGCAAGCCAGGGCTTGTTGGAAGGGATGAGTTTCATTTCTTGCTAAACAAACCGTTGGGGCGCCAGATCAGCACGCCGATGAATACCGCATAGCTCAGCAGCATCTTGAGAGACGGGCTGCTGAAGTGCATGCCCAGCGCCTCGACCACGCCCAGCAGCAGGCCACCGGCCAGACTGCCCGCCAGGCTGCCGAAGCCGCCCAGCGTGATGACGATCAGCGCCGTCACGGTGTACGGCTCACCCATCGACGGAGAAATCTCATACGTCATGGACAGCAGCGCACCCGCCACGCCCGACAGGCCCAGGCCAATGCCAAACATCATGGGGTGCAGGCGCCGCGTGTTGATGCCCACCAGCTGCGCGCCCGTGGGCGACTGCATCAGCGCCCGCACGGCCTTGCCCAGCAGCGTGAGCTTGAGCAGCGCGATCAGCGCGGCCGACAGCGCCAGCGCCACGCCAAACAACACCAGCTTGTTTTCAGTGAAGCGCATGCCCGCAATCTGCACCGGGTCGGCCAGGTATTCGTACCCACGCAGGTCACCACCCCAGATCAGGAGCGCGGTGTTCTGCACCAGGAACATCAGGCCAAAGCCCACCATCAGGCTGCGCGCCTCGAACACGTCCACATTGGGTGCGCGGGCGGCCAGGCGCTTGAAGCACAGCGCATGCACCACCACGCCCAGCGCAAACAGCGCGATGAAAGCCAGCGGCATGAGCAGCAGCGGCGAGATGTCCCACAGGGTGTGCGCGGACCAGGTGAGGAAGGCGCCCAGCATCAGGAACTCGCCATGCGAGATGTTCATGATGCGCATCAGCCCGTACTGCAGGTTCAGGCCCATGGCCACCAGCGCATAGATACCGCCTGTAATGAGGCCACTGGCGACCAGTTCGGCCCAGGAAGTCAGAGACACTTTGTTATTTCCAGGCTGGTTTCGCGGTGTTCAACTGCGCCGTGGCACGGTCCTTGGGCCACACGACTTCGAAGTCGCTGCCCTGCCACTGGCTCACGGTGCCGGGGATGGCGGCGTTCTCGCTGCCCTGGAATCGAATACCACCCAGGATGGTTTGGAACTCGTTCTTGGCGATGTGTTCGCGCAGTGCCTTGCGGTCCAGGCCCACCTTTTCCACGGCCTGCTGCAGGATCTGCAGGCCGGCCCACGCGTGGCCGCTGGCCCAGCGGTCGGGCTCCTTGTTGAACTTCTTTACGTGGGCGTCGAAGTACGCCTTGGCCTCGGGGCTCGTCTTCACGCTCCACGAGCCCATGCCGATCACGCCCTCGGTGTTGGCCTGCATCACGTTCTTGTAGAGCTGGAAGGCCGTGCCCACCGATGCGTAAAAGAACTTGGGGTTCAGGCCCACCTCGCGCGCCTGGCGGCTGGCCAGGATGGTGTCGGGCGGGTAGGTGATGCCGATGAAGGCTTCGGGGTTCTGGTCCTTGATGCCGCGCAGCACGGGGGCCAGGTCCTTCACGCCCAGGGGGTAGCTCTTGCGCTCCAGCACCTGGATGCTGGTCTTCTTGAGGGCGTTGTTCAGCGCGGCGAAGTTCTCCAGGCCAAACAGGTCGTCCATGTAGACAATGGCAATGGTCTTGACGTTGTTGGCCACCAGCATGTCCACCAGCGCGCCCATCATCTTGTCGGGCTGCTGCAGCAGCGAGAAGAAGTAGGGCAGGTTCATGTCGATGAGCTTGCGCGACAGCGCCGTGGGCGCCAGCAGCGGGTAGCCGAAGCGGTTGGCCAGCGGTGCAATGGCGAAGTTGGCGCCCGAACCCCAGGGCGGCAGGATCAGGTCCACCTTGTCGCTGCCCATGAGCTTTTCGTAGGTGCGCACGCAGGTCTCGGTCTCGCTGCGATCGTCGTAGCCAATGAGTTCGATGGGGCGCTTGGTGCCCTTCACGCTCAGGCCACCCGCCGCGTTCACCTGCTCGGCCCACAGCAGGTAGTTGGGCTCCTGGCTCACCTGGGCACCGGCCGCCCAGGGGCCGGTGCGGGCGATGGCGTAGCCGATGCGCACGGGTGCCGCGCTGCTGCCCTGGGCCCACAGCTGGGGCGCCACGGCCAGGGTGCCGACCGTGGCGGCGGCGCCCTTGATCCACTGGCGCTTGGAGGGTTGGTGTGCTGTCATTGTGTGTCTCCTCGGATGGGGCCTGCGTGGTGCACGCCGTGCCGGGAATCGTAGGCAGACGCGTTCATGCGTGCTGCGCTCAGCGTGCACAAAACGCTTGCCTCAGCGTGCAGACGGCAGCGGGTTTACCCGGATTTCCCTCGGTGGCGCGGGGTAACGGGGCGTCCGATAATTCAGCCGCATAACCATCAGGCTTGCGCAACCCGCACTGGAGACACCATGGCCCACCCCCTGACCGAGGTATCCACCGACGCTGTGCCTGCGCGCGACCGCCTGCACCTCTGGGGCGATGCGGTGTGGCGCCTGATTGGCGGGCTGGAGTCCGACGCGTTTGGTGACGATGCCTTTGCAGGCCACATCACCTCGGGCCAGGCGGGCTATGTGAACCTGTGTCAGCTGGACGTGAGCCGCCACCGCGTGGTGCGCACCCCCAGCCTCATTCGGGGCAGCGACCGGGCTTACATCAAGGTGGTGGCGCAGCTGGAGGGGCGCGCGTGCTTTGAGCAGAACGGTCGCCAGGTATGGTTGTCGCCGGGTGAGTGGAGCGTGTACGACACCACACGCGCCTACGCCGTGAGCAACCCCGAGGCCGTGCGCCAGATGGTGCTGATGATCCCCAAGGAACAACTGCCCGAGCGCAAGCTCAAGCTCGATGACCTGATGGTGCAGCGGTTCTCGGGCACCAGTGGCGTGTCGCGCCTGGCCTGGGACACCATGCGTGCCGCCTTCGCCGAGCTGCCCACCATGTCCGACGCCGCCGCCGATGGTGTGGCCGATGTGATCACGCACCTTGTGCAGCTGTCGCTGCTGGAGCGCAACGGGCAGCAGAGCCTGCTGTCGCAGCGTGAGGCCCTGCGTGACCGCATCAGCCAGTACATCGACCGCCACCTGGGCGACCCCGACCTCACCATCGACCGCATGGCCCAGGCGCTCAACTGCAGCAAACGGCACCTGTACAACGCGGTGGCTGATGACGAGGAAACCCTGGCCGCGATGATCCAGCGCCGCCGCCTGGAGGCCTGTCTGCGCGACCTGCGCCACCCGGCGCATGCGCAGCGCTCGGTCACCGACATTGCGCTGTCCTGGGGCTTCAGCAACAGCGCGCATTTCAGCCGCGCGTTCCGCTCGCATGTGGGGTGCAGCCCCAGCGAGTACAGGGTGCGAACGGGGCTGTCTCTGGGCTTGGCGCACGCGCACTGAGGGCCAGGTGTCCCGAGGCGGAGATTCGTTTTATAAAGACGCCGAGAATCGTCGCCATTCAGCGTTGCAAATCCTCGCGATAGCTACGGCTATCGCTGCGGTTTGCGCCTTGCCTGACGATTTCGGCATCTTTCTTTCATCAACGAACTTCCAACTCGGGACACTCGCGAGGCGGCCATCGGCCGTCTGTCCGCTGGCGAACCGATAGCAATGTTTTTTGATAGGGCCACGCCGGTGGATGGTGACGCCTTTGCGTTGCATCAATTCTTTACCTGGGGTTGACCCTTTCGGTACGTTTTGACCTGAATGGCTCCTCACAATCGGGTTTTCCCTCGAGCGATGCCTTTCCATGAGTCCTTCCCATCGCGTCACTGCCGACGTCCTGCGCGCCCACCCCAGGTGCAGCGCACCGCGTGTACAGATAGCGCTCGCCACGCTGCTGGTATTGGTGATCTCGGGCTGTGCAAGCCTGGAGCCCGAGGATAGCCAGTTGCCCGCCGTCGCCGTGCCAGCGGCGTGGGCTGCGGGCGCGGGTGGCAATACAACTCCCGATCAGGGTGCCACTTCTTTGGCCCAGTGGTGGCAGCGTTTTGACGACCCTTCGCTCACCACGCTGGTAGAACAAGCCCTGCGGGCCAACACCAGCGTACGTACCGCCCAGGCGTCGTTGCAGCAGGCGCGCGCCCAGGTGGATGTGCAATCGGCCGGTCTGTTGCCCAGCGTGGGTGCATCGGCCTCTGCGCAGCGCAGCCGGGCTAACAACAGCACGGGCAACACCTTCCAGGCCGGTTTTGATGCGAGCTGGGAGCCCGATGTGTTTGGCCGCCTGCGCAGCGGCGTGAGCGCCAGCGAGGCTGACGCCCGCGCGGCAGAGGCCAGCCTGGCGGACGTTCAGGTATCGCTGGCTGCCGAGGTGGCCGTCAACTACATCGAGCTGCGCGGGCTGCAGCAGCGCTTGGCCATTGCGCGCAGCAACCTGGCCAGCCAGCAGGAGACCTTGCAGATCACCCAGTGGCGCCTGCAGGCCGGGCTCACCACCTCGCTCGTCACCGAGCAGGCCCGTGCAGCGGCCGAGCAGACCGCCGCGCAGATTCCCAGCCTGGAAGCCAGCCTGGCGCAGTCGCGCTACAGCCTGGCCGTGCTGACAGGCCAGGTGCCTGGCGCGCTCGACGCTACTCTGGCCGCCAGTGCCCCCGTGCCTCAGCCGACCGCAGAGCTCGCCCTGGCGATCCCAGCCGAGACGCTGCGCCAACGCCCCGATGTGCGTGCGGCCGAGCAGCGCATTGCAGCCGCCCTGGCGCGCTTGTCGCAGGCCGATGCGGCGCGCTACCCCAGCTTCTCCCTCGGTGGCTCCCTGGGCCTGCGTGCCCTCACGCTGGGCGCGTTGTCGGGGGGCAGTGCGGTAACCAGTGCCTTGCTGGGCAGCGTGTCCATCCCGCTGCTGGACGGGGGGGCCGCCCGCGCGCAGGTGCGTGTGCAGTCTGCCGCGCTGGAGCAGGCCCGCGTGGCCTACGAAGCCACCGTGCTCACGGCCCTGCAGGATGTGGAGAACGCGCTGGTGGCCTTGCGTGGCGACCGGGAAAAGCTGGAGCGACTGGCGGCCGCCGCAGACGCCGCCCGCAACGCCGCGCTGCTGGCGCAGCAGCGCTATAGCAGCGGATTGATTGACTTTCAGGCGGTGCTGGAGACGCAGCGCACGCTGCTGTCCACCCAAGAGAGCGTGGCCACCACCACCGCTGCCGTCGCGGCAGACCATGTGCGCCTCTACAAGGCCTTGGGGGGCGGCTGGCAATAGCCGCCTTGCTTATCCAGCCCCCTGTCCTTATCGCCAGCCCCCCAATCTCTGATTCACGTCCCATGCCAAACACCGACACCCCTGCGACATCCACACCCGCCAAGGCGGCCCCCGCCGACCTGAGCGCCTTGTTGGGCGCTGACCGTCCGCGCCGCTGGTGGCAGCGCACTACCGTGTGGCTGGGGGTGGCCGCGCTCGTGGTGGTGGGCGGTGGCTTGTATGCCTGGCAATCGCGCCAGAGCGCCAGCACTGCACCCACCTATGTCACCGAAGAGCTGCGCCGGGGCAATCTCACACTCACCGTGTCGGCCAATGGCACGCTGCAGCCCACGCGCTCGGTCACCATTGGCAGCGAGTTGTCAGGCACGGTGCGCAATGTGCTGGTGGATGTGAACGACAAGGTCAAGAAGGGGCAGCTGCTGGTGGAGCTGGACACCGCCAAGCTCGAATCGCAGGTGCTGCGCTCGCGCGCCTCGCTGGCGTCGGCGCAGGCCCGCCTTGCCCAGGCCGTGGCCACCACCAAGGAGGCCATTGCCAACTTTGGCCGGCTCGAAGAAGTGGCCCGCCTGTCCGGCGGCAAGGTGCCCTCGGCCTCCGAGCTGGACGCAGGCCGCGCCACGCTGGACCGCGCCCGCGCTGACGAGACCAGTGCACGTGCCACGGTGGAGGACGCACGCGCCGCGCTGTCCACCGACGAGACAAACCTGTCCAAGGCCTCCATCCGCTCGCCCATCGACGGCGTGGTGCTGACCCGCACGGTGGAGCCTGGCAACGCCGTGGCCGCTTCGCTGCAGGCCGTGACGCTCTTCACCGTGGCCGAAGACCTCACGCGGCTGCGCCTGGATGTGAGCGTGGACGAAGCCGATGTGGGTTCGGTCAAGGTGGGGCAGGACGCGAGCTTTACGGTCAGCGCCTATCCCTCGCGCCGCTACCCGGCCCAGGTCACGCGGGTGTCGTTTGGTTCCACCAAGACGGACAACGTGGTCACCTACATCACCTGGCTGGAGGTGAACAACAGCGACATGAGCCTGCGCCCCGGCATGACGGCGGCGGCCACCATCACCTCCACCGAGCGCAAGGATGTGCTGCTGGTGCCCAACACGGCGCTGCGCTTCACGCCTGCGCAGGCCGCAGGGGCCGATGCGAAACCCGGGGCGGGTGGCGCCAAGCCCGGCGCATCGGGCAGCGGCAGTGGTGGCGGCATCATGTCGCAGCTCATGCCGCGCATGCCACGGTCTGGCTCGGGCCCACGCAAACCGGGTGCGGGGGGCGAGGCGGGCGATGGCGCGGGCAAGACGCGGCAGGTGTGGGTGCTGCAGGACGGCGCTGCCAAGCCCATCGATGTGCAGGTGGGCATCAGCGATGGCCGCCATACCGAGGTCACGGGCGAGGGCCTCACGCCCGGCATGGCCGTGATCACCGACCAGCGCGCGGCAGGGGCCAAGCCATGAGCGTGGCGGGCGACACCCCCATCATCCGCCTGCGTGGCGTGACCAAGGTCTATGGCGAAGGGGCGCTGGCCTTTCAGGCGCTCAAGGGCGTGGACCTGGACATTGCGCAGGGCGACTTTGTGGCCATCATGGGCCCCAGCGGCTCGGGCAAGTCCACGGCCATGAACACGCTGGGCTGCCTGGACCGGCCCACCACGGGCGAATACCTGTTCAAGGGCGTGCATGTGGAGTCGCTCTCGCGCGACGAGCGGGCACGGCTGCGGCGGCGCTACTTTGGCTTTGTGTTCCAGGGCTTCAATCTGCTGGCGCGCACCTCGGCGCAAGAGAACGTGGAGCTGCCTCTGCTGTACCGGGGCGAGTCCGCCACCGCGCGCCACGCGGCGGCCGCGCGTGCGCTGGAAGCGGTGGGCCTCAAGGGTTGGGAACACCACACGCCCGCCGAGCTGTCGGGCGGGCAGCAGCAGCGCGTGGCCATTGCGCGCGCCATCGTCACCGAGCCCGATGTGCTGCTGGCCGACGAGCCCACCGGCAACCTCGACACCCAGCGCAGCTTCGAGATCATGGAACTGCTGTGGCGCCTGAATGTGGACCATGGCATCACCGTGCTGATGGTCACGCACGAGCCCGACATGGCGCAGTACGCGCGGCGCATCGTGCGGTTTGTGGATGGCGTGGTGGACAGCGACGCGCCCAACCCGCACCCCAAGGGCCTGGACGCTGATGCGGTATCGACCGCAGCGGCCGTGGTCGCCTCGGATTCAGGGGGCCACTGATGCTGCTCAACACCCTGCTGCTCGCGCTGCGCTCTATCCGGCGCAATCTCATGCGCTCGTTCCTCACCATTCTGGGTATCGTGATCGGCGTGAGCGCGGTGATCACCATGGTCACGCTGGGCAATGGCGCCACGCTGGCCATCCAGAACCAGATCTCGGGCCTGGGTACCAACCTGCTACAGGTGCGCCCCGGCCAGCGCATGGGGCCCGGCGGTGGCTCGGGTGCCCCGGCCTTCAAGGACACCGATGCCGACATGATCGCCCAGCAGATCGGCGGCATCCTGGCCGTGGCACCCGAGGCGCGAGCTGGCGCCACCGCCGTGGTGGGCGGGCGCAACTGGACGACCAGTGTGATCGGCAGCACCAACGCCTGGCTGGAGACCGGCAACTGGACCGTGCGCACGGGCCGCGTCTTTACCGATGCCGAATTGCGCGCGGGCGCCGCCGTGTGCCTGATCGGCGAGACCGTGCGGCGCGAGCTGTTTGGCACCGCAGATGCCGTGGGCGGCCAGCTGCGCGTGAAGGCGTTTTCGTGCGAGGTGGTGGGCGTGCTCGCGTCCAAAGGGCAGGGCGCGTTCGGCAATGATCAGGACGACACCGTGCTGGTGCCCCTGCGCACGCTGCAGCGCCGCGTGACCGGCAACACGCGGGTGCAGACCCTGCTGGTGTCGATGAAGGACGGCAGCGACCCCGAGCGCGTGAAGGCCAGCCTCACCCAGCTGCTGCGCGAGCTGCGCAAGTTGTCGGATTCGGACGAAGACAACTTCAACGTGCTCGACACCAAGCAGCTGGCCGACACGCTCTCAGGCACCACCAAGGTGCTGACCACGCTGCTGGGCGCAGTGGCCGCCGTGAGCCTGCTGGTGGGCGGCATCGGCATCATGAACATCATGCTGGTGAGCGTGACCGAGCGCACGCGCGAGATCGGCCTGCGCCTGGCTATTGGCGCGCTGGAGCGCGAGGTGCTGCTGCAGTTTTTGATCGAGGCCGTGGTGCTGGCCGCGCTGGGTGGGCTCATCGGCATCGTGCTGGCCACGGGCGCGTCCCTGGCGCTATCGGGGCTGATGGGGGTGCCCTATCTTTTCAACCCCGGGGTAAATCTGCTGTCGTTCCTTTTCTCTGCGGGCATTGGCGTGGTGTTTGGCTACTTCCCCGCACGGCGCGCTGCTCGCATGGACCCCATCGATGCGCTGCGGCACGAGTAATGCAGCGGTCTTGAAAAGGGAATCTGCATGAAAAACGCCCGTACCGCTTATGGCACGGGCATTTCTAGCTATCAATTCAATAGTTAGTGAATCGTCAGCGTGGTGGCCTTGCTGGCAGGCTCCACTTTGGCCAGGGTCAGTGTCAGTACGCCGTTTTCCAGCTTGGCGCTGCTGTGGGCGGCATCGATGTCAGCGGTCAGTTCCCAGGCGCGCTGCACCTGGCGCGGGGCTCCTTCCACACTTTGCAGGCGCACAAGGTTCCCTTCAATGCTGATCTGCAACTGCTCGCGGGCCAGGCCGGGCACATCCAGCTGCAAGGTGGTCGCTTTGTCGTCCTGCGTGACAGTGCAGCCTGCTGCAGAACGTGCGGCAGCGGGGTCGGCCAGCGTGCCCATCAGAAAACGCTGCAGTGCCTGGTCGGCGGAACGGGGTGCTTGGGCGTAGGCGGCGCGGCGGATCACGGGGGCGAAGATCATGGGGTACTCCTATACACTGCGCGGCTCTCGACGTGGTCGCCGCATGCCAAAGAGGTGTGTGCGGCCACACCGCATTTCAAGGGAAAAATGGCATGAATAAATTGCACTCCGTGGGCTTGAAAACAGGCGCAGCGGCATTACGTCAATCCGTTTTGGCCGCAGCAGCCACGCTGTGCTGCGTGCTGCTGCCGGTGTCCGCCAGCCATGCCCAGGCTGCAGCGCCAGCCACTGCCGTGGCGCAGGCCAAGCCCGTGAAGGTGGCGCTCATCGAAAGCCTGTCGGGCGCATTTGCCAACACGGGCGAAGCGGTTTACCGCAACATCTACTGGGCCATGGAACGTGTGAACGCGCGGGGTGGCGTGCAGTTGCCAGCCGCTGCGGGTGGCCCCCGCCCGCTGGCGCTGGAGCGCTACGACAGCAAGGGCCAGAACGAAGAGGCGCTGTCGGCCCTGCGTGCGGCCATCGACGATGGCGCGCAGGTCATCCTGCAGGGCAATTCATCGGCTACGGCGGCGGTGCTGATCGAGGCGATCAACAAACACAACGAGCGCGAGCCGAACAAGCGCGTGATTTTTCTGAACTACTCGGCGGTGGACCCCATCCTCACCAACGAGAAGTGCAGCTTCTGGCACTTTCGTTTTGACGCCCATGCCGACATGCGCATGGCCGCGCTCATGGATGTGATGCGCGAGGAAAAAAATCTCAAGAGCGTGTACCTCATCGGCCAGGACTACAGCTTTGGCCAGGCCGTGCTGCGCGAGGCCAAGAAGCAACTGGCCGCACAACGCCCCGATGTGGCGGTGGTGGGTGATGAGCTGCACCCCGTGGGCCGCGTGAAGGACTTTGCGCCCTACGCCGTGAAGATCAAAACCAGCGGCGCGCAGGCTGTGATCACGGGCAACTGGGGCAACGACCTGACCCTGCTGGTGAAGGCCGCGCGTGAAGTCGGCTACGAGGGCAGCTTCTACACCTTCTATGGCAACGCGCTGGGTGCGCCCGCTGCCATGGGCGATGCAGGCATTGGCAAGGTGGTGGCTGTGGCCGACTGGCTGCCCAATGTGCCAGGCGCCCAGAGCGAGGCGTTCTACCAGTCTTTCCGCGAGCGTTTTCCCAAGCCGCAGGACGACTACGTGCACATGCGCATGCAGCTCATGGTGGAGGCCCTTGCCCAGTCCATCGAGCGTGCGGGCAGCACCGACGCCGTGGCCGTGGCGCGCCAGATGGAGAAGGCCGATGTGCGGCTCTCGGGCCAGGGCGGCAGCATGCGCGCAGCGGACCACCAGTTCCAGCAGGCGCTGGTGGTGGGCGTGATGGACAAAAAAGGCGCGCCGGGCGTGAAGTTTGATGTGGAAGGCTCTGGCTACGGCTTTCGCGTGGTGCGGCAGATTCCTGCTGCCAAGGCGCAGCAGCCGCACAGCTGCAGCATGCAGCGGTATTGAGCCCACGTCCTGAACCGTTCACGCTGAGTCCGCCGAAGGGCTCAGCGTGAATGTTTTTGGGGCGGCGGGCTCAACGCCGGATGCGGCGCCCCGTCTTGAACACCCACCACACCACGACGAGGCACGCGGCCATGAACACCAGCGTCATGCCCGTGCTCACGCCAATGTGGACATCGGCCTGGCCATAAAACGCCCAGCGCAGTCCGCTGATGAGATAGACCACCGGGTTGAACAGCGAAACGGTCTGCCAGAACGGTGGCAGCATGTTGATGCTGTAGAACGCCCCGCCCAGAAAGGTCAGCGGCGTGATCACCAGCAGCGGGATGACCTGCAGCTTTTGAAAGCTGTCGGCCCACAGGCCGATGATGAAACCGAACAGGCAGAACGTGACGGCGGTGAGTACGAGGAAGCCCACCATCCACACCGGGTGCGCCACTTCGTAGGGCACAAACACCCGGGCCGTGGTGAGGATGAGCACCGACACCAGCAGCGACTTGCTGGCCGCTGCGCCCACGTAGCCCAGCAGCACCTCCACCCAGTTCACAGGTGCGCTGAGCAACTCGTAGATGGTGCCGGACCACTTGGGCATGTAGATGCCGAAGGCCGAGTTGGAAATGCTCTCGCTCAATAGCGACAGCATGAGCAGCCCGGGGATGATGTAGGCGCCGTAACTTACGCCGCCGATGTCGCCCATGCGCGAGCCGATGGCAGAGCCGAACACGATGAAGTAGAGAGCGGTGGTGAGCACCGGCGCGATCAGGCTCTGCATCCAGGTGCGAAACGCACGGTTCATCTCAAAGCGGTAGATGGCGCTGACGCCATGCCAGTTCAGGCCGTTCATGCTTGGGGTGCTTTCTGCTGAGGGGTGTCCTGGTGCACCAGGCTCACAAAGATGTCTTCGAGCGAGCTTTCGCTGGAGTGCAGATCCTTGAAGTCAATGCCGTGCTCGGCCAGTGCGCGCAACAGTGCGGCAATGCCCGTGTCCTCCTGCTGCGTGTCGAAGGTGTAGGTCAGCGCGGTGCCGCCCTGGCTCAGCACGAGCGGCCAGCGTGCCAGCGCGTCGGGCACTTGGTCCATCGGCTGCTGCAGGGTGAGCGTGAGCTGCTTCTTGCCCAGCTTGCGCATCAGCACGTCCTTGTCTTCCACCACGATCAGCTCACCCTTGCGAATCACACCGATGCGGTCGGCCATGTCTTCGGCCTCTTCGATGTAGTGGGTGGTGAGGATGATGGTGGTTCCCGCGTCGCGCAATTCGCGCACCAGGCGCCACATGTCATGGCGCAGCTCCACGTCGACGCCAGCACTGGGTTCGTCCAGAAACAGGATTTTGGGCTCGTGCGACAGCGCCTTGGCGATCAGCACGCGGCGCTTCATGCCGCCCGACAGCGCGAGGATCTTGCTGTCCTTCTTGTCCCACAGCGACAGGTCCTTGAGGATCTTCTCGATGAAGGCCGGGTTGGGCGCCTTGCCAAACAGACCCCGGCTGAAGTTGACCGTGGCCCACACGGTTTCAAACGAATCGGTGTGCAGCTCTTGCGGCACCAGGCCAATGGCCGCGCGGGCGGCTCGGTAGTCGTGCACGGTGTCGTGGCCGTCTGCGGTGATGAAGCCAGCCGTGGCATTGCTCATGCCGCAGATCACGCTGATGAGCGTGGTCTTGCCCGCGCCGTTGGGCCCGAGCAGGGCAAAAATCTCGCCGCGCCGGATGTCCAGGTCGATGTTCTTGAGCGCCTGAAAGCCGCCCGCGTAGGTTTTGCTCACGCCGCGCACCTGGACGATGGCGTCCACAGCGGGCGTTGGAGAAGGTGATACAGGCATGA
>NZ_JAMXAX010000108.1 GCF_023913775.1 Acidovorax facilis
GACGCCACTGCGTTCGCTTTGAATTCGTCACTGTGCAAGCGTCGGCGCCGACGACCTTCGCCGCTTTGTTCAGGAGTAGTGTTCACGTGTCCACCTAGAGTTGAGGTGGACACGAGGCTCCTACGAGTACGCCATTGTTTCAAGATGCCATGGCTGGCCGCTTACTCTTGCCCGTCAACCTCGCCACCGCATTCGCAAACGCTGGCGCCAGCGGCGGCAACCCAGGCTCGCCCATGCCCTTCGGTGGATCAGCGCTCGGCACAATATGCACCGTCACCTGGGGCATGTCGGTGATGCGCGGCACGGCAAAGTCGCCAAAATTGCTCTGCTCCACCACGCCGTCCTTCAGCGTGATGGCGCCGCCGGGCAGGCACATCGACAGGCCCATCAGCGCCGCGCCCTGCACCTGGGCTTCCACGCTTTTGGGGTTGACCACCAGATTGCAATGCACACCGGCCGTGATGCTGTGCAGCTTGGGCGTGCCGTCTTTGACGGACGCCTCGACCACATAGGCCACCACCGACTCGAACGACTCGTGCACCGCCACGCCCCAGGCGCGGCCAGCAGCCAGCTTCTTCTTGCCATAGCCCGACTGGGCCACGGCCAGCTGCAGCGCGGCCTTGTGACGCGGGTGTTTGTCGCCCATCAGGGCCATGCGGTAGGCCACGGGGTCTTGCTTGGTGGTGCGCGCCACTTCGTCGATGAGGGTTTCCATGGCGTAGGCCGTGTGGGTGGAGCCCACACTGCGCCACCACAACACCGGCACATTCACATCCGGGTGGTGCACCGACAGTTTCATGGGCACGTTGTACGGTTCCTTCATGCCCTCCACGGCCGTGGCGTCGATGCCGTTCTTGACCATGAACGCCTCGAACGGCGAGCCCTTGGTGATGGATTGGCCGACGATGGTGTGGTCCCACGCCAGGATCTTCCCCTGTGCGTCGAACCCGATCTCGGCGCGGTGCACGTGCATGGGGCGGTAGTAGCCGCCCTTGATGTCGTCCTCGCGGCTCCACAGCGTGCGCACCGGCGCGGTGATGCCCGCCGTGCGCGCCGCCTTGGCCACGCCGCAGGCCTCCACCACGTAGTCGCTGGTGGGGATGGCACGGCGTCCAAAGCCGCCACCGGCCATCTGGGTGTTCACCTTCACGTTTTGCGGCTGCAGGCCCAGCGTCTTGGCGGCGGCCATGGCGTCCAGGCCGGGCATCTGGGTGCCCATCCAGAGTTCGGCCTTGTCACCATCGAGCTTCACCGTGCAGTTGAGCGGCTCCATGGGGGCGTGCGCCAGGTAGGGGAAGACGAACTCGGCGCTGATCTTGTGCGCAGCGCCAGCCAGCGGCGCCATGTCGGCCTGCATGGCCACGTTGCCAGGCTTGGTGGCCAGCTCGCGGTACTGGGCCAGCAGTGCCGTGGTGTCGGGCTTGCCCACCGCGCTGGTGTCCCATTCCACCTTCAGCGCATCACGGCCCTGCTTGGCGGGCCAGTAACCATCGGCCACGATGGCCACGCCCTCGCCGCCCCGGTCGGTGGGCATGCGCAGCACGGCCTTCACGCCCTTGATGGCTTTGGTGGCACTGTCGTCCAGCGACTTCAGCTTGGCGCCGAACACGGGTGGGCGCGCCACCACGGCCGTGAGCATGCCGGGCAGGCGCACGTCAATGCCGTAGTCCTGCTGGCCGCTCGACTTGGCCTTGGCGTCGAGCCGGCCCGTGGGCTTGCCGATAAGACGGAACTGCTTGGGGTCCTTCAAGGTGACCTTTTCAGGCACGGGCTGCTTCATGGCCGCTTCGGCCAGTGCGCCGTAGCCCAGCTTCTTGCCCCCGGGGCCGACGACGAAGCCGTTACTGGTGCGCAGCGCCGAGGCATCCACGCCCCACTGCGCGGCAGCGGCCGAGACCAACATGGCCCGGGTGCGCGCGCCCAGTTCGCGGTACTGGGTGTAGGAGTTTTTGATGGAGTTGGAGCCGCCTGTAAGGTGCATGCCCATCATCGGGTCGGCATAGGCCTGGTTGGCATCGCCGTGCACGCTGCGCACCTTGCTCCAGTCGGCATCCAGCTCTTCGGCCAGGATCATGGGCAGGCCGGTCTGCACGCCCCGGCCAAAGTCTAGGCGGTTGATGGTGACGGTGACCGTGCCATCGGCGTCGATGCGGACGAAGGCTGAAGGCTGCTCGAACGGCTTGAGGCCTGCGGCCGCTGCCCCGGCGCCCTGCGCGCTGGCCACCAGCGGAAACGCACCCAGCGCAAAACCGGATGCCGCAGACACCTTGAGGAACGTGCGGCGCGCCACGCCTTCGTGGGAGGCTGCGTCTGATTCTGTATTGATAGCGGCTTGCGCCTGATTCATAAGCGCTACCAGGCCTTTTGGCATGTGGGCGCGGGCGGTTTGAGCGTCGAAATGCATAGTGTTCTCCTGCTCGGTGTTCTTAGGCCAGAGTCTTGGCAGCGTCATGGATGGCCGCGCGGATGCGCACGTAGGTGCCGCAGCGGCACACATTGCCCGCCATGGCAGCGTCAATGTCGGCGTCGGTGGGTTTTTTCTTGCCCTGCAGCAGTGCGGTGGCGCTCATGATCTGGCCGCTTTGGCAGTAGCCACACTGGGCCACGTCGTGCTTGACCCAGGCGGCGTGCACGGCCTTGCCCACCTTGTCATTGGTGGTCACCGCCTCGATGGTGGTGATCTTCTGGCCTGCCGCCGCCGAAATGGGCGTGATGCACGAACGAATGGGCGCACCGTTCAGATGCACCGTGCAGGCCCCGCACAAAGCCTGGCCGCAGCCAAACTTGGTGCCGGTCATGCCCAGCGTGTCGCGCAGGGCCCAAAGGATGGGGGTGGATTCATCGGCATCCACAGCCGTGTCTTTGCCATTGATGTTGAGGGTAGGCATCGTGGGGTTCTCCGTGGGGAAGGTGTTGTTGTTTGGTGGGAGGCGATTGAACAGAGCGGGATGGTGTCAGCGACGCCATCGGCCATGAAACGGTTGGAGCGTGGTGAGTGGCGTTTTTAAGAGAATATAAATTCGATTAAAAGATCAACCTCAGGTAGACAAATTCATCGCAATCTCCTGCTCAGGCCTTCAGGGCGTCCCAGCACAGCCCAAAAGCCATCTGGTGCACGGCCTCCTCATCGGGCAGCACCTTGGTGCGGATCAGGTTGCCCGTCTCTCGCACCGACCCCACCAGACTGGCCGTGAGCAGCGGGATGGGCACTGCCTTCAGGATCTCTTGCTGCTGGCCTTCTTCCATCAACGCAAAAAAACCGGCCATCAGACGGGTCGAGAATTCGCGGTTGCCCTCGGTGAACCAGGGTGAGTTGTAGTACTGCTCCTGGAACACCACCTCGGCATACTGGTCCAGCCGGTGGCGCAGCAGGTTGCCCCAGGCGCGCCGCACGCGGGCGCGGTAGGGCATGCCGGGCACGACGCCCTCCATGATGCGCGCGGCCGTGACCGTCTTGGCATCCTGGTAAAGCTGGCTGATGAG
Organism: Acidovorax facilis; assembly: GCF_023913775.1. Classification (GTDB taxonomy): domain Bacteria; phylum Pseudomonadota; class Gammaproteobacteria; order Burkholderiales; family Burkholderiaceae_C; genus Acidovorax; species Acidovorax facilis. The sequence continues at coordinate 3,484 of NZ_JAMXAX010000108.1, forward strand.
TTCATCCTTGGACGGGTAGTACACATACAGCGTACTGGTGGCAATGCCCGCCGCGCGGGCGATATCGGCCAGGGTCAGGCCGCTCAGGCCCGTCTTGGCCACCAACTCGAAGGTGGCCTGGGCAATGGCGCGCTGTTTTTCGTCGTCTTTGGGTTTCATCGATGCGGCAATATAAGCGAATAGTTATTCGACGACAACCGGGGCCACCGAAGACCCCACGTTACCCAGATCCCGCCCGGCCGTCGCCCTCTTCACAGCGTGCCCGCCGTGGCTGGCAACCGCCCTGCCCTCGCATGCACAATTGGCCCATGACCACCTCCATCGCCGACCTTCGCAAGAGCTACGAGCGCGCCGAACTCAACGAAGACGCCTCGCACGCCGCCCCCCTGCAGCAGTTTGACCAGTGGCTCAAAGAAGCCATCAGTGCCGAAGTGCCCGAGCCCAACGCCATGACCCTGGCCTCTGTGGGCAGCGACCTGCGCCCCAGCACCCGCATCGTGCTGATCAAGGGCTATGACGAGCGCGGCATCGTCTGGTTCACCAATTACGACAGCCGCAAGGGCCGCCAGATTGCTGGTAACCCCTACGCAGCCCTGCAGTTCCACTGGGTAGAGCTGGAACGTGTGGTGCGCATCGAGGGCGTGGTGGAAAAGGTCAGCGATGCAGAGAGCGACGAATACTTCAACAGCCGCCCGCTGGATTCCCGCATCGGCGCCTGGGCCAGCCCGCAAAGCCAGGTGATTTCTTGCCGGGGCGTGCTGGTGGCCAACGCCGCCAAATACGGTGCGCAGTTCATGCTGAAACCACCCCGCCCGCCGCACTGGGGAGGGTATCGCCTCAAGCCTGATCAATGGGAGTTTTGGCAAGGGCGCAAAAGCCGTTTGCATGACCGGTTGCGGTATCGGATGGATGACGGTGAATGGGTTCGCGAACGCTTAGCGCCCTGAACCCTGGGAGATCACGATGACCAGTTTCTTTTTGCTTTTGCTATTGGTTTTGCTGGTCGGGGTGCCAGCCTTCGTGTACCTCACAAAGCCTGTTGCACTGGGCTTGACAAGCCTGGTACCTCCCTTGCTCTTTCAGTGCGGCAATTGGATGTATCTGGGCTATTTGGACCCTTTCTGGCCCATCGCCTTGGTTGTCAGCAGCGCAATTGCATTGGTTGCGGCCCTGGTCGTGGGGCTGCTGGTGAGCCGGTTCGCGCACCGGCCTTGAGCATTGCCGCTACACCACCCACCGCGTCACCGCCACAATCACCACCGGCATGGTTACCAACGCCAGCGCCGTAGACACCGCCACGCTGGCCGTCACCTCGTCCTCGGCCACCGCATAACGCTGAGCAAACAAAAACACGTTGGCGCCCACAGGCAGCGACGCCGCCACGATCATCACCGCCAGCGGCATGCCCGACAGGCCCAGTGCCCAGCCCAGGGTGGCCAGCACGATGGGGTGCACGACACACTTGACCAGTGCAATGCGCAGGGCGGCCTTGAAGTGGTGGCCGACCTTGGTAAACGCCAGCGTCACCCCCACCAGCAGCAGCGCAATCGGCCCCAGCGCCTGGCCCAGCAGCAGCAGGGGTTTGTCAACCACCTGCGGCACCACCAGCCCGGTCTGCGCAAACAGAAGGCCCGCGATGATGGGTAGCGGCACTGGGTGCACGATGCCGTTGCGCACGGCCTGCAGCACGGTGCGCCACATGGGCTGCTGTGCGGCGCCTTCCCGGCCTGCATGCTCGCGCGCGGCGGCCAGTTCAAACACCACGGTGGCGGCGGTCAGCAGGATGAGCGAGTGCACCGAGATCAGCGTGAACAGCGTGACCAGCCCCGCATCGCCAAACACCAGGCCCACCAGCGGCACGCCGATCATCAGTGTGTTGCTGAAGGTGTTGGCCAGCGCCCGCGCCGCGCCCAGGCTGGTAAAGCCCAGCACCGCCAGCGTGGCCGTGTACACCACGCCAAACGCCACAAAGTAGATACCCACGGGGCCGAAGTTGAGGTCTTCGATGTGCACCGTGCTCATGGTGCGAAACAGCAGTGCGGGCGTGAGCACCATGAACACGAGGTTGGCCAGGTCCTTCACCGCTGCGGCCCGAATCCAGCCGCGCCGCCCCACGTAAAAGCCGATGGCGATGAACAGGATGACGGGGATCAGCGAGGTGAAAACGGGAGAGTTCAAGGTGAAAAACCGGTGGCCGTGCGGTGGTGGAGGCCCGTATTGTGGCCCGGGTCACTACGCCGGCATCCGCTGGTCACTATTGTTTTTGTAGCTGCTTGCGCTTATCCATCAAGCGCCAGGTCCCATTTTGCTTGAATATTTCATACCCGACAGTCGGTGTGCCGGTGCGTGGTGGATTGTCCGTGCCATAGGGCATCTCACCCCGCCACCACCGACACCCCGTGGTCTGCCAGCGTCAGGCTCACCGGTGCGCCCACATCCAGAGGCAGCTCCACCTGGGGCGAAACCACAAAGATCTCGCCCAGCGCGCTCGCAAAGGTGTATTCCATGACGCTGCCCAGGTAGGTGCGTTTGGTCAGCCGGGCGGCCAGCCCGCCGGAGGTGGCGGGGCCGATGACCCAGGCTTCGGGCCGCACGGCGATCTTGACCGGGCCGGGGGCGAGGGATGCTGGCGATGGCACGCGCAAAGGGCCGAGCCGGGCATGGCTGCCAGCCGCCGGGCTTTCCCCATCCGCCGTATTGAGCGCATGGATGTGCCCCTCGAACAGCATTGCCTCGCCCATGAAGCCCGCCACAAACTCGGACGCGGGCTGCTCATACAGCGTGCTGGGCGCGCCGCACTGGGCGATGGTGCCCTTGTTCATCACCACAATCTGGTCACTGACCGCCAGGGCCTCGCTCTGGTCGTGGGTGACGTAGGCCACCGTCAGTTTCAGGCGCTGCTGCAGCGCTCGGATCTCCTCGCGCATGGCGCGGCGCAGGCGCGCGTCCAGGTTGGACAGCGGCTCGTCAAACAGCAGCACCGCAGGCTCCAGCGCCAGTGCCCGCGCCAGCGCCACCCGCTGCTGCTGCCCGCCCGAGAGTTCATGGGGGCTGCGCAGGTCCAGGCCGTGCAGGCCCACCGTGTCGAGCAGGGCGCGGGCCTTGTCGCGCACCTGCTGGTGGCTGAGCTGCTTGCCCAGCTGGGGTGCGCGCAGGCCGTAGCACACGTTGTCGATCACGTTCAGGTGCGGGAACAGCGCATAGCTCTGGAACACCAGGCTCACATTGCGCTGCGCCGGGCCGAGGGTGGTCACGTCCTGCCCGTCGATGAAGATGCGGCCCGCCGTGGGCGATTCGAGCCCGGCAATCATCCGCAGCGTGGTCGTCTTGCCGCAGCCCGATGGCCCCAGGATGGTGGTGAGCGTGCCACGGGGCACCACAAAGCTGATGTGGTCCACCACCAGCGGATCGTCGGCAGACGGGCCGTAGCGCTTGCAAACGCTGTGGAACTCTATGCCGTGGGGGGCTGCGGGATTCGTCATGGTCCGTAGGTTCTGGTTATTGCCATCTCAGTCGCCCGTAGCACTGCCAGGCCCCTGAACCATGAGACCGGCGCGCCCTGCGCCAGAGCAGCCGAGCAAGGGCCGCCCCGCAGCGAGGGCTGCGTCCCCCGGGGGGGGGAAGGCGCCGTAGGCGACACAGGGGGGCCTCCCATCATTCATCCCAGGCCACCACTGCATCCACGCCAATGACTTCGCCCTGGTCGATGCGGTTGAACAGCGTGACTTCGGCCCCCATGGCCTGTGCAATCTGCCGGCAGATCGACAGGCCCAGGCCCACGCCGCCCTTGCCTGCGGAAAACGGCTGGAACAACCGCTGCCGCACGGCATCGTCAATGCCAGGGCCTTCGTCCCACACCAGCAGCTCGCGCCGCCCGGTGCTGTTGCGCAGCAGCACCCCCAGCCGCCCATGCACGGGCGTGTGGTGGATGGCGTTGGCCAGCAGGTTGCGCATGAGCTCGCCCAGCAGCGCCGCGTCGCCTGGGGCCAAAAGATCCTCGGGGCCTTCCAGCGCAAAGTCCAGCCGCTTGGCGGCGATCAGTGGCGCCAGCTCCATCACGGCCTCGCGGGCCATGGCGTTCAAATCCACGCTGGGCAGCTCGCCCATGCGCTGAAGCTGCTCCACCTTGCTCAGGCTCAGCAGCTGGTTGGCCAGGCCCGAGGCGCGGTCTACCGTGTGCAGCATCTGCTGCAGCGCATCAGCCACCAGCACATCGCCCGCAATGGCCGACTGCAGCTGCGTGCGCAGCACCGCCATGGGGGTGCGCAGCTGGTGCGTAGCGTCGGCCAGAAAACGCCGCTGCTCCTCGATCCATCGGCTCTGGCTTTGCTGCAGCTCGCCAAAATGCTGCACGGCAGGCGCCAGCTCTGACGGGCCTTCGTAGCCCTGGCGGGTGCCGCCTGCACCTGGCTGGGTTGGCGGAGTGAGCGACACATCCGCGTGCAGCAGCCAGCCCGACGCGACGCGCGCCAGCACCATCGCCACCGCCGTCATGGCCAGGGCCAGCAGAACCACTGGGCGCAAACCCGCGCCCTCATCCATCAGGCGGGCAACGCTAGGCAGGCGTTCGCTGAACGGCCGCGCCACCTGGCGCACCACCGGCGGGGCGGCGCCCTGCCCGCCCCCAGCCACCGCCGGCTGGTGCAGCGTGGCGGCCACGCGCACCAGTTGGTCGCCCACCTGCGCCAGGTAAAAGTGCACGCTGCCCTGCCCTTGCACGGCCTCGGAGGGCGGTACACGCGGCAGGTCGGCGCTGCCCGCCAGGCGCTCGCCGTCCAGGCTGCTTTCGCGGAACCAGACCGCAGGGGCTTGCTCCATGGCGGATGCACCGGCCTGCGGCTGCAACACCGTTGGCCAGGTTGTCAGCGCCCTGTGCAGCACGGCATCTTGCGCGGCTGCGTTGTGCCGTACCTGCTGCACCACCTGCACCGTGGCAACCAGGGCCACCAGCGCCCACAGCGGCACGAGCAGGCCCACCAGAAGCAGCCGCTGTAGCGATCCTCCGCGCGGGCGCCAGGGCCAGCGCTGCCACCAAGGCGTGTTCACCGGAGCGCCCCGCCCTTCTCGGCCTTGTCGACCTTGTCGCCTTTTTGGGCGGCCATGCTGTCGGCATCGCACAGCAGGTAGCCCACGCCACGCAGGGTCACGATCTCGGCATTGGTGCCCACCAGCTTCTTGCGCAGACGGTGCACCACCACCTCCACCGCATCGGCCTGCACCTGCTCATCGGTGTTGGCAAACACCTGGGTGCGCAGCTCTTCCTTGCTCACGACGCGGTCGATGCGCGACATCAAGAGGCGCAGCAGCTCCGCCTCACGCTGCGACAGTTCCAGCGGCAGTGCCTCGTTGTAGAACGCCCCACTGGCCGGGTCGCGGTGGAGCGCACCACAGCGCAACTGCCCGTCGCGCCCCACCCGGCGTGTCAGGGCCCGCAGGCGCGCCACCAGCTCGTCCAGGTCAAACGGCTTGGCCAGGTAGTCGTCCGCCCCCGCCTCCAGCCCTGCCACGCGGTCGGTGACGGCCGCACGGGCCGTGAGCGCCAGCACGGGCGTGGTGCTGCCGCCATCGCGCAGGCGCCGCAGCACCTCAAGCCCGTCCAGACCCGGCAAAGACAGGTCCAGCGTGATCACATCAAAGGCCGTGCGCCGCGCCGCCGCCAGGGCCTCTTTGCCGTCGGCGCAGCACAGCACCTCAAAACCGCGCGCCACCAGGCTGCGGCTCAGGGCACCGGCCAGATCAAAATCGTCTTCGACCAACAGCAACTTCATACCGCGATCATGCCGCCTGCGCAGGGCCCAGCCACTGTGGTTGTACCCACGGACCTTGAAAGCAAGACGAAAGCCTCTTCCATGACGGACGTGGCGCGCCCGCCTTACCAGCATGCAGTTCGCCCGGGCAAGTCACAAAGCCAGATGCGGCGGCCGCCATACCGGGTGCAACACGGCCTCGGGCGGCGCCGAAAAATAGCGGGTCCAATGCTTGATCTCCTTCAGACGCAGGGTTTCGCGCAGCGCATCCCCGGCGCTGCGCACATTCTGGGCACACTGCGCTGGATCGTTTTCAAACAGATGAAGCTCCGAGGCGACCTGTACGGCATCTCGCAGCAGCGCTTCAGCCGCTCCCTTGCGGTAATTTTTGTGGACCATGCGAAGGTCACTGACCACGCAGCGACAACCGGCACGCAGATTCAACACCAGGTCTGCGTAGAGCCTGGAATCCTTGAAGTGGCCCGAATCATCCACCGCCTGGTTCTGAAAGTCGTCGTAAAGCGTCCATCCCAATGCCTGCAGGCGCCCGGCCGCATGGGTCTTGCCCGCCCCGGGGAGCCCGCCCACCAGCACAAGGTGGGTTGCATCGCCGGGGCTGATCCCGCCCTGGCTGACGGCATGTTTCTGAAAAACCTTCATCTGCACGCTGCTCCGGTAGGAAAAAAGCCCGCCCGCATCGACAGCAGAGAGATCGGGACCGGAACCCATGCCGCCATCGAAAGATTGATAGAAGACGCTGCACCGGGTTTTGCCAGTCCCAGCCTGTGGGGGCATTGTTGCCATTTGCTACATAGATGGTAGCCGCTGGAGGCGCCCGGGGATGCCTCACGGGCCGGGTGATCAGCGCCGCCAGGCAAGGCAGCACTTTTAAAACTTTTTAGAATATTGAAACAAAACCAAATTCCATTTGAGATATAATTTAACTGTTGCAGTCACGGCTCTTGACGCGCGCAGTCACCGCAACGCCTGTTCAGGGTGGCAATCCGCCCCAGGCAGGCCGCCTTTTGCGACCTTTGTGGTTGCCCATTGGGTCTGTAGAGCTGCAGCCCACTGCGTCCCTTGATGCTCACGCAGGTCGATTTCCACGCCTGCGATCCTGATTGATCCAGATTTCACAGACCGCCATTTCCATGGGCAAGTACGTCGTTTCGCCCACGACACACCCGACCGACTGCGGCCGCTTCCGCGCCTCCTTCTCGGTCCATCGTTCTCAGGGCAACGGCAGCTACTGCCGCGTGTTCCGTTTTGACAAAGCCTTTGCCTCGCGTGAAGCCGCCCGGCTCTTTGCAGTCACCCAGGGCTGGCTGCAAACGTGCATGCCGCACCCCCCAACGTGCTGATGACCTGATCTGCGACCTGCAGATCCCATCCACCCATCCCAGTTGCTGCGGACACTCGATCCGCACAGCTGCATCCCAACGGTACGCCCTTCGTTGCGCACCACATTTCAGAAAGGCTCAACCATGAGCAGCAAAATCTACGTGGGCAACCTGCCCTACTCCGTGACCGATTCCACCCTGGAAAGCAACTTTTCCGAATTCGGCCGGGTCTCCTCCGCCAAGGTCATGATGGACCGCGAAACCGGTCGCTCCAAAGGCTTCGGCTTTGTGGAAATGGCCTCCGCCGAAGTCGCCCAGGCCGCCATCAGCGCCCTGCACGGCATGTCCGTTGACGGCCGCTCGATCGTCGTGAACCTGGCCCGCCCCCGTGAAGAGGGTGGCGGCGCCGGTGGCTACAAGGCCGGCGGCTACAGCGCGAGCACACGCTCGGACGTTGGCTACGGCACGGGTGGCTTCGGCGGCGGTCGTTACTGATCCAGGCAACCCTCTGTGAAAAACCGGCTCTGAGGAGCCGGTTTTTTTTCGCCTCGCATCCATAGGATGCGCAGGGTTTCAGTTGCTATCAATACAGTAGCTGTTTGCGCTTGATGGCTAAGCGCACAAGTCCGAAAACATGTTCGATTGCCAGCATCCAATGGAGGCATCAGGCATCAGGCAGCAGGCATCAGGCATCAGGCAGCAATCACCCCCTGGTCCCAGGCAAAAGCGCACTGGAAGCACCCCAGCGAAACCACCGAAAACCAGAAGGGGACGAGGAAGGCAAGCCATTCGACAGCCTCGCAGGCAATTGCCCCTGGCACGCCTTACTGAAACACGCACACGCCCAATGACTGACTTTTGGCCCGGTACATGGCGGTGTCTGCAGCGCGCAGGTAGTCGTCGACCGTCGCCAGCCTGGATGCACCGCTGACCAATCCGATACTCGCACCACTGATTACGGTGTGCCCGCCAATCACGTAAGGTACTTCCAGGGCTGCAGCAATCTGCTCCGCGCGTTGGCTGGCTTCAGTGGGATCAATGGACTCCAGCAGCACATTGAACTCGTCGCCACCCATGCGGGCGACCAGATCCACCGCCCGCACGCAGGATTCGAGCCGCCGCGCCACCTGTTGCAATAGCTGGTCACCCACATGGTGCCCGTAGCAGTCATTGACGGCCTTGAACCCGTTGAGATCCAGCAGCAGCACGGCGAACATCGTGGCTCCGTCGCGTGTGGGCACGCCACCACCGTTCACCACCTCGTTCTGGTGCAGCGCGATGAGTTGCGCGAGGCGATCGCGGAACAACGGCCGGCCGGGCAAGTTGGTCAGCGCATCGTAGGAACTGCCTCGCTCGGCCAGATCGCTCAACGACCCCGCCATGCGCACGGGAACACCCTCTTCGAACTCGGCGAGCCCGCGCCAATTGACCCACACCAGCCGCCCTGCTCCGTGGAAGGCTCGGAAGTCCACCGAAAAGTTCGGGCTGTTTCCCGATAGGTGTCTGCGGTAGGCCTCCTGCACGCGCTCGCGATCCTCGGTATCGATGAGCTGCTCCAAAAAGCGCCAGCCTCCGTCATGCACAAGATCGGCGCTACCCAGCCCGACGATCTGGAGAAAACGCCCGGACACATGCAGCGCGTCCGTTCGCAAGTCCCAGTACCAGATACCGTCATTGGATCCGCGCGTCGCCAGCGAATAGCGGTTTTCGGAGCGCAATAAATCGAGTTCAGTGTTCTTCTGCTGGGTCACGTCGATCATCAGGCCGATCATGCGGTTCGGCCGCCCCGGCTCGACCACTGCACGGCACAGATCACGCACCCACACGACCTTGCCGGACTTGGCAATCAGCCGATAGCTCATCTCGTAGGCATGGCTGTGCGTGGCGTTGTATGCGGCATCGTCGATGCGCAGGGCCTCCTCCAGATCGTCGGGGTGTACATGCGCCCGCCAGAAGCCCGGGTCGGCCCGCCACTCCTCGACGGAGTAGCCGAACAAGCGCTCGACCTGCGGGCTCAGGAAGGTATTGCCCACGCCGATTTCAGCTTCCCAAACCACGCCGTCAATGGTTTCCAGCAAGCGCAGAAAGCGCTGGCGAATTTCCACCAGCACCTGTTCGGTGACCTCGGTGATCTCGATCAGGACACCCTGGCGGCTGATCACCCGGTCCGCCGCATCCGTCTCCGGGTGGAGCTGCAGACGCACCCAGCGATAGTCCGCGTCGGCAAAGCGCAAGCGGAACACCGGCATGCCCGAGCGCATGGTGCCGATGTCGTCGGGATGCACGAATTCAAGCAAAGACCTGCCGAGCGCCGCCGCCACCGAATGGCCGGTGAGCTTGTGCCACGCCGGGTTCAGATAGGTGATCTCCCACAGCGCATCGGTTTGCACCACCGCCTCGGGTAACAGTTGCAGCAGTTTTGCGGATGGCGTGGGAGTGGGGGGCATGCAGGGCTGTTGCAAAAAAAGGGAGCGAAATCAACCACGTGAGATCAAGTATGGCACGGGTCCCGGGCATTTGAGCCACCCTGAATTCGGTGGTTTGGTGCAGCCAAACAGCGCAAGCCAGCAACGCCCTCCCCCGCCGCTGGCTCGCTCACATCATGACGGCATCACCCGTCAGAACGCCACTTTCATCCCCACCGTCAGACTCCGCCCCATCAACGGCGCCGCATTCTTGATGAACGAGGTGTGCGCATACGCCAGGCGGTCCGTCAGGTTGTTGGCCTTCAGGTACACCTGCCACGGCGTGCCGGTGCTGAACTGGCCGTTGTAGCTGACGCCCAGGTTCAGCATGCCGTAGCCGGGCGTGGCGGTTTCAAACTCTGCGACGCGGTTCTGGCGGGCCACCTGGACCCATTCGACCCGGCCTTCCCAAGCTTGCCAGTTGGCGTCCAGGCGGATGCCCGCGCGGGTGGCGGGGATGCGGGGAAGTCGGCCGCCGCCTGCGTCGAGCGTGGCGCGCACGGTGTCGCCGAACAGCGTGATGCCCAGGTTGCGGTTCAGGCGCTGGCGCACCTGGCCTTCGATGCCGGTGAAGGTGGCGTCGGCCTGGCTGTATTGCAGCAGTTGCAGGCCATCGACTTCATCGAGCGTCCGGCCGTAGATGTAGTTGTTGATGCGGTTGCGGAAGATGCTCACACCAAAGGTGGTGTCGCCGCTGGTCTTCTTAAGGCTCACGTCGATGTTCTGCGAGATCTCGGACTTCAGGTCGGCGTTGCCGCGCTCATACGTGCTGGTGGCCATGTGCAGGCCCTTGGCATACAGCTCTTCGGCCGAAGGGGCGCGGCTGGCGCGGGTGAACGAGGTGCCGACCTGGTAGCCGGGCGTGAACTTCCACACCGCGCCCAGCGATGCCGAGGTGCCGTTGTGGCTGCGTTCGATGCCGCTGGTTTGCGCTTCGGCCGTCTGGCGGTCGTGGCGCAGGGCGGCTTCGAAGCGCCAGTCGCCCAGGCGGTATTCCTCCAGCGCGAAGAAGCCCAGCTTGCGGGTGATGGTGGGCTCCACGTAGGCCTCTTCGCCCACGGCACTGAACTTGCGCTGCGAGGTCTGCAGGCCGATCAAGCCCTTGAAGCCGCCGATGGGCTCGTGCTGCAGCTCGATGCGGGTGTCGTAGGCCTTGTTCTTGAAGGTGGTGCTGATGGCGCCGTCTTCGACCTCGTCGTGCACGTAATCCGTCACGCCCGCGCGAAGGCGCAAGGCCGAGAAGCCGGCGAAGGGGTTGCGCAGCTCGCCGCGGATGTCGAAGCGTTCGCTGCGCAGGTCCACCACCGGCACGTCGCCATGTTCTTCGGCGCCGTGGTCGTGGCCGTCTTCCTCCCCTTCGTGGGCGCCGCAGTGCAGGTGGTTGCCGTGGGTGTGGCACCCTTCAAAGCTGTGGTTGTGGCCCGGCAGGCCGTACTTGGCGGTCTGGCGCGTGTAGGCGGCGCCCAGGTAGCCGCGCTCGCCCACCCACGACAGGCCGACGCTGCCGGTGTCGGTGCGGTTGAAGCTGCCCAGCACCTTGCGGGTGGGTTCGCCCTCGGGCGCCCAGCCCTTGCCGACGCGGTAGTCGCCTGCATCGCGCGCCACGCCTTCCACATGCACGGCCAGGTTGCCAGCGCCGCCGGTCAGCGAGAAGGCACCTGCTTTTTCACCCGCCCCGGAGTTGGCGCGCAGCTCGGCGCTGCCCTCGTAGCCCTTTTGCGGGATGGCGGTGGGGATCTTGCCGTCGAGCACATTGACCACGCCGCCCACGGCGCCGTTGCCGTAGACCAGGGCCGAGGGGCCGCGCAGCACTTCGATCTGCGTGGCCAGCAGCGGCTCGGACACCACGGCGTGGTCGGGGCTGATGGTGGAGGCGTCGTGCAGCTCGGCGCCGTCGCTCAGCACCTTGACGCGCGGGCCGTCCATGCCCCGGATGATGGGGCGGCTGGCACCGGCGCCGAAGTGGCTGCTGGTGATGCCGGGCTCACTGTTCAGCGTTTCGCCCAGGGTGGCCTCGCGGCGGCGCACGAGTTCATCGCCTTCCAGCACGGTGACCGGCGTGGTCATCTCATTGGCGCCCAGTTGCAGGCCGCTGGCCGAGACGGTGACGGCGGGCAGGCTGGCGGGGGCCGCAGCGCTGTTATCGGCAGGTGCTGCCACCGGCGCGGCTTGCGCGTGCGCCACGCCAGTGCCCGTCAGCGCCAGCATGGCGGCCAGGGCCACGGGGTGGAGGGTGGGACGGGCGCGAAGAATAGCAACGGGGCGGTGAGGTTGGGATGTGGTGTAGGTCATGGTGGGATGTGGCAACGGGTGCTTGAGCGTGTGCGGGTACGCATGCGCAGGGGCGTGGTGCAGGCACCGGTGCTGGCGGGGCCGGCACGCAGATACATGGCTTCCACGCCCTGGGCATGAAAATTTGACTAAAAATGGCCGCCAGCGCTTATCTATCAAGCGCGAGCAGCTATGGAATCAGGAGTAAACGGGCGAAGCGCGATAGCGCAGCCCTGCAAGGCCGGGCAAGGTGTTGGCGGCCCGGCCCGCGATGCGGTGGGCGCGTAGGCTCTTGGATCAGGCCGTGGGCGGACCACGCGCCTGGAACAGCGCAACGTGCGGGGCGGCAGAGCGCCCGGCATGTTGTACCGGCGGTGCCTGCGCGGGCACCAGGGTGGGCAGCGCCTGGGGGGCGCTGTGCAGTGCGTCGCCCAGCGCGAGCTGGTCGAGCAAAAGGCAGTCCACGGCCGCGTGGGGGGCCAGGAGCAGTGATAGCAGCCCGTGGGTGTGGTCTGCCTGAGTGGATGTGGCCGCGTCCTCATCCGCTGCCAGCGAAGCGGCTGCGAGCCTGTGGTGTGCGTCGGCTTGTTGCGCAGCTTGCACCGCGTGACCCGCGCGCATCTGCTCCAGCGCCCCCGCATGCTCCACTTGGTGCAGGCGCCCCAGCGTGGGCACCACCACCAGCGCCAGCAGCAGCCACGCCAGGGCGGCCTGCGCGGGCAGTTGCTGGCGCAGGCGGCGCCACAGGGCGGCCAGTGGGGTTGGAAACAACGGGGTCACAAGAGGAACAAGGAAGGCTGCGGGATCGGGGAAAAAGGCGGAGGAATTACTTCACGGGCACCGCGTCCACCACGCGGTAGTACAGGCCATATTGGTCGTTGGGGAGCACGGTGAACTTGCCCTCCACCACCACCGGTTCCAGCGAATAGCGCACGGGCGTCTTGGCCTTGACCTCGACCATGCTCTCTGGCCCGCCCGGCGTGCAGAACGAGCAGGTCATTGGCACGGAGGTAAGTAGAAAGTGGGTCTGCGTGGGCTTGGCATCCAGCGGCACCATGAAGCCCTGGATGCGCTGCGTGGTCTTGTCCATGCCCTTTTGCGCGTCGTTGAACACGGGCAGGATGCCGTCCTTGGTGGTCTTTTTGGTCAGGTCGGTCAGCACGGACCACGGCACCACGTCATTGCGCTGGGGCAGCGGCGCAATGGGGCTGTTGGGGCTGTGGTAGCCCGCCCCGCTGCCCGACGCAACGCCCGATGGCATGGCGGTGCCCGCGCCCGCAGGCAAAGGGGACGAGAGCGCGGGTGCGGTGGTGGGCGCGGCACCGGGCGTTTTGCCGGTCGCGCGTTCAAACTCCCCCGGCGCTGGTTTGCCCGTGGGCGCAGCGGTCGGCGACTGTGCCAGCACGGCCCCGGCCCAGGCCAGCGCCACCCACGCGCAGGCGTGCCGGGCAGTGCGCATGCGGTGCGCGGCAGCTTGCAACGGGTGGGGCTGGGGGTGGCGGAGAAAGCGGTGTGCCATGGAATTCAACCTGTGGAATGGACGGAAAGACGGAACAGGCTCCAAAGGCCTGATCCACGCGCGCTTGCTGGGTTCAGTGCGCGTGCTTCATGCCGCAGTATTTGCCAATAGCCAGACCCTTGCAGGAAGTCTGGAGTTCCTTCTGGCAGACGTCCTCGCCCTTGCCGGATTCGAGGCACTTGGCGGCGGCCTCGTGGGCGGCGGCCATGGCGCGGTGGCGGGCGATGTCTTCTTTGGTCTCTTTGTCGTTGTGGGCCTGGGCGTGCGCCAGGGCGCCGACGAGCAGCATGGGGGCCAGGGCGAGTGCGGTGAGGAGCTTTTTCATGAAAGGCCTTTCAGATTGGTTGGTGGACGGTTTTTAGAGGACAGAACTCGATGGCTGCATCAGGGCTGGCTTAACAGGTCGGCCACGTCCGTGCGGTACGCCTGCATGGCGGGCAGCAGCGCCGCCAGCGCCGCCACACCGGCGGCCATCAGCGGCACACCCGCTTCGGCGGGCAGCCAGATGAGGCCGGTGACAGGCAGCAGCCCCTGCGCCTGCAGTGCCCAGCCCAGGCCATGGGCCAGGCCGTGGCCCAGCAGCAGGCCCAGAACAGACGCCATCGCGGCCAGCCACAGGGCCTCCCACAGCACCAGCCCCGCCACGCGGCCCGGGGGCGCGCCCAGCATGCGCAGCATGGCCAGGTCGGCGCGGCGCTCGCGCACGGCGTTCCACAGCGCGATGAACACGCTCAGTGCGGCCACCGCCAGCAGCACGCCGCCAAAGGCGCGCAGCACGTCGGCCCCCACACCCAGCAGGCGCATCAGGCGGGTGACCTCGATGGCGGGCGCTGCCGCCTGCATGGCGGTGTCGCTGTTGATCTGGCGCGGCAGCGTGATGGCGGCCATGGGCGTGCGGTAGCGCACCAGGGCCACGGTCACTTCGCGCTCTTCTTTCAAGATTTCCAGGTCCTCGGCATCGGTGGCCGTGGCGGTCTCGTGCACCATCCAGACGGATTCGGTGCTGGTCAGGATCAGCCGGTCGAGCACGCAGCCGCAGGGCGCCAGCACGCCGCTCACGCGGTAGGGGTGGTCGCCGTGCGCGTGCCCTCCCCCGCCCAGGCCGTGGCTGCCGATGAAGGTGGCGCCCACCAGCGGGGTGCCCGCATGGCTGGCTTTGACGATGCCGCGCGCCACGGTGGCGCCCAGCACCGCATCCATGGGTTGCTGCCACAGTGCGCCCTCAGCCAAGGTTGCTTCGTAGTGCGCCACGTAGTCGGGCGTGGTGCCCACGATGCGGTAGCCCTGGTAGCTGTCGCCCAGACTGAGGGGGATGACCTGCGCCACCAGTGGGTTCTTCTGCAGTGTCTGCACCTCTTGCAGCGGGATGTTGCCCGTGGGAACGTCGATGTGGAACACGCCGGCGAGGATGAGCTGCAGCGGGCTGCCCTTGGCGCCCACCACCAGGTCGATGCCCGCCAGGTCGCGCTCAAACGCCTTGTCGAGCTGCGTGGCCACCAGCAGCACCAGCGTGATCGCGGCCAAGCCCAGTGTGAGCACGAGCAGGTTGAGCACCGCAGCCAGCGGGCGGGACCACAGGTAGCGCCACGACAGGCGGGCGAGTTTGACGACTCCTGAATTCATAGCTGCTCGCGCTTATCTATCAAGCGCTGGGCGCCGATTTCATTCAAATCCAGCGTTTGCACACCGACCAGGGCTTGCACCACGCGCTGGTCGTGCGTGGCAATCACCAGGCTGGCTTCACAGGCGGCGGCGCTGTGCTGCAGCAGCGCCAGCGCGTCGGCGGCGGCCTCATCGTCCAGGCTGGCCGTGGGCTCATCGGCCAGCAGCACCTGCGGCGCCAGCAGCACGGCCCGCGCCAGCGCCACGCGCTGCGCCTGCCCGCCCGAGAGCTGGTGCGGCTTGCGGGTGGCCAGCTCGGCCACGCCGACCTGCGCCAGCGCACGCGTGATGGCGGCATCGTCGCGTGGCAGCCCGGCCGCAAAGTAGACCAGCGCCAGGTTGTCGGCCACCGTGAGCGCGCTGCTGAGGTAGAGCTTTTGCGGCAAAAAGCCAATGCTGCGCGCGCGCCAGGCATCAATCTCGGCCCCGCGCTGCGTGCCCAGCTGCGTGCCCGCCACAAACAGGTCGCCCCCGCTGGCTCCGCGCAGCCCCGCCATCAGCGCCAGCCAGGTGGACTTGCCCGAGCCCGAGCGCCCGCGCAGCAACAAGGTGCCGCCCTGGCGCAGGTCCACATCGGGGAAGCGCAGCGGCGCGGCGCCGCCCGTGGCATAGGTGTAGGAAAGGCCTCGGGTGCGGATCATGCGGCAGCGCCCTCGGCCGGGTGGGCGCAGTCTGCACATCGCCCGTGGACCGCGATGTCCACCGCCAGGCTCTCATGCCCGGCAGTGGCCAGCGCCTGCAGCACCTGCTTGAGTGCGGTCTGCACCTTGGCCGATCCCTGCGAGAGGCGGAACTGGCGGTGGCAGTCGTCGCATTCGAATCTGGGGGCTGTGCCCTCTTCGCCTTGGGGTGCCAGTGCATACCGGGTCACGCGGGCAGCGTCCACCTGCTTGTGCAGCAGGCCAGCAGCGGCAAAGCGGTCGAGCATGCGGTAAACAGTGACTTTGTTGACGGGAGCGCCAGCGGTGGCGAGGGCGGCTTCTACTTCGGGTTCGGAGAGCGCCGCGTCAGGCCGCGCCTCGTACAGCACCGCCAGCGCCCGTGTGGCGCGGGTGGCGCGCATGCCCGGGGGGAGCGACCAAAGGCGGTGTGGGGATGAAGAAGATGGGGTGGAGGGCATGGCGAGATGCGGCGGCAGGTGATGTCTGTAACGCAATCAGTTTGCATTATGCCTTCGTGCTGGCCCTCCCCCAACTGAAACCCCTGAATGAAATGGCAGAGGACTGACGGCTGCAGCGACATGGTTGGCGATGGAGCCGTTCAACACAGAGAAGCGCCTCAGGTTGGATGGACCTTTTGGCTGAGTCTTTCAGGTGTGCCTCCATGGCATGCCCGTGATGCATATCAATTGTCAGGCTCAAGCCCTGACCATAATTCCTAATTTCCCCAATCGTTCACTTCATTCGACATATTGAGTTGAATACCGTCTGGATAAGGTCCAACCAAAATGCAAGCACTGCTATTACCACTTCATCTCACGTTTGTCGGTCTTTGGCTCGGTTGTGTTCTTACCGAAGCCCTTTTTGAACGCGCGTTGTTGGGTCAAGGTCGTGACAAGGAACTGATTCTTTCGGCACTTCACAAGCGCGTGGATATTTTCATTGAAATACCCACCTTCATCATGGTTCTGGCTACAGGTGCAATGCTGCTGGCTACCGCCACAACAAACCCGATCCTCTACGCCAAGCTTGGTTTTGCCTTGATAGCCATTGCCACCAATACCTATTGCGTATATCTGGTCTTCAAGCGCCATCGACTGGCTGTGCAAGGTCATTGGCAAGCGTTTGACGCCGTAGATCATCTGCAACACAAAATGGGAGCCATCGTCTTGGCGGGAATAATATGCGCGCTGGGGCTGGGGCTTTATTTGCTCCACCCGACTGCCAATGGATAGATTGACTAGTTAATCTATCCATTGGCTTGGACCCGTGTTGGTTTTGCTGCCGAGAAGACTGCTCGGCGGTCTATCAACTCTTCAAATACCGCGCAAACGTCTTGCGAAACTTCTCCACCTTCGGCCCCACCACAAACGCGCAATACCCCGCGTTCGGATTGTTCGCAAAGTAGTCCTGGTGATACGCCTCGGCCGTGCTGTAGTTGTCCAGCGGCTTCACCTCGGTGGTGATCGGCGCCCCAAACAGCTTGTCTTGCGACATCTGGCGAATCATGTCGTTGGCAATGTCACCGTGCGCAGGGTCTTCGTAATAGATGCCGCTGCGGTACTGGGTGCCCACGTCGTTGCCCTGGCGGTTGAGGGTGGTCGGGTCGTGGGTATGGAAGAAGATTTCCAGGATCTCCTCCAGGCTGATCTCATCGGCATCAAAGGTCAGGCGCACCACCTCGGCGTGGCCGGTGTCGCCCCGGCAGATTTGTTCGTAGCTGGGGTTCAGCGTGTGGCCGTTGGTGTAGCCACTTTCCACGTCGGTGACTCCGCGCACGCGCTCGAACACGGCTTCGGTGCACCAGAAGCAGCCGCCGCCCAGGG
Source organism: Acidovorax facilis (assembly GCF_023913775.1). Classification (GTDB taxonomy): domain Bacteria; phylum Pseudomonadota; class Gammaproteobacteria; order Burkholderiales; family Burkholderiaceae_C; genus Acidovorax; species Acidovorax facilis. The sequence continues at coordinate 20,973 of NZ_JAMXAX010000108.1, forward strand.
TGATGGTTTGCAAAGTCATGGTGGTCCTTGGGTTCAAATTTGACCATTATGAATTGACGCCCTATCCCGTGCTTGCTACATTACTAACCGGTCAGTCATTAACGAAGCCCTTCCTT
>NZ_JAMXAX010000109.1 GCF_023913775.1 Acidovorax facilis
TGTACAACCACCAGTTACCGCAGTCAGCGCTCAAGAGCAGTACGCCGATGCAGGCGATGAAAGAGTGGTACCAGACCCACCCGCACCTGTTTCACAAGCGACCATATGATCGTACGGGATGCGACAGCTACCTCCATAGATATTCTTACAACCGTTAAATATCGTAACTTCATTTGATGAAGATGTCTGCGGGAAGTGCAGACCTTTTGTTTCGATCAAAGGATTGCCTGCAGCCCCTTGCTCGCGATGACATTGAGCAGTTTGAGGGCCGGTCCTGCGGGGTGGGTGTCGCCTTGTTCCCACTTGCGCACAGTGGATGCCGTGGTGTGCAGGTGCAGCGCGAATACCGGCTGGCTGAACTTCAAATTCTCGCGCAGCCGCTTGATGTCGGTGGCAGTGAATTCTCGTACAGGCGGCGGGCAAATGGCATCGAACTCGCGCATCGTCACCTTGCCGATCGCGCCAGCATCGTGCAGCGCGGCCAAGTCGCCGCGCAGGGATTCAATGAGTTTGCTCGTCACAACACACCTCCAATAGAACGCCGAACTCCAGCGCCTTCACCAAGTCTTCTGCCGTCAGCTCCAAGAACACCTTGCCAGCGAACTGCAACGCCTTCCTCTCGTCCTGCGCGATGTTCGCCTTGTCGCTCTTGGGAAACCCATGCAGGAAGACATAACGGCTACCAATGCGCGCCGACAGCAGCGTTCGATAGCCGCCACTCTTGCCACTGCCAGGACGCGCCACCCGCTTCTTGTAGAGGAAACCGCCCAGATCGGCATCAATCAGGCCAGCCTCCATCTCGTGAACTGCCTTGCACAAAACGGCATCGGGCAGCTTCTCGCCCGCCTGCCACCATGCGAAGTCCTTGCGCTTGAGTATCTTCATGTCTGGCGCTCCTTTGAAGTATACCCGAAACGGGCATACTTTTCCAGTCCCGCAATTCGGACAAGGAGGACGCCTTCAAATTGTCGCGACGTTGTCGCGACAATTCCAGCAGCGGAAACCATGTGTTGGAGCCCACTCATGCCACCGCCTCCGCAGGGCGTTGTGCTCCGGTGATCGTCTTGCGCCGCATCGCCACCAATTCGGCCGCATCGCGCACCGGCTTGTCCTCGGTATGGACGTAGCGCATGAACATCGCCACGGTCTTGTGCGCGGTCAGCGCCATGCCCACTTTCACCGGGATGCCCGAGTTGGCAATGTCCGTCGCCGAACGGTGCCGGATGCCGTGCGTGCCCACATGCGCGGCACCTGCAGCCTTGAGCGCACGGCTCCAGCCGCCGTAATACTCACCCGTGGTCAGGTGCTTCTCCGGATGGCGCGGAGACGGCAGCACGTAGGGGCAGTCTTCCCGGCGCGGCGCCGTCGCAAGCAGTCGATAGGCTTCCTCGCTCAAAGGCTTGGACATACCGCCGGTCTTGCTGTCTGGCCAGACCACGCGGCGGTTCTCCAGATCCACCCAACCCCATTGAAGCGAGACGATCTCGGAGCGGCGGCCTGCAAACTCGAACTGCAGACGGATCGCCAAGGGGATGACGTAGTTCTCCAGTCCCTCGGTCTCAACACGCTCAAGGTGCCGGAACAGCAAGCCCATTTCTTCGTCGCTGATGAGGTGCGTGGACTTCCCGTTGGGGTACATCGGGACATGGCGGCACGGGTTGGTGCCATCCGGCCGGTGGCCCCACACCTCGGCCAGGTTGAACATCTTGCGCAGGACGCTGAACGTGCGGTTCGCGTCCGCATGCTTGTGCGCCATCTTCTTCATCGCCCCGGCTACGTCCGGGCGTTTCACGTCCTGCACCTTCATGCGACCCAGCAACGGGATGATGTTGCGGTCGATGACGCTCTGGTAGCCGTCTTGCGTGCTGGGCTTGTTGCGCTGCTTGGAGTGATCCTCCATGAACTTCTCGCACAGTTCCTTGACCGTGGGGGCGGTGCGAGCCGCAGCCTTGGCGGCGCTGGGGTCACCGCCCCGGCGCACCTCGGCCAGCCACTCCTGGGCGAGAGAACGTGCCTGTTCGACGGTCAGTTCCCCATACAGGCCCAAGGCGGGCTTGCGGCGCTCACCAGCGTTCGTGCGGTACTGGAGCATGAACACCTTGCGGCCCGCTGGTGTAATCTTGCACAGGAAGCCGGGCGCCAGGGTATCGCGCAGTTCGACGGGCTGCGCCTGGGGTTGCGCCGCATCGACAGCGGACTTGGTGAGTTTGATTTTTGCCATGATGACTCCTCGAAGGACCCGTTTGCAGGGGCCACATGGGAGCCATGAGGTCACAAGCCGGGTCGGGTTTCAGAAAGCACCGGCATATGATGAACGCGCCTAAGTTATTGATAAACCTGCTGTATCGGGCTTGGGCGTAGTCCAGCGGAATTCGGTGCTGGAGTCATGGTGAAATAAAAAAAACCTCCGCAGAGGTTTCCCATCTGCGGAGGCTTGAGAACCAGGGCGCGGGGCCCAGGTCCGACTGAATCATTGTCGTCTCACAAGGAATGTGCTCACTTCTTGTCGTTGGACATGGAGTCTTGCAGTGCCTTCAGGGGATCGTCTGCCGCAGGTGCAGAAGCTGGGTCCGAGGCGCCAGCCATGCCGGCGGTTGGATCGGCAGCTTCGGGTGCAGCGTCGGGCATGGTCGATTCCATTTCCATGCGGACCTTGTCGAGGTCGTAGACCTCGGCCTTGTCCAGGCCGCTGGAGACGATGCCCGGGAAGACAATGATCAGGCCCACCATCAGCAGCTGGATGAACAGGAACGGGATGGCACCCCAGTAGATCTGCGGTGTGGTGACCGGGGCAATCATCTTCTTGGTGACTTTGTCCATGTACTCCTTCGCCGGGGCCACGCTGCGCAGGTAGAACAGCGCAAAGCCGAACGGCGGGTGCATGAACGAGGTCTGCATGTTCACGGCCAGCAGCACGCCAAACCAGATCAAGTCAATGCCCAGCTTGTCGGCCACCGGGGCCAGCAGAGGCACGACGATGAAGGACAGTTCAAAGAAGTCCAGGAAGAACGCCAGGAAAAACACCATGACGTTCACGACGATCAGGAAGCCCAGTTGGCCGCCGGGCAGGCCGGTCATCAGATGCTCTACCCACAGCGGGCCGTCCACGCCCTGGAAAGTCAGGCCGAATATCGTGGCACCGATCAGGATGAACACCACAAAACACGACAGCTTGGTGGTGGTGGTGACAGCCTGGCGCAGCAGCGACACCGTAAGGCGGCCGCGGAGGATGGCCATGATGCCGGCGCCCAGTGCGCCCATGGCGCCGCCTTCGGTGGGGGTTGCAACGCCCAGGAAGATGGTGCCCAGCACCAGGAAGATCAGCAGCAGCGGAGGGATCAGCACGAAGGTCACGCGTTCTGCTGCCCGCGAGAGCAGGCCCATCCGGGTGATCTTGTTGATGCTGGCCGCCACGAAGGCCAGTGCCACGCCAAAACACATGGACACCACGATGGTTTCGTCCAGCGCCACGCGGTCCACGGCTTCACCGGACCACCAGGTGTGCAGGGCAGGCATGTTCTTGGCCACATAGATGGACGCTGCCACGCAGATGCCGGTGAGGACCAGCAGCGAGGTCACGCCGCTCTTGCCGTTGTCGTCGCGCAGCGTGCGCGCTTCGGGCGGGATGGCGGGCACCCACTGGGGCTTGAAGATGGCCAGCAAAATCACGTAGAGCGCATAGAAGCCGGTGAGCATCAGGCCAGGCACGAAGGCGCCCTTGTACATGTCGCCCACGCTGCGACCCATCTGGTCGGCAATGATGATGAGCACCAGCGAGGGCGGAATGATCTGCGCCAGCGTACCGGAGGCGGCAATCACCCCAGCAGCCAGTCGCCGGTCATAGCCATAGCGCAGCATGATGGGCAGCGAGATCAAGCCCATCGAGATCACCGATGCGGCCACCACGCCCGTGGTGGCCGCCAGCAGCGCACCCACGAAGATCACGGCCAGTGCGAGGCCACCACGGATGGGGCCGAACAGCTGTCCGATGGTGTCGAGCAGGTCCTCCGCCATCCCGCTTCGCTCCAATATGAGCCCCATGAGCGTGAAGAATGGAATGGCCAGCAAGGTATCGTTCTGCATGATGCCGAAGATGCGCAGCGGCACGGCTTGCAGCAGGGCTTCGGGCAGCACGTTCAATTCAATGCCGATGAAGGCGAAGAACAGTCCGCAGGCGCCCAGGCTGAAGGCGACCGGGAAGCCCACCAGCAAAAAGCAGATGAGCCCCGCGAACATGATGGGGGCGAGGTTATGGGCGAGAAATTCCATGGTGTGTGCTCCGCTCAGGCGGCCTCGCTCTTGTTCTTGCCGTTGCCCTTGGCGGCTTCGGCCAGGTTGCGGATGGATTCGGCCAGTTCTTCTTCAGCCGTTTTTTCAATCTTCTTGACCGTGGGGTCTTCGATCAGGCCCTGGAGGAAACCCAGGCGCTTGATGAGTTCGGAGATGCCTTGCAACCACAGCAGGGCAAAACCCAGCGGCATCATCAGGTACACAGGCCAGCGGATCAGCCCGCCAGCGTTGTTCGACATCTCGCCCGACGCGAGGGCGCGGGTGAAGAAGGGAATGCCATACCAGAGCACGGCCAGGCACATGGGCGTGAGGAAGACGATGTAGCCGAACACGTCGATCCAGATCTGGGTGCGCTTGGAAAAGCGGCTGGAGATCACGTCCACCTTGACGTGTTCGCCCTGGAGCAGCGTGTAGCCGGCGGCCAGCAGGAACGACGCGGCAAACAGGTACCACTGGATTTCCAGAAAACCGTTGGAGCTGATGTTGAACGCTTTGCGGACCACGGCGTTCACACCGCTGATGACTGTGGAGGCCAGGATGAGCCAGACCACATATTTACCGACCTGGGTGTTAAGCCAGTCGATCCCCCTTGATAACTTCAGTAGAGCCTGCATGGTGTCTCCAATAAAAAGGCTTTGCGTGCGATATGCCGACCCACGCGCCGGTAAGCGCAACGATTCGACAAACTTTTACAACGGCGCGATTCTACGGAGCACTGTAGGCCCAGGCTGACGGCAGCGTGACGGTGTTATCCCGCAGCCGGTACTCATTCTGTAGCTATAAAAAAAGTAGCAATTAGGGTTTCTTCCTAGGCTCGGAAGTGCGCTTTTTGCGGGTGAACTGCCACCACGGCAGCACCGTGTTCATGGCCTGCACCTCGCCGCACTGCCAGGGGCTGTAGCCCGGCAAGGTGGCCATCTGGGCCAGCCATTCGGGGGTTTGCAGCAAGTTGCGCAGGGCCAGCGTGGCGGGCTGGTCCAGGCTGGCTTTCAGGCAGGCCAGGTGGTAGCGCTCGTGCACCAGCGGCACAAAATCCAGCCCACGCGCCCGGGCTGCCACTTCAATACCCATGCCCACATCGGCCGCGCCCGCGGCCACAGCCTGGGCAATGGCGGTGTGCGAGGGCTCGTTCAGCGCGTAGCCACGAATGGCCTGGGCTTCCACGCCAGCCTGGGCCAGCAGGTCGTCGAGCAGCACGCGGGTGCCGGTACCCAGCGGCCGGTTGAGAAATCGGGCACCGGTGTGGGCCACGTCGGCTAGGCTGCCCAGCCCGAGCGGGTTGCCCGGTGCCACGATGAGGCCCTGGGTGCGCTGGGCAAAGCCAATGATCTTGTGCAGCCCGGGCTGCAGCAGCGGCTTGTAAGTGCGTGCGGTCAATGAATCGGCGGCAGGGTGCTCCACGGTGTGAAAACCCGCCAGCGTGCAGCGCCCCTCGTTCAGTGCACGGATCGCATCCACGCTGCCCGTGAAGCGGATATCGAGGTGCAGCGCGCCCGCATCGGCCTGTGCGGCGGCGTGGGTGCGCAGCGCCACCAGCGCGTCGTCGTGGCTGGCGTACAGGGTGAGCACGTGGGCATTGGGGTCAAAGGCCACGGCAAAGGCGCGCTCCAGGTCGGCATGCAGTGCGGCGATCTGTGGTGCCAGCCGCGCCTGGGCCTGGCGCTCGGCCCACAGCAGCTTGGTGCCGAACTCGCTGAGCTGCGCCGACTGCCCCTTGCCCCAGATGATCAGCTCGCCGCCGAGCTGCTCTTCCCAACGCTTGAGGGCGCCCCAGACATGGCGGTACGACAGGTCCAGCGCGCGCGCCGCGCCCGAGATGGAGCCCTGCTCGGCCACGGCTTGCAGCAGTTCGGGCAGTGGGTTGCGGATTAGCGCATTGCCTGCATCGCGGCTGAGCGTGTAGTGAAGTTGGACCCTATGCACGGACGTTCATATCGCTGGATATTGGTGAGGTGCCTACGATAGCCGAACCCATGTCCACACTCTCGGAAAGCGCGAGCACAGCGCTGCAACTCACCCTCTCCTCCGACCCCGTCCTGTGGACCATCGTGGGCCGCTCCTTGTCGGTCAGCGCCACCGCCTGCCTGATCGCCTGTGGCGTGGGCCTGGTGCTGGGCGCCTGGCTCGGCGTCGCCCGCTTTGCCGGGCGCGGTGCCGTGCTGGCGGTACTCAACACCTTGCTGGCGGTGCCGTCCGTGGTGGTGGGACTGGTGGTGTACCTGGTGCTGTCACGCAGCGGGCCCCTGGGCTCGCTGGGCTGGCTGTTCAGCTTCAAGGCCATGGTGCTGGCGCAGGCCATTCTGGTGCTGCCGGTGGTCACGGCGCTGACGCGGCAGGCGGTGGAAGATGCCGAACGTGCGCATGGCGAGCAGCTGCGGTCGATGGGCGCTGGCCCGCTGCTGCGCGCCCTGCTGCTGGCCTGGGACGAGCGCTATGCGCTGCTCACCGTGCTGCTGGCCTCGTTTGGCCGAGCGATCTCCGAGGTGGGGGCGGTGATGATCGTGGGCGGCAACATCGACGGCTTCACGCGCGTGATGACCACCGCCATTGCGCTGGAGACCAGCAAGGGCGACCTGCCCCTGGCGCTGGCGCTGGGCATCATCCTGCTGGCCGTGGTGCTGGCGCTCAACGTGCTGATCGCGCTGGTGCGCCGCTGGCGCGAGCGGGTGGATGGATCGGCCTCCAGCACGCCCGTGGGGGTGGCGGCATGAGCGGCCCTTCGGCAAGCCCCTGGGTCGATCTGCGCCAGGTGACGGTGCGCTATGGCCGCGTGCAGGCGCTGGACCGGGTCACGCTGCGCATCACCCCCGGTGAGCGCGTGGCGCTGGTGGGCGCCAACGGCAGTGGCAAAAGCACGCTGCTGCGCGTGCTCAACGGTCTGGCGGACGCCAGCGGTGGCTTCCAGTGCAACACAGGCATGCGTCAGGCCATGCTGTTCCAGCGCCCCCACATGCTGCGCACCAGTGCGCAAAACAACGTGGCGCTGGCGTTGTGGCTGCGCGGCACGCGCTGGCGTGATGCGCGGCTGCAGGCGCTCACTGCGTTGCAGCGTGTGGGCCTGCAAGGCATCGCCGCGCAGAACGCCCGCACCCTGTCGGGCGGCCAACAGCAGCGTGTGGCCCTGGCCCGCGCCTGGGCGCTGCGGCCCGATGTGCTGCTGCTGGACGAGCCCACCGCCAGCCTCGACCCCCATGCCAAGCGCGAGGTCGAAGCCCTGATGGCCGACTTTGCCGCCAGCCATGGCGCGGCAGGCCCGGCGCACCCTGTGACCATGGTGTTCAGCAGCCACAACCTGGGCCAGGTCAAGCGCCTGGCCAGCCGCGTGATCTATATGGAGCACGGCCGCCTGGTGGCCGACCTGCCGGTACACGATTTTTTCAATGGCCCCTTGCCCGAGGCCGCCCGTTTGTTTGTCAAAGGAGAACTGGTATGACGAATTTCAAGAATTTTTGTGCCCCAGCGCTTATCCATAAAGCACTAGCAGCTATTGTATTTGTAGCATCCGGCCCGGTGCTTGCGCAGAGCATCACCATGGCGTCCACCACATCCACGGAGCAGTCCGGGCTGTTCGGCCACCTGATGCCTGAATTCAAGAAGGCCAGTGGGTTGGACGTGAAAGTGGTGGCGTTGGGCACCGGCCAGGCGCTCGATATGGCGCGCCGCGGCGATGCCGACGTGCTGTTTGTGCACGACCAGGTGGCCGAAGAAAAGTTTGTGGCCGATGGCTGGGGCGTGAAGCGCTACCCGGTGATGTACAACGACTTCATCCTCATCGGTCCCAAGAACGACCCGATAGGCACCAAAGGCAAGGACATCGTGCAGGCCCTGCAGAAGCTGTCTGCCGCCAATGGCAACTTCATCTCGCGGGGCGACAAGAGCGGCACCCACGCGGCCGAGCTGCGCTACTGGAAGCTCGCCGGTGCCGACGCCGCAAATACCTCAAAAGGCAGCGGCTACAAGGAATGCGGCTGCGGCATGGGCCCTGCGCTCAACATTGCGGCATCGAGCGGCGCCTATGTGCTGGCCGACCGGGGCACCTGGCTCAACTTCAAGAACCGCGCCGACCTGGCCGTGTTGGTCGAAGGTGACACCAAGCTTTTCAACCAGTACGGCGTGATGGTCGTGAACCCCGCCAAGCACCCGCATGTGAAGTCGCAAGACGCGCAGAAGTTTGTGGACTGGGTGGTGTCGCCCGCTGGCCAGCAGGCCATTGCGGGCTACAAAATCGGCGGAGAGCAGCTGTTCTTCCCGAACGCAGCGCAGTGAGCGGCCTCCATGGCAACCCGTTCACAGGCGGCCGTAGCCGCTGTGGCCACCGGTCTGGCCTTGGCCCTGGCCGGTTGTGCGGTGGCGCCCACCAAGGCTCCCATGGCTGACGCTGCTCCCGTGCAGGTGTATGCCGCTGGCAGCCTGCGCGAGGCTTTCACTGAGATCGCGCGCGACCACTCGGCCCGGACGGGCCAGAAGATGGCGCTGAGCTTTGGCGCGTCGGGCCTGCTGCGAGAGCGCATTGAAAAGGGCGAGCCCGCACAGGTCTTTGCTTCGGCAGACACCGACCATCCTCAGCGCCTGGCGGCCCGGGGCGGCTGGCAGGCGCCCGTAGTGTTCACGCGCAATGCGCTGTGTGCGCTGACCAGCGAGCAGATCAGCGCCACCCCTGACACCTTGCTGGCCACTATGCTGCGCAGCGATGTGCGCGTGGGCACCTCCACGCCCAAGGCCGACCCGTCGGGCGACTACGCCTGGGCGCTGTTCCGCCAGGCCGACCAGCTGCAGCCCGGTGCCTATGCCCAGCTGGATGCCAAGGCCCTCAAGCTCACGGGCGGCGCGGATTCGCCCAAGCCGCCTGCGGGCCGGGGTACCTATGCCTGGGTGATGGACCAGCGCCAGGCCGATGTGTTTTTGACCTACTGCACCAACGCGGTAGCGGCCCAAGCCGAGGTGCCGCGCCTGCGCGTGGTGCAGCTGCCTGCAGCGCTGCAGGTGGGCGCTGCGTATGGCCTGACCGTGCGTGCCGACGCGCCCGCTGCGGCGCAGGCGTTTGCCAGTGCGCTGCGCCAACCGGCCGCCCAGGCCGTGCTGCAGCGGATGGGGTTTGGGCAACCCTGACCGAGTTGCAGTCCGTTGACGTGCTGCGGGCTTGCACACCCGCGGCTCCCCACCTGGTGGGGAGCCGCGGCGTGTTTTTTGCAGCGCTCAGTCGTCATCGCGGTGGTGGCTGCTGCGCCAGATGGCCCGCACCAGCCACAGGCCACACACCACGGCACCAAAGAACCCCAGGAAGCCAAACGCTGGTAGGCCAAACAGCGTAGGCCCACCCTTCACGGTCATCACGATGGACGAGCCGATGATCAGCGCCGCAATCACCAGCGCCATGGCCAGCCGGTTGGCCGACCGGTCGATCTGATCGCCCACACGCTTAAGGTGCGCCAGCTCGATGCCCACCTGCAGGTGCCCGCGCCGCGCATTGCGCAGCAGCCGCCCGATGTCGTCCGGCAACTGCTCCACCGTGGCCAGTGCACGCCGCAGGGTGCTCCACGCGCGCCCGGCCAGCACCTTGGGCTCGTAGCGCTCGCGCACCACCTGCTTGAGCAGCGGCAGCGCTTCGCTGGCCATATGGAAGTCCGGGTCCAGGTTGCGGCCCATGCCTTCGAGCGAGATGAAGGCCTTGATGAGCAGCGCCAGGTCGGACGGCAGGCCCAGGTGGTGCTCGCGCAGGATGGCGGTCACATCCGCCAGCATCTGTCCCAGGCTCAGCTGCGCCAGCGGCACGCCGTGGTACTGGTCCACAAAGGCCTCGATCTCGGTTTCGAGCTGGCCCAGGTTCAGGCCCTGCGCGTCGCCCGTCCAGTCCAGCAGCACGTCGGCCACGGCCTGAGGCTGGTGTTCGACCAGGCCCAGCAGCAGCTGCAGCAGCTCGTCGCGCCGGCGCTGCGACAGGCGGCCCACCATGCCAAAGTCGATGAAGGCAATGCGGTTGCCCGGCAGGTAGAACACGTTGCCCGGGTGCGGGTCGGCGTGGAAAACGCCGTCCTTCACGATCATCTGCAGCACTGCCTGCGCGCCCCGCTGCGCCAGCACGGTGCGGTCAAAGCCTGCCTCGGGCGTCAGCGCGGCCAGCGCGCCGCCGGGTGTGCCGTCGATGAAATCCTGCACGTTGATGCGCTCGCGCGTGTAGGCCCAGTGCACGCGCGGGATCACGATGTGGGGCAGCGCCGCCATGTTGGTGGCAATGCGTTCGGCCTGGCGGCATTCGCCGGCCAGGTCCAGCTCGCGGCGCAATGAGCGCGCAAACTCGCGCACCAGTTGCTGGGGCCGGTAGGGCTTGAGCGCTGGCAGCTCGGCCTCGGCCAGCGCGGCCAGGCGCTGCAGCAGGCGCAGGTCGGCCTGGATGGTGTCGGCAATGCCGGGGCGGCGGATCTTGACAATGACTTCGCTGCCGTCCTGCAGGCGCGCGCGGTGCACTTGCGCAATCGATGCGGCGGCCAGCGGCGTCGTGTCAAACCAGGCAAAAACGGCTTCGGGTTCGGCGCCCAGGTCTTCGCGCAGTTGCGGGCGCAGCGCATCGATGGGCACAGCGGGCACTTGGCTGTGCAGTTTCTCGAATTCTGCAATCCACTCCGGGCCAAACAGGTCGGCCCGGCCCGCGAGGATCTGGCCAAACTTGACGAACGCGGGGCCCAGCTCTTCGAGCGCCAGACGCACCTGCACGGGCGGCTCTACGCGGGCCAGGTCTGCTGCGTGGGTCCAGTTCAGTGCCTGGCCCGCGCGCTCCAGCCGGTCGGCCAGGCCCAGGCGGCGCACGGTGTCGCCAAACCCGTGGCGCACCATCACGCCCAGGATTTCCTTCAGGCGCCCCAGGTCGCGGGCAGTGTCCAGGGTCTCGATCAGCATGGGGCGATGATAGGTTCAGAAGTTCAGGGCCGGTTTGTTCACCATCAGGTAGAACACCACGGCCATGGCCACAAAGGCCGGATAGCCCAGGGCCTCCCACCAGCGAGCGTAGCGCCAGTACAGGGGCGGCAGCACGCCGTCACCTTGTGCGGACAGCGCCGCCTCTATCGCCATGTCGCGCATGCGCAGCTGCAGCCACACCACAGGCAGCCAGCAGGCACCAGCCACCAGGTACAGAGCAATGGACACTGCGAGCCACGGCGTGCTCCAGGGCAGTCCGGCCATGGCCGCCATGGCAAGCCCTGTGGCGGGCTGGATGAACACCGTGGGCGTGGTGAACCACCAGTCCGCCCGCACCACCAGGCGCGTGACCACAGCTTGGGCCTGCACATTGCCGCTGCGGTTGGTAAAGAACATGTAGAACGCCGAGCCCAGCCCGGTGCCCACCAGCAGCACGCTGGAGATGATGTGCAGCCATTTGAGGGTGAGGTAGAGGCTCATTGCTTTGGCGGTAAGGTGGTCGTGTCCTGCAGCAGCACCCACAGGATGGCGGCAATCGGCAAGTTTTTTGTGAGGGGCCCGAAGGGGTGTAGCCACCATGCGGGGTGGAGGGCCGTAGCCAGCAGTGTCATGGCCAGCATCACCAGCAGGGCCGCTCCATACGCCTTGCGGCCGGGGCGGAGCGCCAGCCACAGCCCCAGCACCGCATCGGTAGCTGCCCCGGCCAGGATGATGGCGGTGGGTAGCCACGATGTGTTGCCCTCGGTCCACGCGGCGGGTAGGCCCGCCAGCAGCTCGCGGCTTTGGCCGTGCAGCTCCCACACGCTGACCACGGCGGTGGCCAGCCAGACGACCACGAGGCTGGCGCGCAGCAGTTGGGTAGATGCGCGGTTCATGGGCTGGCCTTGTGCGCGGCACAGGGCGCTGGGCCCTGCGCCTGTTGCCAGTCTGCAATGTCGGCAGCGCGGATCGCCAGGAACTGCGCCAGGCGCTGGAAACGCTGGCGCGTCTTGCGGACAAAGATCCAGTCCACCAAAGGCTCTATGACAGCCCGAAAGGCTGCCGGGCCCACTTGAAAGGTATAGGTGTAGATCAGCAGGGACTGGTGGGGGCCTTGGCCCTGGTGGCGCATGGAGGCTGCCCACTGGGTGAAAGGGAACGAACGGCCAACCATGGCCGCAGCCGCGAGCACGGGGCGGTCATAGCTGACGAACTGTGTGCGCATGGACAGCGCCCGCAACGCGCCGGCACCCAGGTTCTCGGTGGTGGCGCCCACACTGGGACAGGGCGCACCACTTTCCACGCTGGTACGGCGCACCAGCGAATCCCACTGGCACCGCCACTCGTGGTAGTGGAAGGCATCAAAAACAATGTCGGCACGCGCTGGCATCGGGAAGGTCAATTTCCGGTGGGCCATGGCCTCATTCCTCCACCACATCGGTCACCATGCCCCACTTCGCAAACTCGGGTGCAAAGGCCTCCAGGGGCAGCAGGCTGGTGCTGGTGTGCGCCCCGCGGGGCAGCGGTTGCCCGGCTGCGAGCTGGCGGGCCAGCAGGATGGCGGCCATGCAGGGGATCTCGGGGCCATGGTCGTGGTCGGCTGCAATGTGCCAGGCGCGGCGGCGGGGCTGGCCTTGCGCACCGGTGCCCGCCACACGCACCACCATGCCGCCCAGCGGCGTGCCCAGAAAGTCCAGCGCGTCGCCCGCGTGGTGCATCAGCCAGGCCACCTTTTCCGGATGGGGCAGCACGCCCCAATGGCGCAGCGCTGCAAGGGTGGCGAAGGCTCTCTGTGCCAGGCCCACCTCCAGCGCTGCGCGGAAGGTGACGCGGTCGCGGGCTTTGTAATGGGCCGGGAAAATTTCCAGATCCGGGATGTCGCAGACCGCCCCCAGGCGCGGTTGCAGCCGCTGGAACTGGACCGGCGTGGGCTGCGCCCAGCCCCGTTTCGGCTGCCAGCGGCCGTCTTGCCACACATCGATGACCAAGCCACAGTAGCTCAGCACGGCCGCCAGCGTGGCCTGTCCGCGTGGGGCGCGTTGTGCGGGGGCGATGCAGATATCGATGCTGTCAATGCACTGCCAGTCCGCGCACAGGTGGTCGATGACGGCTGAGGACAGCGCGGGCACGGTGCTGGCGCCAGCGATGGCGGTGCGTCCGGCGGCGGTAAACGCGGCCTGCAGGGCAGCTGGAAAGTCGCACACAAAACGGCGGCCATCGGCCAGGTCGATGTAGTGCGCGCCCGCCTCAGCAGCGGCCTGGGCCACGCTGTAACCCTGTGCCTGAAAAGGCCCCGCAGTGTGGATGACCAGATCCACGCCCCATTCGCGCAAGGTGGCAGCCAGACCCGGGGCCTGGTGGTCGAGGACCACGCCCTGAGCGCCGTGGCCCAATGTGTTCGCCAAGGCCTGGGCGCGGGATGCATCGCGGCCTGCCACCAGCAGGGCGATGTGGTGGCGCGTAGCCGCGTCGCCTGCCAGTGCGCGGCAGATGCGTGCGCCAAAGTTGCCGTACCCGCCCAAGACCAGTGTTTTGAGTGTTGCCATGGGTTCAGAGTCCGGGGGCTGGCGCGATGGCGGGCGGGAGTGCTGAAAACGGTGTGGAACCCGCCGGGCGCAGCAAGGCCTGCAGCGCTGCGCGCTGGGGCTGCATGTGGGTGTGGTGCCAGTCGGGTACGTGGGCTGCTGGAATGGGTTTGCTGAACACGTAGCCCTGGATGCAGTGCAGCCCAATGGCGGCCAGCGTCTGCAGCTCCTCCACGGTCTCCACGCCTTCCACCACCACAGACAGGCCGAACTCGCCGGCCAGCGCGCTGATATGCCGCAGCAGCATCTGCCGCCGGCTGTCCTGCGGCAGCTTTCGCACAAAGAGCCGGTCGCATTTGATGCCTGCAATCGGCAGGTCGGCCAGCATGCCCAGCGACGAGTAGCCGGCGCCAAAGTCGTCCATCCACACCACAACACCCATGGCGCTGAGTGTGTGGATGGCGGCCACCATCTCCGTGCCCAGCGCAATGATGGCGTGTTCGGTCATTTCGAGTTTGAGGGTGCGCGGCGGCAGGCCGCGCAGGGCCAGTTCCTCACGCAGCCACGGGGCAAAGCGGTCGTCCAGCAGCGTGATGGGGGCCACGTTCACGCTGATGGTCGTGTCGTTCAGGCCCTGGGCTTGCCAGGCCTTGGCACTGTCGAGTGCGTTGCGCAGGATCATCCGGTCCACTTCGGGCGTCTTGCCCTGCAACTCGCACACCAGCAGGAAGGTTTCAGGATTGATGGCGCCCAGGGTCGTGTCGGTCATGCGCAGCAGGGCCTCGAACTGCACGCCACGCTGCTGAAAATCGACGATGGGCTGAAAGTGCAACGCCAGGTTCTCCGGGTGCAGCAGCCGGTGCAAATGGTCCGCAATGAGCGACAGCTGCATGTCGCGCTGGGCGTTTTGCGCCGTGGCCGATGACCGCATCATCGACAGCCCGCGTCGCAAGAGCTGCTGGCGGCCAGCGTCCGAGCGCATGTTGCTCATCTGTTCTAGCGCTACGGCAATGGCAAAGGCCAGCACGGTGACCAGCAGCGCAATGCCGTCGGACTCACCGCTGGGGTCGCCCAGGTGCAGTGCAAAGGTGTTGACCAGCATCCAGTGCAGCACCAGGATGGCGGCGCCGCACAGCACCTTGTCTTCCCAGGTTTGTGCGCGGTAGCGGGGCGTGAGCATGCTGAGCTTGGCCGAGCGGTGCCGGATGGCGGTGCACGCCGCAAGGGCCACGGCCGTGGCCATGGACGCCATGATTGCCAGCACATTGACCTGCGAAAAACTTTGCACGTGGCCCCAGGTGATCGCAAAGTGCCCCGTCAGCATGCCAGCCGCCAGCCACACACCGGCCACCACAATGCGCGCCTTGCTGGCGCTGGTGCTGAGTGTCGGAATGGTGAGTCGCGCACTCACCGCCATGATCAGCAGGCCACTGAGGGCGGGCACCAGCTCCAGCACGTGGTGCGCCAGCTCGGCATACATGAACAGACCCACCACATCCAGGGCCCAGACAATGCAGCCAATGCACAGGGCAGCTTGCGAGGCGCTGATGCGGCGGCTCGATGGATCGACCGAAAACGCCGTGTGTTCGACCAGGCGCTGGCACACATGCACCACCAGCGACGCGAAGATCCAGAACAGCAGGCTTTGGAGCAGCGGCGGAAACCCCACTGCAAACGCCATGGTGGCGTCGTGCCAGATTGAAACCATTTCCACCCCTTGTTCCCACCCTTGTTTTTTGACGGTCATCATACGACCGATGGGAGGCCGTGGTGGCCACTGGGTTCGCCTGTGGGGCCTTCGGAGGGAGGCCCGGATTGCGCTGCCCATCAGTTCACGATGGCAATGCCCTTCACCTGTGCAAATACGGGTTGGCCGGGCGCCAGCGCCAGCGCCTGGGCCGAGCGTTGCGTGACCCGCGCCAGCAGCCGTGTGGTGCCTGCATCCAGGGCCACCATCATTTGCCCGGGGCTGTCTTCGCCCAGCGCCACCACCGTGGCTGGAAGCACATTGAGGATGCTGGTGTCGCAGGGTGCGGTGAGTGCCAGGCTTACATCACGCGCCTGCACCCGCAGCCGGATGGGCTCGCCCGTGGCGTGTGCCCTGGGGCTGACCAGCATCAGGTGCCCACCGCTGAATGCCACGGTCGTGATGTGGTCCTGCGGGTCGTGCTGTTGCACCGTGCCTTCGATCACCGTGGCGGCAGTGTCGCCATGGGCCAGGGGCAGGTCCAGCCGCACGATCAGTTCGTTGGTGCGGCCCTGTGCCAGCACACGGCCCTTGCGCAACAGCACCATGTGCCCGGCCAGACTTGCCACCTCGTCGATGGCGTGGCTCACATACAGCATGGGGATGTCGAGGGTGTGTTGCAGCCTCTCCAGATAGGGCAGGACTTCGGCCTTGCGCTGGGCGTCCAGGGCAGCCAGGGGTTCGTCCATCAGGAGCAGGCGGGGGCTGGTGGCCAGCGCACGGGCGATGGCCACGCGCTGGCGTTCGCCACCCGACAAGGTCTGGGGCTTGCGGTCCATCAGGGGGGCGATGCCCAGCAAGTCCACCGCCTGCTCCAGCGCCACCTTGCGGCGTGCGGGGGGCGTGCGCTTCAGGCCGTAGTCGATGTTTCCACGCACGCTCAGGTGGTCGAACAGACTGGCCTCCTGGAACACATAGCCCAGGCCCCGCTCGTGTGTGGCGCGCCAGATGGTCTGTGCATCGTCCTGCCACACCTCGCCGTTGACCTCCACACGCCCAGGCTGCGCGCGCTCCAGACCGGCAATCGCGCGCAGGCAGGTGGTCTTGCCGCAGCCCGAGGGGCCGAAGAGGGCGGTCACACCTCGGCCGGGCAATTGCAGGTCCACATCCAGCGTAAACCCGGGGCGAGTCAGCGTCAGTTGCGCGGTGATCTGTGCCGAAGAAGCAGTGGTGGTCATCACTGCACCATCGACACAGTTTTGCGGCGGGTGAGGTTCAGCCCCAGCAGCACCACAAACGAAAACAGCACCATGCCGCCCGCCAGCCAGTGCGCCTGGGTGTATTCCAGCGCCTCGACGTGGTCGTAAATCTGCACAGACACCACGCGCGTGACACCCGGGATGTTGCCGCCCAGCATGAGCACCACACCAAACTCGCCCACCGTGTGCGCAAAGCTCAGGATCGCGGCGGTGATGAACCCGGGGCGCGCCAGCGGCAGCGCTACGGTGAAGAAGCGGTCCAGCGGCCCTGCGCCCAGCGTGGCCGCAGCCTCCAGCGGGCGCCGGCCGATGGCTTCAAAAGCGTGCTGCAGGGGCTGCACCGCAAAAGGCAGCGAATAGATGAGCGAGCCCACCACCAACCCCCAGAAGGTAAAGGGCAGGGTGGGGAGCCCCAGCCATTGCATGAACTGCCCCAGGGGCCCGTTGGGGCCCAGCGTCACCAGCAGGTAAAAGCCGATCACCGTGGGCGGCAGCACCAGCGGCAGCGCCACCACGGCCGACACCGGGCCGCGCCAGCGCGACGGCGTGTGCGCCAGCCACCAGGCCAGCGGAGTGCACAGCACCAGAAGCAACACCATGGTAGTGCCCGCCAGCCGCAGCGTGAGGCCGATGGCTGCCAGATCAGCGCTGGAAAATGGCATGAAGATGGGCGATCCGTCGATGGGGCTATAGGCGGTCAGAAACTATAGCCGTACGATTGAATGATTGCGCGCGCCTTGCTGCCGCGCAGGTAGGTCAGCAGTGCGCTGGCTGCCGCGCTGTCCTTGCCTGGCATCAGCAGCACGGCATCTTGCCGGATGGGTTCGTGCAGGCTGGCCGGCACCTGCCAAGCCGAGCCACTGCGGATCTTGCCGTCGGCCATTACCTGCGACAGCGCCACAAAGCCCAGCTGCGCATTGCCGGTGGAGACAAACTGGAAGGTCTGGGCGATGTTCTCGCCTTGCACCAGGCGCGGCTGCAGGGCCGTCGCCACGCCCAGATTTTCCATCACCTGCAGGGCCGCCGCGCCATAGGGCGCCAGCTTGGGGTTGGCAATGGCCAGGTGCTTGAAATCACCCGACTTGAGCACATCGCCCTTGGCATCCACGGTGCCGGGTTGTGCGCTCCACAGCACCAGCGTGCCGATGGCATAGGTAATGCGCGAGTGGGCTACGGCCTTGCCCTCGCGCTCCAGCCGGGCAGGCGTGGTGTCGTCGGCCGACAGCAGCACCTGAAACGGCGCCCCGTGGGTGATCTGCGCGTAAAACTTGCCGGTGGCACCGAACGAGAGCTCGGCCTTGTGGCCCGTGTCGGCCTCAAAAGCTGCGGCAATCTTCTGCATGGGCGCCGTGAAATTGGCGGCCACCGCGACCGAGACGGTGTCGGCATGTGCCACCCCTAGCACGGCCCATGCAACACCAGCACAGGCGAGGGTGCGGATCATGGATGCGGCGAGGTGGGGCATGGCGGTTGGCGCAAAAGCGCTATTCGTTTATGGAATAGCGAGAGTATAGGCAAGGTCATGAGTTTTCCCTGCCTGCCTCTGTCTATCCTTCTCGCGCGACGACCCGCGCCACCACCCTGCGGGCCAGCGGTGCCGCCAGCATGACCGCCGGGAAGGCGAACAGCCACCCCGTGAGCCACGTGCCCACCCAGAGGCCTAGAAACCCCTGGTCCACCTGCGCGGCTCGAAAGGTGGAGATGCCGGACACCAGCAGCGACATCACGCCCGACAGGATGAAGCTGAACAGCACGGGGCCGTAGCGGGCGGGGATCATGCAGCCACCGCCTCAGCGGGTTGGTGTGCCGCCACACCGCCCAGGCGCTGCAAGGTCTCGGCGAAATGCCGCCCAAACATGCGGGCGGTCTTGGTATCGCCTGGCACAAACGCATCTGCCGCCGCCCCATGGCCTGCCTGCGCCATCAGGCCCGACCAGGATCCGAGCCGATTGGCTGCTTCGTCATACGGAACCCCGGTGTGCTGCTCGGGCAGGATGGGGTTGCCCACCCACACCATGCCGTGCTGCATGGCAAACACCCACATCGACAGCAGTGTGGACTGCTTGTCGCCCGCAGGCAGCGACGACACGGTGAAGCCCGCCGCGAGCTTGTTCTTGAGCTGCTGCGTTTTCCACAGACGGCCGGTGGCGTCCATGAAGGTCTTGAACGGACCGGAGACTCCGCCCAGGTAGGTGGGCGAGCCCAGGATGAAGCCGTCGTAGTGCAACAGGCTGTCGGGTGCGTGGGCCAGGTCTTCGGCTTGGCGTAACTCGGCATGGATGCCGGAAACGCCCTGGGCGCCCTCCAGAACGTGGCGGGCGATGTGTGCGGTGTGCCCGTGGGCGCTGTGATAAATGATGGCGATGGTTTTCATGGCATGGGTTCCAAACAGGTGATTTCGAGGGGAAAAACGCGCAGAACCGTCATCGCGAAATCAGTGCGATGGCGAGCGCAGACAGGTACAGGCCGAAGCCAAAGACGGTGTGGTTGGCCAAGCTGCGCAGGCAGTTCTTGAGCGGCGTGGGCGTGCGCGATGCCGCAAAGCCCGAGCCCATGGCGGGCTGCATCACCAGCAGCGGCGCCGCCACGGTGCAGACGCCCACGGCCAACGCGGGCAGCAGGGTGGGGCTGCGTACCCAGTCGGCGCCCTGGAGGCCGACCAGCGCGGTGGCAAACGCCACGCCCACGGCGTAGTGCGTGAGCCAGCCCCAGGCCAATTCCCCCCGGATGGGCACCGCCTTGGCGATGGCGGCATGGGCCAACTGGCCCCGAAACAGATGGCCCACCCAGCGGCCGATGAAGGCGAAGTTGAGGGTGGGGACGCCCAGGTGCTTGAGCAGCAAAAGCCATGCATCCATGACGGCGGTGGCGCCGATGCCTATCAGCATCGCGAGGGGGAATTCTTGCAGTGGGAGTGTCATCAAAGCACCTCGAAAAGTTGACGGAAGGAGGTTTTGAATGGAATATAGAAGTTCAAGTCAACTTGAAGTCAAGGGGTTTTTTGATGGACATTGCCGAAGTCACCAAACGCTCCGGGCTGCGGGCCTCCACGCTGCGGTATTACGAAGAAAAGGGGTTGATCCACTCGGTGGGAAAACCGGGCGAGCGCCGCCGTTTTGCGCCGGGCGTGCTGGACCAGCTGGCGCTGATTGCACTGGGGCAATCGGCCGGGTTCTCGCTGGACGACATCCGCGCCATGTTTTTGCCCAGCGGCGAGCCCAGCATTGACCGACAACTGCTCTCGGCCAAGGCCGATGAACTCGATGCCATGGTCAAACGCCTCAAGGCCATGAGCAACGGCCTGCGGCATGCGGCGGCCTGCCCGGCGGAGAGCCATGCGCAATGCCCCTCCTTCCAGCGGCTGCTGAAGGCCGCAGCGACTGGCGCGCTGGAGCGCCAGCAGAAGCTGGCAAAGCCCGTCACGGGGCTACGCCGCAAGGCGGCGTGAAGGGAGCGCTCAGGCATCATCCGCGCATGCCTGTTTCTCTTTCTCTCACGGATGCGCTGGGCCATGCACTGGCCGACAAACGCATCGACATCCTGCGCCAGATTGGCACCTGTGGCTCCATCTCGCAGGCCGCGCGTGCCGTGGGCGTGAGCTACAAGGCCGCGTGGCAGGCGGTGGACACGCTGACCAATCTGGCGGGCACGCCGCTGGTGGCCCGCGCGGTGGGTGGGGCAGGGGGCGGCGGTGCGCAGCTGACCGAGGCGGGGCACCAGCTGCTGGCGGCGGCCGACGCGATGGCGCAGGCGCGGGGCGCTGTGCTGTCGCGCTGGCAGGCCACGCCCCATGCGGGCCCTGCGCTGGCGCGGCTGGCGGTGCGCACCAGCATGCGCAACCAGTTGCCGTGTGTGGTGGAGCGGCTGGTGGTGCAGGGGCAGATCGTGGCGGTGCACCTGCGGTTGGGCAATGCGGGCGATGCCGATGGTGCCGCAATGGGCGTGCCCGCAGCACTGGCCGCGCGCATCACCCGCGAGAGTGCGGAGCTGCTGGGCCTGCAGCCGGGGCTTGCCGTGCAGGCGCTGTGCAAGGCCACGGCCGTGCGCGTGGAGCGGGGTGGTCGTTTGGCATCAGCGTCTGGGTCTGCGGTGGCCGATGCACCCGGCATCCACCGCCTGCCCGCAAAAGCCACGCGCGTGGTGCGGGGCGAGTCGGGCGATGAGGTGTCTGCCGAGCTGTCGGGTGGTTTGCAGATGGTGGGTTTTGCGGCGCCCGGCAGTGGCCTGCGCGCGGGCAGCCCGGTCGCGCTGGTGGTGGAAGACAATGCCGTGGTCCTGGCCTTGGCCGAGGTCTGATACTGGGCGGCCTCAATTCTGAAGTGCAACACCGAGAATTGAGGCCAAGATGACACAGAAGAATTACCAGCAGTTGAGCCAGAGCGAACGCCACGCAATAGCCCTGGGACTGCAGCAAAAGCAAAGTCTC
>NZ_JAMXAX010000010.1 GCF_023913775.1 Acidovorax facilis
ACCCCCACCCTCCCCGCTTTTCTAGTTTGCCCGTGGAAACCACCCTGAGCCCCTGGCGCATGTCCGTCGCCCCGATGATGGACTGGACCGACCGCCACTGCCGTTACTTTCACCGGCTGCTGACCCGCCAGACCCTGTTGTACACCGAGATGGTGAACGCGGGCGCCATCATCCATGGCGGCACCGAGCGGCACCTGCGCTTCAACGCCGAAGAGCACCCTGTGGCCCTGCAATTGGGCGGCAACGAGCCCGACAAGCTGGCCGAGGCTGCGCGCCTGGGCGCGCAATGGGGCTACGGCGAAATCAACCTCAACTGCGGCTGCCCCAGCGACCGGGTGCAGCGCGGCGCGTTTGGCGCCAGTCTGATGAAATCGCCTCAGCTGGTGGCCGACTGCGTGAAGGCCATGAAGGACGTGGTCAGCGTGCCCGTCACCGTCAAGCACCGCATCGGCATCGACAAGGTGGAGGACTACGGTTTTGTGCGCGACTTCATCGGCACCGTGGCCGACGCCGGGTGTACCGTGTTCATCGTGCATGCGCGCAACGCCTGGCTGCAAGGCCTCTCTCCCAAGGAAAACCGCGATGTCCCGCCCCTGCGCTACGAGGTGGTGCACCAGCTCAAGGCCGAGTTTCCGCAGTTCACCATCGCCATCAACGGCGGCATCACCACCGATGCGGTGGTGCAAGAGCAGCTCACGCACCTGGACGGTGTGATGATCGGTCGCGAGGCCTACCACAACCCCTGGTGGCTGGCCCGCTGGGACCAGCTCTACTACGGCGAACAAGGTGGTATGCCCTGCCCCCTGACGCGCGAAGAGGTCGAACTCAAGATGGTCGAGTACATGGAGCGCGAGGCTGCCCAGTACGGCATCCCCTGGCCCCACATCGCCCGCCACATGCTGGGCCTGCGCCACAGCTTGCCTGGCGCCCGCATCTGGCGCCAGGTGTGGAGCAACCATTTGCTCAAGGACCGCCCTGCGCGCGAGGTGCATGCGCTGGCGATGCAGGCGTATGCCAACGCGCCTGAATCTTCTGCAGACCCAGCAGCCCAGGCCCTGGCTGCCTGACGCCGCGCAGCGGGGTGATGGCTTGCGGGCAGAACCAAAGCGTGTGCAAGTGCGCGTAAAAACCCAAGCCACCGCGCCCGTCGCCTTGCGCGCACCCGTGGCAGCGGATGCAGAGCGCTTTGTCACTTTGGCCCAGCGCAGCCAGGCCCTGCATACACCCTAGACCTCGGCGCCATCGACCCCCGAGTCGTTTGCAGCATATCTGGCGCAGCTGGACACGCCTGCGAACCAGGGTTTTCTGGTGTGCCGGCCGCCCAAAGCGGGCGAAGGCGAACAGATCGCGGGCGTCTTCAATCTCTCACAGATCGTGATGGGCAACTTTCGCAGCGCTTACCTGGGCTACTACGTCTTCGCCGGTTACGAGCGCCAGGGCCTGATGCGTGCGGGCATGCAACAGCTGCTGCGCCACGCCTTTGGGCCACTGAAGCTGCACCGGCTGGAGGCGAACATCCAGCCCGGCAACGCAGCGTCCATTGCGCTGGTGCGGGCTTGTGGCTTCCGGCAAGAAGGCTTTTCGCCCCGCTACCTCAAGATCAATGGCCGCTGGCGGGACCATGAACGCTGGGCGTTCGTGGCCCATTGAGCCACCTTCGGCTCCTGATCGGGCGGTGCAGCACTTTCACCAAGCGGGCAGCGCATCATTGCGGTGAAGTCAGCCTACCGAGCCACGCCGCCAGCGGCTCCGGCCGCCCGAACAGGTAGCCCTGCAGGCAGTCACACTGGCTCGCCACCAGAAAATCTGCTTGTGCACGGGTTTCCACACCCTCGGCCACCACGCGCAGGTTCAGGTGGCTGGCGACCGAGATGATGGACTGCACGATGGCGGTGTCGCTGGGGTCGTCAGGGGTGTCGTCCACAAAACTTTTGTCGATCTTGAGCTCGTACAGCGGCAGCCGCTTGAGGTAGGCCAGGCTCGAATAACCAGTGCCGAAGTCGTCGATGGAAAAGCGCACGCCCAGGCCCACGATTTCGGTCATGCGGGCGATGGTGTCGTCCAGATCCTCGATGAGCAGGCTCTCGGTCACTTCGAGGATCAGGTTGGCTGGATGGGCGCCGGTGTGGGCCAGCATGTGGCGCACACGCTCGACAAAGTCATCCTGGCGGAACTGCCGCTCGCTCACGTTGACCGACAGCGACAGCTCGCGCCCCGCAGCCTGCAGGCGGGCCAGGGTTTCGCAGGCCTGCTGGATCATCCAGTCGCCCATGCGCAGGATGAGACCCGAGGCCTCGGCGATGGGGATGAAGCGGCCGGGCGGCACATTGCCGCGCGTGGGGTGGTCCCAGCGCATCAGCAACTCGCCGCCCACCACGGTGCCGGATGCGTCCACCTGACTCTGCACGAATGCAGCCAACTGGCCCAGAGCGTGGGCTTTCTTCAGGTCCTGCTCCAGCGCCAGACGTTCCTGCACATCGGCCTGCATGGCCGCCTCATAAAAGCGGATGCGGTTGCGGCCCAGGTCCTTGGCGCGGTACATGGCGGTGTCGGCCTCGCGCAGCAGATCTTCCACGCCTTCGCCGCGCTTGGGGAACAGCGTAATGCCGATGCTGCCCGTGGTGCTGTAGAGGTGCGTGTCGATGGTATATGGCGCTTCCAGCGCAGTGCGGATTTCTTCGGCCACCAGCAGGGCCTGGCGCCCGGCGGCCTCCATATCGGTCGCCACGTTGTGCGCCAGCACCACAAACTCGTCCCCACCCAGGCGGGCCACGGTGTCGCCGGGGCGCAGCTGCTGCGCGAGGCGCTGCGCCACCTGCATGAGCAGCGTGTCACCCAGCGTGTGCCCCCGCGCGTCGTTGATCTGCTTGAAGTTGTCGAGGTCGATGTACAGCACGGCGCCCACCTGCGCCGTTTGCTGGGCGCTGCGCAAGGCGTGCTCCATGCGGTCCAGGAGCATGCGCCGGTTGGGCAGGCCGGTGAGCGCGTCGAAATATGCCAGCTGGTGCGTGCGCGCCTCGGCCTGCTTGCGCTCGGTGATGTCGCGCGAGAGCGCGATAAACCGGGGTTCATCGCCCGAAGTGGCGCTTTCCTTGCGGGCAATGGACAACTCAAACCAGTGCGTAGTACCCTGGAGTTCCAGGCGGTACTGGTGGCCCGCCGAATAGCCCGTGCGGTGCGCGGCCTCCAGCGCTGCATGGCAGCCAGCGGCGGCTTCGGGCGGGACCACGTCGCGCAGCAGGCGACCCAGAAACATCTCGGGCGGCACGGCCAGTGCTTCGGACCTCGCCGACCGGTAGTGGTAGATGCAGCCATCCAGCCCCACCTCGAACAACAGGTCGGGGATGGCGTTGAGCGTGCTCTCCAGGTCATCGCGCGTGGCGCGCAGCTCCGCCGTCATGTCGCGTGCCAGTGCCACGGCCCGCTCGCGCCCCGTGGCCAAGATCCAGGTGAACCAGGCGAGCAACAGGCTCAGCACCGTGCCCATCAGGGCCACAGGGTGGTGCCCCTCATCCTGAAAACGCGCTGCAAACGCAGGCAGGGGCGACATCTGCAACACCCAGCGGCGGCCACCCAGTTCCAGCACACGCCGTGCCTGCAGACCCGAGGGGGCATCTCCCTGCACAGCGGCCTGGTGCACAACGTTGCTAAATAGCAGGGTTTGAGCGCCTGCGCTGGTGTCGTCGGTGATCCGAAAGCCGATGTCGGCATCAAACTCGCGCGACATGCCGTGGATCACGTCTTCCAGGAGGAACGGCGCAGACACCCAGCCGGCAAGGCCTGCACGCCGACCATGCACCGCGCGTGTATCGACGCCCGCGCCATACAGCGGCATGTACATGACCAGCCCCGGGCTGCTGTTTTGCAGCAGCGTCAACTGGCCGGACAAGGCGAGCTCTCCGGTGTCACGGGCCCGGTCCAGTGCTTCCTTTGCTGGGGGAAGTGTCAGCACATCGAATCCCAGCGCCTTGAGGTTGTTGCCCTCCAAGGGCTCGATGTGGGTGATGGGCGCCAGCACCTCGCGCGCACCTTCGGGGCGCACGGTGTATTGGGCAAAACCGCGCTGGCGCATGTCATCCAGGTGTGCCGCCAGCGCCGAAGCGGGTAGCTGCATGACGAGCGAAACCCCCTGCAGGCCAGGGCGCGTTTCACGCAGCTGGAGCGCCCCCACATAGGCCTGAAACTCGGCCCGGTCGATGCGCTCGGACCCTTCAAAATACCCCTTGACTCCGCGAAGCACCACCTCGTAGGTGGCCATCCGGTCCTTGAGGTTGTAGGCGATCTGGTCGGCCGCAACCTGAAAGTTCTGCTCCTGCTTGGCGCGGGCACCGCTCTCGGCGCTCTGCCAGTACAAGAACGTCAGCCCCAGGGTCAGCAGCCCCACCAGAGGCGGCAGCACCACGGGAACCCACCGGTGGCTGGTGGTCCCCTTCCCTCCTCCAGGGGAAGGCGCCAAGGGTGTGGACCCAGCGGCTGCATCGACGATCCCTGCCGGAGAATGTTGGGTCATGGCGTTCTGGGTGATGTACGCGCCACGGTGGGCAAAAGCCACCGCCGTGGCGATCTGCACCATTATGGGCATCTGTCCGGCACAAGAAAGCAGAATTTGCCCACACACTTTGCACACAGGGCAACGCTGGGCGGGCATTGTTGGATATGCTCCCTGCGCACCATCCTCAACACCGCACCAGGGGCCTGAGCACGCCCCCCACCCACCACCCTCGCACACCAAAGAACCAGCATGCCATCGCTTGATTTCGACCTGGAGGAATCCCATTTCCGCGCGTTCTACGCAGAGCAATCCGCTGCGCTGGACACCGCCTGCACCGCCTTCACCGCCATGGTGGCCGCAGTGGTCACGCAGTCGGGTGGGGTAGAGATCGCCAAGGTGGAGGGCCGCGTCAAGGATGTGGATGAGTGCATCCGCAAGTTCGTGCGCAAATACCGCCCGGCACTGGAGGAAAACAACACGCCCTACGAGATCCAGCACTACATCACCGACCTGGTCGGCGTGCGTGTGGTGTGCCTGTACGAGGACGAGCTGGAGAAAATTGCGGCCATCGTGCGCGGGCACTTTGCCGTGATCGATGTCACCGACAAGGTGACGGCGGTGGAAAGCACCGAGGCCTCATTTGGCTACAAAGGCCTGCATCTGGACCTCAAGCTCAGCCATGCCGAACGCACGCAGCCTGAGCATGCAGCCTATGCCCACCTGCCGTTCGAGCTGCAGGTGCGCACCATCATCCAGGACTCCTGGAGCGTGCTGGACCATCGAATCAAGTACAAGAAATCGATCCCAGGCGAACTCAAGCGCCGCATCAATGTGCTGTCAGCCCTGTTCGAGCTGGCCGACCGCGAGTTCCGCCAGATCCGCGACGCCACGGCCGCCGAACTGCTGCAAGCCCCCGACGAAACCGCCGAGCCGCTGCCCGACCCTGCCACCGCCGACAACCCGCAGGCCCCCAGCAAGGCCCAAGCCCCCAGCAGCGAGCTCAACGCGTTCACCTTCCTCAAGATTGCAACGCACTTCTTCAAGGATTTTGAGTTCGAGCCTTCCAAGGTAGACGGTTTTGTGGACGACATTCAGGCGTGGTCCCGTGGCATGACGCGAGCCCGCTTCAATGCGCTGATGCGCGAGACCGTGGGCGTGGTCAAGCGCTACAAGCAGCACTTCGAAGAACAAAACCCACAGGCCAGCTTCAATCCGTATACCGTGATCCGGCATTGCCTGTACCTGAGTAACAAGACCGCGTTCCGCCCCGCCCTGCGCAACTCAGCCCGGGAGTCGTTCGAGGCGTGGCTGCAGGAGCAGGCTGAGCCAAAGCTGCAGTAATTTGAGAAAAATTGGGCCCTACCGCTAGTCCACATTAAATTTACAGCTATCTATTCAATAGCAATTTGACTGGCATCGGCTCATTGGACAAGATCCAAGTGAGTCGCCTTGATCTGTCGCATAGGTGACTTGGCATTGGTGGTTTTCCTCCATGCGCTTGTTACGAAGTGCTGTTATATTGCACTGCAACATAACGGAGTTTCGCCCATGCTGTATCACATCTACGAAACCCAGCGCTCCCTGATGGAGCCCTTTACCGATTTCGCGCAGGCTGCTGCCAAGCTGTTCAGCAACCCCATGTCCCCCTTCAGCGAAAGCCCGCTGGCGCAGCGCATGTCTGCGGGCTACGAACTGCTGTACCGCCTGGGCAAGGACTACGAAAAGCCCGCTTTCGAGATCCATTCGGTGGATGTGGACGGCGTTGGTGTGGCGGTGCATGAACGCATCGAGATGGACAAGCCGTTCTGCGAACTGCGCCGCTTCAAGCGCTTCTCGGACGACACCGCCACCTTGACCAAGCTCAAGACGCAGCCTGTGGTGCTGATCGTGGCGCCCTTGTCGGGGCACTACGCCACTTTGCTGCGCGACACCGTGCGCACCATGCTCAAGGACCACAAGGTCTACATCACCGACTGGAAGAATGCCCGGCTGGTCCCTCTGGCGGATGGTGAGTTCCACCTCGACGACTACGTGAATTACGTGCAGGAGTTCATCCGCCACCTGCAGGGCATCTATGGCAACTGCCATGTGATCAGCGTGTGCCAGCCCACTGTGCCCGTGCTGGCAGCCGTGTCCCTGATGGCCAGCCGTGGCGAAACCACGCCGCTGACGATGACCATGATGGGCGGCCCCATCGACGCCCGCAAATCCCCGACCTCGGTGAACAACCTGGCGACGAATCGCAGCTTCGAGTGGTTCGAGAACAACGTGATCTACCGCGTGCCCGAGAACTTCCCTGGCGCAGGGCGGCGCGTGTACCCTGGTTTTCTGCAGTACACCGGCTTCGTGGCCATGAACCCGGACCGCCACGCCAGCAGCCACTACGACTACTTCAAGGACCTGATCAAGGGCGACGACGCCAGTGTCGAGGCTCACCGCAAGTTCTACGACGAGTACAACGCCGTGCTCGACATGGACGCCGACTACTACCTGGAAACCATCCAGACCGTGTTCCAGGACTACAAACTGGTGCACGGCACCTGGGATGTGCGCTCCCCCGACGGCAAGATCGAGCGCGTGCGCCCGCAGGACATCACCACCACCGCACTGTTCACGGTGGAAGGCGAGCTTGACGACATCTCCGGCTCGGGCCAGACCGAAGCCGCGCACGATCTGTGCAGCGGCATCGTGCGCAAGGAACAGCGCCACCTGGAGGCCAAGGGCGCGGGCCACTATGGCATCTTCAGCGGTCGGCGCTGGCGCGAAGTGGTCTACCCCCAGGTGCGCGCTTTCATCCTGGAGCACGAAAAGCCCCAGGCGAAAATCGCAGTCCCCGTCACGGAAACGCCGGACGATAACCCGCCCCAGCGCACAGCAGCAGCAGCAGCAGCAGCAGCAGCAACAAAAGCCGTAGCGCCTGTTCCCAAGGCAGCCGCCAAGCCACTCGTCAAACCCGTCGCCACAGCGGCTGTAAAAACGCCCGTCAAAGCAGCCGCCAAAACGCCAATCAAGCCTACGGCCAAGGCGCCTGCGGCGGTGGCCACCCGCTGGGTGGCACCTGCACCCGCTGCCACCACCAGCAAGCCCACCGGCGCTGCCGCACCCGCTGATGTGAGCGTTGCCACGCCAGCGAAGACTACGGTGACCGCCGCAGCATCTGCCCGCACCCGCCGCAATGCGGTGCGCAAGGCTTGAGCGCCCCCCGGCCAGCTTTTGCATCAACTGCCGCCGTCTCCACGCTTGCGGCGCGGATCGACGCGGCCTTGCCCCAGACGCAGTGCACACGCTGCGGATATCCCGACTGCGCCACATACGCCCGGGCCATTGCCGAAGAGGGTGTGCCCATCAACCAGTGCCCCCCGGGGGGCGCTGAGGGCATCGCCCGCCTCGCAGCCATCACGGGTCAAGCACCGCTGCCGCTGAGTGCGGAGCATGGTGTGGAAGCCCCACGCACCGTGGCGCACATCGACGAAGCCTGGTGTATCGGCTGCACGCTGTGCATCAAGGCCTGCCCCACCGATGCCATCGTGGGCTCCCACAAAAAAATGCACACCGTCATCGAGCCCTATTGCACCGGGTGCGAACTGTGCATCCCCGTATGCCCCGTAGACTGCATACAGCTCGAAAACGCTAGCGGCAGCGCCACCGGATGGGCGGGATGGTCTGCCCCGCTGGCGCAGCAGGCGCGCCAGCGCTACCAGGCCCATCGCGAACGTCTTCCGCTGGATCCGGTAATGGACGAAGGAGAGGAAGAAGAAGCGCCCGGAGCGTCGGCCAAGGACGGCGCTGCATCTTCAGCCCAGGTGGTCTCCCCCGCTGCCGCAGAGAATGCCCAAGCCGCGCGCCAAGCCGTCATCGCTGCAGCGATGGAGCGAGCCCGACAGCGACGGCTACAGGGGCCGCAGTAGTCGGTCGGGCGCTATCAGAACCCACGCTCTGGGCCAGTGCCTGCGGGTTAAGGGATCAACGCGCTGCCAGCGTCTTGTACACCCCACACCCCACATACAGATCGCCCGCGCGGCTGACGTAAGACATCTTCGTCTGCACCGCACCCGTGGCAGGGTTGGTGATGTCGTACTCCACCCAGCCCGGCTCACGGTCCGCCTGGGAAACGATGTCGTTCACCAGCCGGTCGCCCGCAATGCCAGGAATGTCCTGCACCCGCGTTCCCACCTTGGCGGTGTTGCCCCCAAAGGCCAGGTAGGTGCCTGCGGGGTCGAGGACAAACACATACATGTCGCGGTCGTAGTAGGGCTGATTCTTGTCAGTGATGCTGCGCAGGAACTGGTCGCGCGAGGTACTCTTGTGCAGCGCCATGGCCTTGCCCACCAGCACCACTGCCTCCTCGGCCGTGCCCTGCTGCAGGCGGAATGCGGAGACCGCGCGCGACAGGGTGGATGCACGGCTTTCCAGGGCCTCTGCCTGTTGCACGGCATGGCCCACCATCTGGGCGTTGTGCTGGGTGATCTGGTCCAGTTGCTGCACGGCGGCGCTCACCTCGCGCAGGCCGGTGCTTTGCTCGGCGCTCGATCCGGAGATTTCGCTCATGCTGGCTGCCACGCTGCGAATGCCCCCCGCCATGTCCGAGATCCCCTCCCCGGCCGACCGAATCAGGCCCGCACTGGTTTCGACCTGACTGACCGAGGCACCGATCAGTTCACGAATTTCGTGCGCGGCATCGCTGGACCGCTTGGCCAGCGTGCGCACCTCTGCTGCCACCACGGCAAACCCACGGCCCTGCTCTCCGGCGCGAGCAGCCTCAACGGCTGCGTTCAGGGCAAGGATATTGGTCTGAAAAGCAATGCTGTCGATCACACCGATGATTTCGGTCATGCGCCGCGCACCTTGCTGGATGGCCTCGACCGATTGCACGGCACGTGCCATGGCCTGGGCGCCCACATCGGCTGCGTCACGCACCTGCGCCGCCCTGGCATCTGCACTGTGCGCGGTCTGGGCGTTGTTCTGCACCGCTGAAGACAGTTGCTCCACACTGGCGGCCGTCTGCTCCAGGTTGGCCGCCTGCTGCTCGGTGCGGTCGGCCAGCGAGCGATTGCCCTCGGCCAGGCTCTGCCCAGCATGCGCGACCAGCGCCGCATTGCTACGGATGTCAGCCACCATGGAGGAGAGCGTGATCACCATGCGGTCGAGCGACTGCGCCATCTCGGCCACTTCGTCTTGTCCGTAGTCGCGACGGGGCTGCGCCCGCAGATCCCCGGCCTGGGTCAGCTCTATGGTTTGCGCCAGACCCGCAAGGTCGGTGGCCAGACTGAGGTAAAGCACGAGCAGAGCGTACGACACCACCACTACGGCCAAGGCAAGCGCCCACAAAGGCGCCCCAAACGCAGCAATGGCAAGTGCCGCCCCCACCAGAAGACTCAGCGAGAGCAGCTTGCCAGGCAAATGCCACCTGCGCATCCACCAGAGCCCCGGACGCAGCGGTAGGAATCCTGACATCGTGTCTCCTCTATTGTTCTGATCAAACGGCCTGAATACTAGGTACACGCATTTAGGATGTCCTGCATAACTCCCTGCGGTCTGTGATAGCGCGGCCTCGGGCAGTCCGCTGCGTTGCTTTTCTTGCCAATAGCCCAGCTATTGGCTGCAAAAAGACGCCTTGCGGCCTATCCCGATCCGCACTACCACCGACTCGCAAGGGTTATGCAGGACATCCCTTACAGCGGATTGACAGACCACGGGCCCATCGACGCATTGAGGTCAGCTCCGGTCACGATCCGCTAAACCATGGCCGATCCAGCGCCGACTGATCTGAGGTGATCGCCCATAATGGCGCCCCATGAATCCCCTGCTTTCCCATCTCCAGCCCTACCCCTTCGAGCGGCTGCGGCAGCTCTTTGCGGGGGTGGTGCCCCCGGCAGCCTACAGCCCCATCAGCCTGGGCATGGGTGAGCCACGCCATCCTACACCGCAGTTCATCAAAGATGCACTCAGTAACAACCTCAGTGGCCTGGCGAGTTACCCCGCCACCGCTGGCGAGTTGGGCTTGCGCGAGGCCTTCACCCGCTGGCTGAATTTGCGCTATGCCATCACGCTGGATCCGGCCACCCAGGTCC
Organism: Acidovorax facilis; assembly: GCF_023913775.1. Lineage (GTDB taxonomy): Bacteria > Pseudomonadota > Gammaproteobacteria > Burkholderiales > Burkholderiaceae_C > Acidovorax > Acidovorax facilis. The sequence goes on from NZ_JAMXAX010000010.1 coordinate 10,564, forward strand.
TTCCCGTGAATGGTTCTCGGGAAGCACTTTTTTCGTTTGCCCAAACCATCATCGATCCTTCAAAAGGCCAGCCGCTGGTAGTCTGCCCCAATCCGTTCTACCAGATCTATGAAGGTGCAGCCCTGCTGGCGGGCGCGGCCCCTTACTACGCGGCCAGCGACCCGGCACGCAATTTCGCCGTGAATTGGGACGCGGTGCCGGACTCCGTGTGGCAGCGGACGCAGTTGCTTTTTGTTTGCTCCCCTGGCAACCCCACCGGCGCCGTCATGCCGCTGACGGAGTGGAAGAAGTTGTTTGAACTGAGCGACCAGTATGGTTTTGTGATTGCCTCGGACGAGTGCTACAGCGAAATCTACTTCCGCGACGAACCGCCGTTGGGCGGCCTGCAGGCTGCAGACAAGCTCGGCCGCAGCGACTACAAGAACCTGATCTCCTTCACCAGTCTCTCCAAGCGCAGCAACGTGCCCGGCATGCGCAGTGGTTTTGTGGCGGGAGATGCGGCCCTGATCAAGGCCTTCCTGCTGTACCGCACGTACCACGGCAGCGCCATGAGCCCCATCGTGCAGGCCGCCAGCATTGCAGCCTGGGGTGACGAGCAGCATGTGGTGGAAAACCGCACGCGCTACCGCAAGAAGTTCGCCCAAGTCACGCCGCTGCTGGCGGGTGTCATGGAAGTAGCCCTTCCCGATGCAGGTTTCTACCTCTGGGCCAAGGTCCCCGAGCAGCTTGCCATGGACGACGCCGAGTTCGCGCGGGCTCTTCTGGCTCAATACAATGTTACGGTGCTCCCTGGCAGCTACCTGGCCCGCGAGGCCCAGGGCAGCAACCCCGGTGCCCAGCGCGTGCGCATGGCCCTGGTGGCCGAAACCGAAGAGTGCGCGGAGGCTGCGTTGCGCATCGTGCAATTCATCCAGTCCCGCACTGCCTGATTTCTGATTCCTGATCCACAGACTGACAGACAACAACATGACCCAACAACTGCAAACCCTCATCGACAACGCCTGGGACAACCGCGCCAGCCTTTCGCCCTCCGCCGCCCCCAAGGAGATCCAGGACGCTGTCGAGCATGTGATCGCCGAGCTGAACAACGGCACGCTGCGCGTCGCCACGCGCGATGGTGTGGGCCAGTGGACAGTGCACCAGTGGATCAAGAAGGCCGTGCTGCTGTCGTTCCGCCTGAAGGACAACGAGGTCGTCAAGGCCGGTGACCTGGGTTTTTACGACAAGGTGCAGACCAAGTTTGCCCACTTGTCTGAAGAAGAAATGAAGGCCACCGGGGTGCGTGTGGTGCCACCCGCCGTCGCCCGCCGTGGCAGCTTCATCGCCAAGGGCGCGATCCTGATGCCTTCGTACGTGAACATCGGCGCCTATGTGGGCGAAGGCACCATGGTCGACACCTGGGCCACCGTGGGTTCGTGCGCACAGATCGGCGCCAACGTGCACCTGTCGGGCGGCGTGGGCATTGGTGGCGTGCTGGAGCCTCTGCAGGCCGGCCCCACCATCATCGAAGACAACTGCTTCATCGGCGCCCGCTCCGAGGTAGTTGAAGGCGTGGTGGTGGAAGAAAACTCCGTGCTGGGCATGGGCGTGTACCTGGGCCAGAGCACCCCCATCTTCAACCGCGCCACGGGCGAGATCAGCTATGGCCGCGTGCCCTCGGGCTCGGTGGTGGTCAGCGGCAACCTGCCCAAGACGGCCGCCAACGGCACGCCCTACAGCATGTACGCCGCCATCATCGTCAAGCAGGTGGACGCGCAGACGCGCTCCAAGACCAGCATCAACGACCTGCTGCGCGACTGATCGCATTCAAGGCCGGGGCAGGCCATCCCGCCTGCCCGCCGACAGACACCGACAACAAGAGGGAAACACCATGAGCACGATGGAGCGGATTCTTCGCCTGATGAGCGAAAAGAAGGCATCAGACGTCTACCTGTCGGCCAATGCCCCGGCGCTGATCAAGATCAACGGCGAATGCATCCCGATCAACAACCAGATCCTGCCGCCCGATGCGCCGCGCAACCTGCTCTCCGAAGTGGTTCCTCCAGATCGCATCGAAGAACTGGAGGAAACCGGCGAGCTGAACATGGGCGTGCCGCTCAGCGGTGTGGGCCGCTTCCGTATCAGTGCCATGCGCCAGCGCGGCAGCTACGCGGTGGTGATCCGTTTCATCTCGCAGCAGATTCCCGAATTCGACTCGCTGGGCCTTCCACCCGTGATGCGCGAACTCATCATGGAAAAGCGGGGCCTGATCCTGATGGTCGGCGCCACGGGCTCGGGCAAGAGCACATCCCTGGCGTCGATGATCGACACCCGCAACGAAGCACTCACCGGCCACATCCTCACCATCGAAGACCCGGTCGAGTACCAGTTCAAGAACAAGAAATCCATCGTCAATCAGCGCGAGATCGGCAGTGATACCCAATCGCTGCAGACCGCCCTCAAGAACGCGCTGCGCCAGGCGCCGGATGTGATCCTGATCGGCGAAATCCGCGACCGCGAAACCATGTCGGCCGCCATTGCCTACGCCCAGTCCGGCCACTTGTGTCTGGCCACGCTGCACGGCAACAACAGCTACCACGCGCTCAATCGCATCTTGTCGTTCTATCCCGTCGAAGTGCGTCCCACCATGCTGGGCGACCTGGCATCCGCCCTGAAGGCCATCATCTCCCAACGCCTGGTGCGCACCATCGACGGCAGCCGTGCTCCGGCGGTGGAAGTCATGCTCAACACCAAGCTGGTGTCCGACCTGATCGAAAAAGGCGATTTCTCAGGCGTCAAAGAAGCGATGGAGAAGTCCATGGCCGAAGGTTCGCTGACCTTTGAGGAAGCCCTCGCCCGGTTGATCATGGACTCCAAGATCGACCGCAAGGAAGGCATGGCCTACGCTGACTCGCCTACCAACCTCATGTGGCGCTTGCAAAACGACTTCTCCCTGGCCGCCAATGCCGCCAAGGCGCAGAAGGAAGCGCGGGATGCACCCGACGACGCGCCTTCCTTCACCGAGATCGTGCTGGACGTCAAACCAGCGGCATGAAATGTCTCCGCCCTGAGTCGCCTGCGGCGCCTTCCCCCTGGGGGACGACGCCCTCGCTGCGGGGCGGTCCTTGGCTTGCCGTCTCTCGCCTAGGCCGCGCTGATGCTTACGCTTCGCTCTCTAACTACAGCTGACTGCACGGCCCCATCCCACCGAATCCCCAATGTCCCGTACCCTGCACCTCGCCGAACAGCTCATTTCCCTGCCCTCCATCACCCCCGAGGATGCGGGCTGCCTGGACCTGCTGGCCGCGCGGCTGGCTCCGCTCGGGTTTGTGTGTGAGCGCCTGGACAGCGGCCCGGCGGACTTTCGTGTCAGCAACTTGTGGGCAAAAAGGCCTGTAGCGCTTGATGGAAAAGCGCAAGCAGCTATTAAAACCATAGTGTTTGCCGGCCACACCGATGTCGTACCCACAGGCCCGCTGGCCCAATGGAGCAGCGACCCGTTTGTACCCACCCACAAGGACGGTAAGCTGTATGGCCGTGGTGCCAGCGATATGAAAACTTCCATCGCCGCCTTTGTCGTGGCGGTGGAAGAGTTCCTGGCCACCACGCCAGCACCCCTGATCGAGCTGGCCTTTCTTCTGACCAGCGATGAGGAAGGCCCCTCGGTGGATGGCACCAAGGTTGTGGTCGAGCAACTCAAGGCGCGTGGTGAAAAGCTCGATTACTGCATCGTCGGAGAACCTACCTCCGTCGAAAAAACGGGCGACATGATCAAGAACGGGCGGCGCGGCACGCTCAGCGGCAAGCTCACGGTGCGCGGTATTCAGGGGCACATTGCCTACCCGCAACTGGCCCGCAACCCCATTCACCAGGCCCTGCCCGCACTCACGGAGCTGGCGGCCACGGTGTGGGACCAGGGCAACGCGTTTTTCCCGCCCACCAGCTGGCAGATCAGCAACATGCACGGCGGCACGGGTGCCACCAATGTGATCCCGGGAGAGGTCGTGATCGACTTCAACTTCCGCTTCTCGACTGAATCCACGGCCGAAGGCCTGCAGCAGCGTGTGCACGCCGTGCTAGACCGCCATGGCCTGGAATACGACCTGCGCTGGACGCTGGGCGGCCAGCCGTTTTTGACAACCCCCGGCGAACTGGTGGGCGCCGTGCAGCAGGCCATCACTGCAGAGACCGGGCTGACCACCGAACTCTCCACCACGGGCGGAACCAGCGACGGCCGTTTCATCGCCCAGGTGTGCCCCCAGGTGATTGAACTCGGCCCCCCCAACGCCAGCATCCACAAGATCGACGAGCACATCGTGGTGGCCGACATTGACCCCCTCAAGAACATCTACCGCCGCACGCTGGAAAACCTGCATGCGCAGGCCCTGGCCGCCTATGGAGTGCCAGCATGAACACTCCACAACAGCACCCCACCGTCGCGGGCGATACCGTGGGTGCCCTGGTCGAATCGGGTGCGCAGTGCCTTGCCGCAGCAGGCGTCTCCTTTGGCCACGGTACCACCAATGCCCACGACGAAGCCGCTTGGCTGGTGCTCTGGCGTCTGGGGCTGCCGCTGGACAGTGATCTGTCGGAAGCCCCCGATTCCATGAAGAATCAGCCCGTAGCGCCCGCCGATCAAGCGCTGGTAGCTACTCTTTTTGAAGAGCGCATCCGCACCCGCAAGCCCGCCGCCTATCTCACACAAGAGGCCTGGCTGCAGGGTGTACCGTTCTACGTGGACGAACGCGCCATCGTGCCGCGCAGCTTCATTGCCGAACTGCTGGTCGATGGGGGGGCTGACGAGTACCTGAGCGATCACACCCGCCAGGTGCTGGACCTGTGCACGGGTAACGGCAGCCTGGCCGTGCTGGCGGCCATGGCCTGGCCCGAGGTGCAAGTGACGGGCGCCGACATATCGCCCGACGCGCTGGCGGTAGCCCGCATCAATGTGGACAAACACGGCCTGCAAGACCGCATCCAGCTGCAGCTGTCCGATGGCCTGGCTGCCCTGCCCGGCCCCTGGGACCTGATCCTGTGCAATCCGCCCTACGTGAATGCGGCCAGCATGGCCGCCTTGCCCGCCGAATACCGTGCCGAGCCCGAGCTGGCCCTGGCCGGAGGCAACGATGGCATGGACTTTGTGCGCCAGCTGTTTGCCGCTGCTCCCGCCTGCATGAGTGAGGATGCAGTGATCATTCTGGAGATCGGTAACGAACGCGCTTACTTCGAGGCCGCTTTCCCCCAACTGCCTGTTTTCTGGCTCGATACCAGTGCGGGTGAAGACCAGGTTTTGCTGGTGACTCGGCAGGCCTTGGCCGCCCAAAGCCGGCTCACGGCACAATAGAGGGTTGCGCGCCACCGCCTTGTTGCATCCGTTGCATGGTTTGCAACAGCCTTGGCCCCCTGCTTTTTCACGCCACCCGCCCAGTGCGGGTGCGCTTTTTTCTGAGTTCCGGATGATCACCCTCAAGAACGTTACCCTGCGACGCGGCGCCAAAGTCGTGCTCGACAGCGTTTCCGCCACCATCAACCCCGGCGAAAGCGTCGGCCTTGTGGGCCGCAATGGCGCGGGCAAGTCGAGCCTGTTTGCCTTGCTCAGCGGCAAACTGCACGAAGACGGGGGAGATTTTTACATCCCCACCAGCTGGCGCATGGCGGAGGTCGCGCAGAACATGCCCGAAACCGACCAGTCGGCCACTGACTTTGTGTTGGAGGGTGACACGCGTCTGGCCGAGGTCCAGCAACAGTTGCTGGACGCAGAGGCCAGCGACGACGGCATGGCCATCGCCCATGCTTATTCGGACCTGCACGACGCCGGTGCCCATGATGCGGTGGCACGCGCGCAGGCACTTATTCTGGGCCTGGGCTTTCGCGTGAGCGAGCTCGACCAGCCCGTCAACAGCTTTTCGGGCGGCTGGCGCATGCGCCTGCAACTGGCGCGCGCGCTGATGTGCCCCAGCGATTTGCTGCTGCTGGACGAGCCCACCAACCACTTGGACTTGGACGCCCTGGTCTGGCTCGAAGCCTGGCTCAAGCGCTACGCGGGCACCATGATCGTGATCAGCCATGACCGCGAGTTTCTGGATGCCATCACCAACGTCACCCTGCAAATCCAGCAAGGCGAGTTGAACCGCTACGGTGGAAACTACAGCAAGTTCGAAGAGCTGCGCGCCCAGCAGCTTGAACTGCAACAGGCCAGCTTCTCCAAACAGCAGGAGAAGATGGCCCATCTGCAGAAGTTCATCGACCGCTTCAAGGCCAAGGCCAGCAAGGCCAAGCAGGCGCAAAGCCGCGTCAAGCAGCTCGAACGCATGGAAAAGATTGGCCCCGTGCTGGCCGAGGCGGACTTCACCTTCGAGTTCAAGGAACCCGCCAATCTGCCAAACCCGATGCTGGCCATCAGCGATGCATCATTTGGCTATGTGGACGACGAGGGCACGCCCACCACCATCCTCACCGGCGTGAACCGCTCGGTGCTGGCGGGCCAGCGCATCGGCATTCTGGGTGCCAACGGCCAGGGCAAGTCCACGCTGGTCAAAACCATTGCCCGCACCATGAAACCCCTGGGCGGCAGCGTGACCGAAGGCAAGGGCCTGAACATCGGCTACTTCGCCCAGCAGGAACTCGACGTGCTGCGCCCCGGCGAGAACCCGCTGGAGCACATGATCCGCCTGGCCAAGGAACTGGGCCCCGACATCAAGCAACCCAGCCGCGAGCAAGACCTGCGCAGCTATCTGGGCACGTTCAACTTCACGGGCGACATGGTCAAGCAAGCCGTGGGCACCATGAGCGGTGGCGAAAAAGCCCGCTTGGTGTTGGCCATGATCGTGTGGCAACGCCCCAACCTGCTGCTGCTGGACGAACCTACCAACCACCTGGACTTAGCCACCCGCGAAGCCCTGGCCATGGCGCTCAACGACTTCGACGGCACCGTCATGCTGGTCAGCCACGACCGTTCGCTGCTGCGCTCGGTCTGCGAAGACTTCTGGATGGTGGGCCGGGGCGTTGTGGGGCCCTTCGATGGCGATCTGGACGACTACCAGCGCTACCTGCTCGAAGAGTCCAAACGCCTTCGCGAAGAGGCACGCCTGGCCGAGCAGGCACAGGTCTCGGTGGCAAGCTCCACGGCCCCCAAGGCCAACGCAACTTCAGCGGCAGCAAATCCCGCTCCTGTCGCGGCCCCGGTGCCCACACCGACCTCCGCCACAACCCCTTCAAGGGACGGGCGAGAACAACGCAAACTGGATGCCCAGGCGCGCCAGCAACAAGCCGAAAAAACACGGCCACTCAAAAAAGAGCTGGAGCAGATCGACAAGCGCCTGGCGACGCTGGCTGGCGAACGGGCTGCGCTCGAGCACAAGCTCACGCAGGCCCTGCCCCCGGCCGAGATCGCAGAGTGTGGCCGCGCCCTGAAGGCAGGCCATGAAGAGACGGCCCAACTGGAAGAACGCTGGCTGGAAATTTCTTCGGAACTGGAAGAAATCTCGGCAGCGGCATAGGCCAAAAATGTAAATTCATGTAATAACAAAGTGATCGTTATTCGACCTTTGCGCTTATCCAGCAATCATTTTTAGCTATTATTTTTGATAGCGGTGTAGAGGTAAGCCTGCGGGCACTTACGGTTGCATTTTTTTGCGAGACGCTGTCAACGGACAGTAGATGGGCCGCGTTGTTGGTACATCACAGGAGTTTTCCAGCATGAATACCACCGCAATCTTGTCCGCTTGGCCCGAAGACGAACGCGATCGCAAGCGCGCTCCCGCCCGCTTCTGAAGACGTGGCAGCCATTTTCCCGCTTCAAGCGCCCATCCAATGCCAGCCTCAAAACCGAAGCACAAAGCGTACCAAGGTACCGGTTGTGTTTCTGCCGAACGGCCCATTTCATAGGCTCCTCGAAGCAAGGTAACCGGCAGCCCCTTCCCTCTTGCTCCTCCAACAAAAAACCCCGCATTGCGGGGTTTTTTGTTTTTCCAACCCTTCGGGCATCAACCCATGTGCAGGCCACCGTTAACCGAGAAATCAGCACCGGTGGCGTAGCCACCCTCATCCGAAGCCAGCCACGCAATGATGGAAGCGATTTCGCTGGGTTCACCGAGGCGCTTGACGGGAACCGTGGCCACGATCTTTTCGAGCACATCGGGACGGATCGCCTTGACCATGTCGGTGCCGATGTAGCCGGGGCTCACCGTATTGACCGTCACGCCCTTGGTGGCCAGCTCCTGCGCCAGAGCCATCGAAAAGCCATGCATGCCCGCCTTGGCCGCCGAGTAGTTGGTCTGGCCCGCCTGGCCCTTCTCACCATTCACCGAACTGATGTTGATGATGCGGCCCCAGCCCTTTTCCACCATGTCGACCACCACCTGCTTGGTGACGTTGAACATGCTGTTGAGGTTGGTTTCAATCACCGCGTCCCAGTCTTCGCGCGACATCTTGAGGAACATGCGGTCGCGGGTGATGCCGGCGTTGTTCACCAGCACGTCGATGGTGCCGTGCTCGGCCTTGGTCTTGCCAAAGGCTTCTACCGTGGAATCCCAGTCGCCCACATTGCCCACCGACGCATAGAAGGTGTAGCCCAGGGCTTTCTGCTCAGCCAGCCACTTGGCATGGTCACGGGTAGGGCCACAACCTGCGATGACCTTGAAACCCTCCTTGTGCAGGCGCTGGCAAATGGCAGTCCCGATGCCGCCCATGCCGCCGGTGACGTATGCAACTTTCTGGCTCATGTGATTTCTCCTTGTTGGTGATTTGCTCAACAGCCACTCTACCGAAGAAATCTACCGCCGCCGTGAAGGAAAACACTGAAGCCCTTTTCTTTTTGGCATATCGGCATGCGTCATGCGCCTTACGCGCTATGTGTCTCGGCAGAGTCACAGTTTTGGTGCAAGCCACAGCCCTCCTACGGCCCAACAGAAACATCTTGCAACCACCTGCGCGCGCTAAGGTGGGACCACGGCGGCGACACGTTCACACTGAAGCCAGACATAAAAAAGCCGCGTCGTAACGCGGCTTCGATTTTTGGCCTTGCACCTGAGAAACGGCTGAACCGCAGGTGCCGCCAAGCGCAGGGGCTTACTAGCGCTCCAAGGCCAGGGACACGCCCATGCCGCCACCAATACACAGCGCTGCCAAGCCCTTCTTGGCATCGCGACGCTGCATTTCGTGCAGCAGCGTTACCAGGATGCGGCAGCCGGAAGCGCCGATGGGGTGGCCGATAGCGATGGCACCGCCGTTCACGTTCACCTTGGCAGGGTCAATCCCCAATTCCTTGTTCACCGCGCAGGCTTGTGCGGCAAAGGCTTCGTTCAGCTCGAACAGGTCCACATCGGCAGCGTTCCAGCCTGCGCGCTGCAGGGCCTTACGTGACGCTGGCACCGGGCCCATGCCCATGGTGGCGGGGTCCAGACCACTGGTGCCGAAGGCCGCAATGCGTGCCAGGGGCTTGAGACCCAGGGCGGCCGCCTTCTTGGCGCTCATCACCACCACGGCAGCAGCGCCATCGTTCAGGCCGGATGCATTACCCGCCGTCACGCTACCCGCCTTGTCAAACGCGGGGCGCAGGCCTGCCAGCGCTTCGGCATTGGTCTTGCGGTTCAGGTATTCATCCGCATTGAAAAGGATGGGGTCGCCCTTCTTTTGCGCCAGGCTCACACCCACGATTTCGTCCACGAACTTGCCGGCATCTTGCGCTGCGGCAGCCTTTTGCTGGCTGCCCAGGGCCAGGGCGTCCTGCATGTCACGGGTGATGCCGTAGGCCTTGGCAACGTTCTCCGCCGTAATGCCCATGTGGTACTGGTTGTACACGTCCCACAGGCCGTCCACGATCATGGTGTCGATGAGCTTCCAGTCGCCCATGCGCTGGCCATCGCGCGAGCCGGGCAGTACGTGGGGCGCCATGCTCATGCTCTCTTGGCCGCCAGCCACGACGATTTCACTGTCACCCCAGGCAACAGCCTGCGCAGCAAGCATCACGGCCTTCAAGCCTGAGCCGCACACCGCGTTGATCGTGAGCGCAGGGGTTTCCTTGGCCACACCGGCCTTCATGGAAGCCTGCCGGGCGGGGTTCTGGCCCACGCCAGCGGCCAGCACCTGGCCCATGATGACTTCACCAATCTGGTCGGACGACAGGCCCGCGCGCGCGATGGCTTCGCGGATCACGATGGCGCCCAGTTCGGTCGCAGGCGTCTTGGCCAGTGCGCCACCAAATTTGCCCACAGCGGTGCGGGTGGCCGAAACGATGACGATGTCTTCCATGGAATGTCCTTGTGGTTGGAGGTTGTTGCTGGGTAATTTTCGAGGTGCAGAAAGCAAGAGCGGGTCAGGACTTTTGCGTATCAGGATTTCTGCTTAACGTAGCTGCCGGGGGCGGGCTCCAAGGCCTTGAACTTGGTGCCCTTGCCATAGCCCTTGGGCGCCGCGATCTGCTTGCCCGCGTGGCCCTTGAGCCAGCCAGACCAGTCGGTCCACCAACTGCCAGGGTGCTCGGTCGCGCCTTGGAGCCATTGGTCGAGCGTGGCGGGCAGCTTGCCGTCGGCGCGAATCCAGTGGCTGCGCTTGCCTTTGGCAGGCGGGTTGATGACGCCCGCTATGTGCCCCGAGGCCCCCATCACAAACCGTTTCTTGCCGGGCAGCACCTGGGTGGAGGCATACGCAGCATTGATGGGCACGATGTGGTCCTCGCGCGAGCCGTAGATGTATACAGGCAGCTCGAGGTTGCCCAAATCCATTTTCTCGCCACACACGGTGAGCTTGCCCGGTTGGACGAGGTTGTTTTCAAGGTAGAAATTGCGCAGGTACCACGCGTAAAACGGGCCTGGCAGGTTGGTGCTGTCGCTGTTCCAGTACAGCAGGTCGAACGGGGGCGGCGTTTCGCCCTTGAGGTAGTTGCCCACCACGTAGTTCCACACGAGGTCATTGGGCCGCAGAAAGCTGAAGGTCGAGGCCAGGTCCTGCCCCTTCATGAGGCCGCCCTTGCCCATCTGCATCTCTCGGAATTTCACAAACGCCTCGTCAATGAAAACGTCGAGGATGCCGGTGTCCGTGAAGTCGATCAGCGTGGTAAGGAAAGTGGCGCTGGCCACGGGCTCATCGCCGCGCGCGGCCAGCACGGCCAGCGCATTGCTCAGGATGGTGCCGCCTACGCAAAAACCCAGCGCATTGATCTGGTCGGCGCCCGTGATGTTCTGCACCACGTCGATGGCGGCCATGGCGCCGTCTTCCACGTAATCGTCCCAGGTCTTGTGGGCGAGGCTGTCGTCAGGGTTGCGCCAGCTGACCACAAAGGTCCGGTGGCCTTGCTCCACGGCGTAGCGGATCAGAGAGTTCTCGGGCTGCAGGTCGAGGATGTAGAACTTGTTGATGCACGGCGGCACGAGCAGGAAGGGCCGCTCGTACACCTTGGCGGTCAGCGGCTTGTATTCGAGCAACTGGAACAGTTCGTTCTCGTACACCACCGCGCCTTCGGTGGTGGCCACGTTGCGCCCCACCTCGAACAGGCTTTCGTCGGTCATTGACACATGGCCCTGTGTGATGTCGTGCAGCAGGTTCTGCATGCCTTTGGCAATGCTCTCGCCCTTGGTCTCGATGGCTTTTTTCTGTGCTTCGGCGTTGAAGGCCAGGAAGTTGCTGGGCGCCATGGCAGCCATCCACTGCTCCACGCCAAAGCGGATGCGGGCCTTGGTCTTTTCGTCAGCCTCCACCGCGTCGGCCAGCCCCATGAGGGTGCGGGCATTGAGCAGGTAGGCTGCGGCTGAGAACGCAGCAACGGGGTTGCTCGCCCAGCCCTCGCCGGAGAAGCGGCGGTCCTTGACTTCGGGGGTTCCCTGCAGGCCCTGGGCCCAGAGTTCCTGCGCGTCTTTCAGGTACTGCTGCTGCAGGGACTGCAGCTTGGTGGGCGAAAATTTCAGGGGTGGTGCTGCAGGAACCTGGGTGCCCATGTCCAGCTTCTGGAACGACTGCAGCGCCTGCGACCAGCTTTGCCCGAAAATCTTCTGGAACTGCTCGGCGCTCTCGGCCCAGGGTGATTCAGAATTCATGCTCTTTCCTCAGTGATTGGTCGCTCGCAGCGGCAAAGCTTCTGGTTTTTTATCTCTCGGGTTCATTGTTGCCGAGCCCTTTGCACATGGCAACGGATTCAACGCTTGCACTGAACACAAACCAATGTACCTCATCGTCATCGCCTGGACCTACGTCACCCTCATGATGGCGGTGGCCGAAGCCACCAGCCCCAACGGCACCGTGCTCGGCGCCGTGATCACCTTTGCGCTGTATGGGATGCTGCCCATGGGCATTCTGGTGTACATCCTTGGCACTCCTTCGCGCAAGCGGGCGATCAAGGCACGCGAGGCCGCAGAGCAGGCGGCCTACGATGCGGAGCAAGCCGCAGCCGCAGCCAGTGCCACGGCGTCAGCTGCGCCAGATGCAGGCGGCGAAGCGCCCGCTAGCGCCGAGAGCCCCACTGTCGCGGCGGTGCGAAAAGAACCGTGAAGCGTTGGTCACGGTGCACCAAGGCGATGTGCCATCGTTGCCGTGGATGTGGGTGATCCCCAGCGCCTGCAGCCGCAGTCGAGCCAGTCCAGCCAGGTCGCACAGGTATTTGCCTTTGGCACTGCCGCTGGGCACAAAACACGCCTCTGAAGCCGGGTTCGCCTCGCAAAATGCCGCGCGCACCTCGGCCCCCACTTCAAAGGCCTGCGGGCCAATACAGGGGCCCAGCCAGACCAGGGTGTCCTGGGCGAACGTTTGGGCAGGATCGTTTGCTTCTATTTTGATAGCATTTAGCGCTTTGCCACCAAGCGCCAGGCCCTCAAAACGCTTGAAAGCCGATTCCAGCACTCCCTGCCCGCCCACTCCGGCCAGCCCGCGCCAGCCTGCATGCGCCGCCGCCACCACACGGCCTGAACGGTGTGCGAGCAGCACCGGCAGGCAGTCCGCCACCATGATGGTGCAGGCCACACCGGGCGCGGTGGCCACGCAGGCATCGGCGTCGATGCCATCGGGTGTGCTGCTGTCCAGGTGCACCACGCCATCGCCGTGTACTTGGTTCAGAAACACCGCCCGTGTGCCATTCGCCACCGCAGCGACCGTGGATTGCAGCCGCATGCGGTTGGTGTGCACGGCGGCCGCGACATCACCCACATGGGTCCCCAGATTCAGGCTGTCATAGGGTGGCAGGCTCACGCCCCCCGTGCGTGTGGTGCACAGTGCAAACACGCCCTCGGGCGCGGGCCAGTCGGGCACCAAGCAGTCGGCCGCCGCCAGAGGGCCTTCGTGCGGGGTCAAGCTTCGTGGTCCGGGCAGGCGGACGGCTGGGCCTTCTGGAAGGCGGGCAACGCCATGCAGGCGTCGAATGCCCCCATCGTGAGTGGCAGGCCACCCAGGTCCACGTTGAAACGCTGGCCGTTGAAGATTTGCGGCACCAGGCAGCAGTCGGCCAGCGTGGGGGTGTCGCCCCAGCACAGCAAGGAGGGAGGCAGGCCCTGGGTTTCGCGCTCTTGCGCCAACAGTGCCAGCTGGCGCTCAAAGGCCTCCAGCCCGCTGCGCACCCAGTGGTGGTACCACGCGTTCTTGGCCCCCTCGTCCACCTTCAGCTCGCGCACCAGGTACTTGAGAACGCGCAGGTTGTTGATGGGATGGATTTCGCACGCCACCATCTGCGCCAGCGCACGCACGTGTGCCCGCGCCAGGGGCGTGGCAGGCAGCAGCGCGGGCGTAGGGTGGGTTTCCTCCAGGTATTCGATGATGGCCATCGACTGGGACAGCGCCGCGCCGTCATCGGTCACCAGCGTGGGTACCAGCGCATCGCCGATGCGGCTGGCGTACGCCGGGGCCTGGTGCTCACCCTTGACGAGGTGCACGGGGATGTAGTCGTAAGGCAAGCCCTTGATCTGCAGCGCGATGCGCACACGGAACGAGGCGGAGGAACGGAAGTAGTTGTAGAGCTGCATGCAGAAAATGCGTTGTGAAAGGGGACGTTTCAAAGCGTGGCAGTGAGGCCCCACACTACAGCGGGCGCTGAATGGGCAAGCCTCGGGGCCGCCCGGGTCCGTCAGGCGCCCGAGGCCCCTGCCGGGTCCTGGTGGTTGTAGACAACCTTGGACAGGATGGCCATCAGATCGACGCGCTCCTGCGCGTTGAGTGGCGCCATCAGCCGCTCCTGCACACGCTGGGCGGCATCACGCATCTGCAGCGCGGCCACCTCGCCCTCGGGGGTGATCCACAGCAGTTTGCGGCGGCGGTCGCGGGTGTCGGGCTCGCGGCGGATCCAGCCGCGTTTTTCCAGCCGCCCAATTACCGAGCCCGATGTGGCAGCGTCGAACGCCACGCGGGACGCCAGGGTGACCTGGTCTTCACCGGGCCGTGCCAGCAGCTCGTGCAGGATGGCGAACTGCACCGGCGTCACGTCAAACCCCGCAGTCTCTTCCATGAAAAGCGCCACGGTTCGCTGGTGGGCACGGCGCACCAGGTGGCCTGGCGTGTTGTGGAAATCGAAGCTCTTTGCCATGGGCGCGAGTGTAGCGCCCCCCAGCAGGCGGCCCGCACCCATGGCACACTGCCACACCGAGGGCGCGCAGGGTCCACCCCGGGGTTTTGCGACACAGTCCTTGCCCTGGCATCCGCGCCGTCCGGCAACCATTCATTTCCATTGAACCCAGAAATTCGAGAGGCTGACATGAGCTACGTGTTTTCTCCCGCCCCCGTGGCCAGCGTGCCCGTGGTGGGCAGCGGCGACCGCTTTCCCGTACACCGCATTTATTGCGTGGGCCGCAACTACGAAGAGCATGCCAAGGAAATGGGCTTCACCGGCCGCGAGCCACCCTTCTTCTTCATGAAGCCCGCCGATGCCATCGTGGTGGTCAACGCGGGCGAAACGGGCCAGCTGCCCTACCCCAGCCTCACCGCCAACCTGCACCACGAGATCGAACTGGTCGTGGCCATCGGTAAGGGTGGCAAAAACATCAAGGCCGCCGACGCATTGGCACACATCTACGGCTATGCCGTGGGCCTGGACATGACACGCCGCGACCTGCAAAACGACATGAAAAAACAGGGCCGCCCCTGGTGCATCGGCAAAGGCTTTGACGCCAGCGCGCCCATTGGGCCCATCACCCCGGCAGCGCAGGCGGGCGACGTTGCCAAGGCGGCCATCTGGCTGCAGGTCAACGGAGCGGACAAGCAGCGCAGCAGTGTGGCGCAGCTGATCTGGAACATTGCCGAAACCATCGAACACCTTTCGGCCGCGTGGGAGCTGCAGCCCGGCGACCTGATCTACACCGGCACCCCCGAAGGCGTGGGCGCCGTGGTGCGCGGCGATGTGCTGGAGGGTGGTGTCGAAGGCCTGGGCACGCTGCGCTTGAGCGTGGTGTAACGCCCTGGCCGGGGCGCCGCGCGGCCCCAGTCTGGACGCACAGCCCCTGCACTATGCTTTTCATAGCTGCTTGCGCTTATAGAACAAGCGCTGGCAGCCGATTTGATTTGAAAAATCCTCCGATGACCTTCCGCAGCCCCATCAAACACTGCCGCGCCTGTGGCACCGCCGTGGTCTACCGCCTGCCGGACGACGGCGACACCAAACAGCGCGCAGTGTGCCCCGTCTGCAACACGGTGCACTACGAGAACCCGCTCAACGTGGTGGGCACGGTGCCCGCACTGCCCGATGGCCGCATCCTGCTGTGCAAGCGCAATATCGAACCCCGCTGGGGCAAGTGGACCCTGCCCGCAGGCTTCATGGAGCTGGACGAAACCACGGCCCAGGGCGCCGCGCGAGAAACAGACGAAGAGGCTGGCGCCCAGATTGAAATGGGCCCGCTGTTCAGCCTGCTGAATGTGCGCCGTGTGGGCCAGGTACACCTGTTTTACCGCGCCACGCTGCTGAGCGACCAGTTCAACCCCGGCTACGAGACCATCGAGGCGCGTCTGTTTGCCGAAGACGAGGTGCCCTGGGACGAGCTGGCCTTCCGCACCGTGAAGGAAACCTTGGAATGCTACTTTGCCGACCGCAAGGCGGGCGCCATGGGTATGCACTTCATTGACATCGAATAGGCCGTGGGATGACTGCCACTACCACCTCCACGTCCCCTGCCCCGGCCAGCACACCTCCCGATGGCCTGCCAGCCTACCGCTTGCTCACAGGCCCTGATGACGCCAGCTTTTGCCGCCGTGTCAGCGACGCGCTGGCACTGGGCTACCGGTTGTACGGATCCCCCGCCGCCACGTTCAACGGCCAGACCGTGATCGTGGCGCAGGCCATTGTGTGGCCTGGCACAGTGGTCTGACCTCCGCCCGTCCGACGCATCGCCGGTCGCGGGCCGTCAGCCGCCGAGCGCGCCGTGTCACGGCTTGGCGGGTATGACGATGACGGTACTGCCATCGCCCGAGGTTCCGGTATTACCGGTGTTGCCCTTGCTACCAGTGTTGCCGGTGTTGCCCTTGGCACCCGTGGCACCTGTATCCCCCTGGTAGCCCGTGGCGCCTTGCATGCCGGTAGCACCCGTGCTGCCCTGCCCGCCTGTGGCCCCTGTGGACCCCATGCTGCCCGTAGCCCCTGTGTAACCCGTGTTTCCCTGGTTGCCCGTGGCTCCAGTGGCTCCGGTATAGCCGGTGTCACCGGTCTTGCCGGTATATCCCGTATTGCCGGTATTGCCCTGCGCTCCCGGGGGGCCCATGGGGCCGGTGCAGGCGCCGAGGGTGAGGGTGGCCAGCACAAGCAAGGTGGTGGTAATCGTTTTCATGGTGAGTCCTTTGGCGTTGCATGCAGTCCAACAACGACTGCATGGGCCAATGTGCGGGCCCCACCATGAAAGGTCTGTTCGTTTACGCGCATAAGCCAGGCGCCAGCCGCACCATCGAGTGACTGGCGATGCCGTCCTACAACGTCAAAGTTGGCAGCGTTGTGCAACGCTTCGGTGGCTTGGGGTGCGCAGGCCCACCCCGCCGCTTCGCACCTACCCGCCGACCCGCTCCTCGGCTGGCACAGGCGGCCGGGACGAACCAGCAGGGTCCGTGGTGACCGGTGGCAGCCCATCACCGCTGGGCCGTGGCGGAGTTCCGGGCCAGGGGGCCGGTGCAGAGGGGGATTGCGCATCCCCTCCGAACAGGCCCCGGATCCATTCCCGCATCGCGCCCAGTGATCCATCCGCCGGTGGCGGGGGGGTATCCACAAACTCGTCTACAAAGCGGTCATTCCCGTTGATCGCCCTGGTGCGAATGGCCTGCTGCATGAACTCGCCCACCATGGGCAACGCGCTGCGCGCCCCCTGCCCCCACGCATCGCTGCGCAGCGTGATGCGGCCGTCGTTGAAACCCGCCCAGGCACCCGCCACAACGCGCGCGTGCATGAGGATGAACCAGCCGTCGGTGTTGTCCTGCGTGGTGCCGGTCTTGCCCGCCACATCGGCCTGGATGCCATAGCGGGTGCGGATTGCGGTGGCCGTGCCCCGGTCGATGGCGCCGCGCATGGTATTGCGCAAGGTCTGCGCGGCGCGTGGCTCGAAAACCGTTTCGGGGGCAGACGGCGCAAAAGTCTCCAGCACCTTGCCGTGGCGGTCCTCGATGCGGGTAATCAGCACGGGCTCCACATAGCGGCCCAGATTGGCGATGGAGCTGTAGGCCGTCACCATTTCCTTCAGGGTGACCGGGCTGGTGCCGAGCGCCAGAGATGGCACCTCTTCCAGCGGCGACTGGCGCACCCCCAGGGCCCGGGCCACCTCGGCCACGCGGGCCGGGCCCACCTGCTGCATGACCTGTGCGGTGATGGTGTTCTTGGAAAACGCCAGACCATCGGCCAGCGTCATGGGCTGGTCGCTGGGCGGGCCACCATCGGTGGGGCGCCAGACGCGGCCTCCACCCAGGGGGATTTCTACGGGCCCGTCCATCAGCGTATCGCTGGGCGACGCGCCACTGGCAAACGCCGCGCCATACACAAAGGGCTTGAACGTGGAGCCGGGCTGGCGCCGCGCCGCCTGCACATGGTCGAACGGGTCTTGCGCAAAATCGCGGCTGCCCACCCACGCCAGCACATGGCCAGTGACCGGGTCCTGCGCCAGAAAACCGGCCTGCACGCGCGTCTTCTCGGCGCGCAGTTTCTGCAGGAAGGCGGTGTCATCCAGCAGCGCCTGCAATGCCTCTTCCGGGGTCTGGCCCTTGTCCACGGCGTTGCGGTATTCGGGGCTTTCGCGCACCAGCGTCTGTACCAGCTCGCTCTTCGGGCCCCAGCCATTGCGCTGGGACCAGGCGGTGTCGGCCACGCCCTGCAGCTGGCGCCCCTGGCGCGCCACGGCCTGGTTGGCAATGGCCTGCAGGCGCGAGTCGATGGTGGTGCGGATCACCAGGCCATCGGCATACAGGTTGTAGCCATGGCTGTCGGCCCACTCGATGAGCTGCTTGCGCAACTGCATCGCAAAGTGGGGCGCGGGGCCCATGACCTCGGTCTGGCGCTCGAAATTGACGCGCAGCGGGCGTTTTTGCAGGGCCTCCAGCTGCTTTTCTTCGAGCTTGCCGCGCTTGACCATTTGCGACAGCACGGTGTTGCGCCGTGCCTGGGCACGCTCGGGGTTGAGCACGGGGTTGTAGTAGGCCGTGCCCTTGAGCATGCCGATCAGCGTGGCGCTTTCCAGCACGTTGAGCTTGTCGGCCGACTTGTCGAAATACGTGCGCGCGGCCATCTCGATACCGTAGGCGTTGTAGAGGAACGGCACGGTGTTGAGGTAAGTCTCCAGGATCTCGTCCTTGGTGTACGACGCCTCGATCTTGAGCGCGGTGATCGCCTCCTTGAGCTTGCGCGTGAGGGCCTGTGGGAACACGCGCGAGCGCCCGATCTCCTCCGGAAACAGGTTGCGTGCCAGCTGCTGCGTGATGGTGGAGCCACCCTGAGGGTCCCCGCGCAGCGTGTGCACCACCGACGATGCCGTGCGCCGCCAGTCCAGACCAAAGTGGTCGTAAAAACGGTGGTCTTCGGTGGCGATGAGGGCGTCCACCACGTTGGGCGATATCTGGCTCAGCTCCACCCATTCGCGGTTGGCCCAGCGGTATTCGGCCAGCAGCTTGCCGTCCACCGACATGAGCTGCGCGGGCAGCTCGCTTTTGGCCTTGCGGATGTCACTGATGGAGGGGGTGAACGGGATCAGCACCAGCGTGTAGACCAGCACGGCGGCAGGCACCGCCAGGGCTCCCCACATCAGCGCGCGGCGCAGCGGGCGGGGTATCCAGGCGAACAGGCCGGCCAGCCAGCGGAACAGGGCCGCCGCGCGGGCCTGAAAGGAAAGCAGCAATGTGCGCATCAAAAACTCAGAGAAAGGGGAGATTGCCTCAGGCGCCTGTGCCCGACAGCAGGGCCAGCATGCCGACTTCGTCCAGCACGGGCACGCCAAGCTCTTCGGCCTTGGCCAATTTGCTGCCGGCCTCGGCGCCCGCCACCACATAGCTGGTCTTCTTGCTGACCGAACCGGCCACCTTGGCGCCAGCGGCTTCCAGCATGTCCTTGGCGGCATCACGGCTGAGCGTGGGCAAGGTGCCGGTCAGCACCACCGTCTTGCCCGCCAGGATCTGCGGGGCACGCTCGGCCACCGGGCCTTCGGGCCAGGTCACGCCGCAGGCGCGCAGTTGCTCGACCACCTCACGGTTGTGCGGCTGCTGGAAGAAGGTGTGCAGGCTCTGTGCCACCACGGGGCCCACATCGTTCACCTCCAGCAACTGCTCCACGCTCGCATCCATGATGGCGTCCAGCGTGCCAAAGTGCCGAGCGAGGTCCTTGGCCGTGGCCTCGCCCACATGGCGCAGCCCCAGACCGAACAGGAAGCGCGGCAAGGTGGTCTGCTTGGATTTTTCGAGCGCAGCCAGCACGTTCTGGGCCGACTTCTCGGCCATGCGCTCCAGCGCGATGAGCGACGTGAGGCCCAACCGGTACAGGTCGGGCAGCGTGCGGATCACGTTGGCATCCACCAGCTGGTCCACCAGCTTGTCGCCCAGGCCTTCGATGTCCATGGCGCGGCGCGCGGCAAAGTGCAGTATGGCCTCCTTGCGCTGCGCGGCGCAGAACAGGCCACCCGTGCAGCGGTGGTTGGCTTCGCCCTTTTCGCGGACCACATCGCTACCGCACACGGGGCAGGCTGCGGGCATGCGGAAGTTGGGCACATACCCCGTGCGCTTGCCCGGCATCACGCCCACCACCTCGGGGATCACATCGCCCGCGCGGCGCACGATGACGGTGTCGCCCACGCGCACGCCCTTCTTGCGAATCTCGAACAGGTTGTGCAGCGTGGCATTGGTGACGGTGACACCGCCCACAAACACTGGCGCCAGGCGTGCGACCGGCGTGATCTTGCCGGTGCGGCCTACCTGTACGTCGATGCCTTCGATCTTGGTGGCCATCTCCTGGGCCGGGTACTTGTGCGCCACGGCCCAGCGCGGCTCGCGGGTCTTGAATCCCAGGTCGCGCTGCAGCTGCAGGGAATTGACCTTGTAGACGACACCGTCGATGTCGTACGGCAGCGCATCGCGGCTGGCGCCCACCCGCTGGTGAAATGCTACCAATTCAGTAGCGCCTACCGCAATCTGCACCTGCGCTGCCACCGGAAAACCCCATAACTTCAGCGTCTGCAGCATCTCGTAGTGCGTGCGGAACACCGGCCCGCCATCGCCGGGCGGCGTGATGGCGCCCAGGCCATAGGCAAAAAAGCTCAAGGGGCGCTGGGCGGTGATGCCGGAGTCGAGCTGGCGCACCGCACCCGCTGCGGCGTTGCGTGGGTTCACAAAGGTCTTACCGCCCTGCTCACGCTGGCGCTCGTTGAGAGCATCAAAGTCTGCACGGCGCATGTAGACCTCGCCACGTACTTCGAGCAGCGGCGGTACACCGCCAGGCAGCGTGAGGGGTATCTGCCGGATCGTGCGGATGTTGTGCGTCACGTCCTCGCCCACCTCGCCATCACCGCGCGTAGCGGCCTGCACCAGGCGGCCGTTTTCGTAGCGCAGGCTCATGGCCAGGCCGTCGAACTTGGGCTCGGCCACGTATTCGATGGCTGGGTCCGATTCCGACAGGCCCAGCTCGCGCCGCACGCGGGCATCAAACGCCTGCGCGCCGGTGGCCTCGGTGTCGGTTTCGGTGTGGATGCTGAGCATGGGCACCGCGTGGCGCACCGATGCCAAGCCCTCCATCACCGCACCAATCACGCGCTGCGTGGGCGAATCGGGGGTGACGAGGTCGGGGTGCGCGGCCTCCAGCGCCTGCAACTCGCGGAACACACGGTCGTATTCGGCATCGGGCACCGTGGGTTCGTCCAGCACGTAGTACTGGTGCGCCCAGTGGTTGAGCTGGTCGCGCAGTGCTTTGATTTTGATAGCTGGTTGCGCTTGATCTGCGGGCGCTGGAGCCGAAAAAAGATCAGATTGCTCAGTCATGGCGGACCGCCCTGGGGTTCTTCTGGACGAAGCCCAATTCCTGGTTGCCAACAAAGCCGGCAGATTCATAGAGTCGGTGCGCTTGCTTGCGTTGAGCACCCGAGAGAAGAAATACCTTGCAGCAATTCATTGTCCAAGCTGCATCCAGAGCGAACTCCAGAGCAGCAAGTGCCAGCCCCCGGCGACGAAAGCGCTCGCCCGTAATCACGTGCTCAATGACACCGATGGGCATTCCTGCACTCGCGAAATTGGGGATCGAAGCCAGCATGCAGGTGGCACCGACTTCGCCTTCGCAAAGCGCAACGACGAGGCGCGCCTGCGGAGACTGCAACACGACACGAAAATGCGCCAAGGATGCATCACTGTCCACCTCGGGGTCCTGAGGCCGCAGTTCTCTGTACAGAGCTTTGACGGCGCCGTGGTCAGCTTCGGTTGCCAGACGGACCTGCATTGCACTCATGCGCTGCACTAGCTGAACAGTCGTCGCGCCAGCACCGACCCCGCCGACAGATCCCGTCCATCGAGCTGGTCATACAGCAGCTCCAGGTCCGCAGCAATCGGATCCATGGCCATCGCGGGCAGCGGCTGGCCGTTTTGGTCGCAGAGCACCCCGTCCATGGCCTCGCACAGCGCGGCCCCCACGTCGCGCAGGCGCGCAAAGGGTTGTTCGGTACGGTGGACTTGCGCCACGTCCAGGCTCAGAGTGATGTCGCGGATGGCGGACTGGTCGGGGTCTTCGGCCAGCGCAGCCTGGGTGTCGTAGCCCAGCGTGAGCAGGGGCGGCAAGCCCTGTGCGCTGGCAGGCAGCACCAGGCGGCCGGGCATGGCACCGGGCACAAAGCCCAGGCGGGCGGCGTTCTGCTGCACGTAGCCGGGGCTCCAGGCGGCCTGGCGGGCGCGCAGCATGAACATGAGCTGGGCGTCGTGGTCGCTGGCGAACTGGTCCAGCTCACGCGCACGGGCCACTTCCTGCAGCATGTCGGGGAAGTCAGGGGCGGCATTGATCGCGTCGGCAAACGCCTGGGCCTTGACGACGAACTCGGAGAACTCGATCTCGTTGAGCGCGCCCATGCGGTTGGCCAGCTGCACACCGGCTTGGAAGCTCTGGTAGCGCTGGCCCGGTGCAGGGGTTTCCCACTGCTGGTTCGCTTCGTTGAGGCCTTCGATGGCGAACGGCTTGCTGCCTGCGCGGCGGGTCGGCGGCAGCGCGGCCAGAGCAGCATCGCCCGACACCACATGCTCGGGCTGCAGCGATGCAATGACATCGATGAGCGGATCGAGCCCGGGGCGGCGCTCCAGCGAAAACGGTGGCACGGGCAGCTGCAGGGCCTCATCGGCATCGACCGCATGCTCCGAGGGATCGGGGCCCCGGTCGAGGCCGTGAAACTCACCCGGCGGTACGGCCACGGCAGCCCCCGCATCGAAGCCGGGCTCCTGGCGCTGGACCGGCTCACCGGCGGGATCCACGGGCTCTTGCGGCAGCGCTCGCTTGGGCGCATTGCGGCGCGAGGTCCAGGTGTTGTAGGCCACGATGAGGGCCAGCACCAGACCGCCGATGATGGCCAGACTCAGTTGCAATGTGCTCATGGGTTCAGAGAATTTGAGTTTTTCAGGCGTCGGCCATCGAAAGCGCGGACTCCATGTCCACCGCTACGATGCGCGACACGCCCTGCTCCTGCATGGTCACGCCGATCAGTTGCTCGGCCATTTCCATCGCGATCTTGTTGTGGCTGATGAACAAAAACTGCGTGCCCTTGCTCATGCTGGACACGAGCTTGGCATAGCGTTCGGTGTTGGCGTCGTCCAGCGGCGCGTCCACCTCGTCCAGCAGGCAGAACGGCGCGGGGTTGAGCTGGAAGATGGCAAACACCAGCGCGATGGCCGTGAGGGCCTTTTCGCCCCCCGACAGCAGGTGAATGGTCTGGTTCTTCTTGCCGGGTGGCTGGGCCATCACCTGCACGCCGGAATCAAGGATTTCGTCGCCCGTGATGATGAGCTTGGCCTGGCCGCCGCCGAACAGCTCGGGGAACATGCGCCCGAAGTGGCCGTTGACGGTGTCAAAGGTGCCCGAGAGCAGCTGGCGTGTTTCGCCATCGATCTTGCGGATCGCGTCTTCCAGCGTGTTCATGGCCTCGGTCAGGTCGGCGGTTTGCGCATCGAGGAAGATCTTGCGCTCGCTGGCGAGCTTGAGCTCGTCCAGCGCTGCCAGGTTCACGGCGCCCAGGGCGGCAATCTCGCGGTGCAGGCGGTCAATTTCGCTTTGCAGGCCACCCACGCGCACATTGCCTTCGGTGATCGACTGGGCCACGGCTTCGAGGTCGGCCTGGGCGTCGGTCAGCAAGGTGGTGTACTGCTCCAAGCCCAGGCGCGCGGCCTGCTCCTTGAGCTGGAATTCGGTGATGCGCGCACGCAGCGGGTCGAGCGCACGTTCGAGCTGCATGCGGCGTTCATCGCTGGCGCGCAGCTTGGTCGTCAGATCGTCGTATTCGCTGCGCTGGGCGGCGAGCGCCTTTTCGCGCTCCATCTTCACTTCCAGCGCGGCCTGCAGGCCGCCTTGCGCAGCCGCATCCGACAGGCGGGCAAGCTCATCGCGTGCGCGCTGCTCTTCGTCAGCCAGAGCCTTGGCCTGCTGGGTGGCGGTTTCGATGGAGCGGTTGAGTTCGCCCCGGCGCGCCTCCAGGCTGCGCTGCGAAAACGTGGCCTCTTGCGCCTGGCGCTCCAGCGTGCGCTGCTGCTCGCGGCAGGCGGTGAGTTTGCGCTCGGCTTCGATGACCTTGTCGCCCAGCTGGGCCTCGCGCTCCTGGCTGTCGGCCAGCTGCATGTCCAGTTCTTCAAAGCGTGCCTCGGCGGCCACGCGGCGCTCCTGCAGGTCGGCCAGCTGGGCTTCCACCTCGGCCAGATCGCCGTCGATTTGCTGGCTGCGTGCGCGGGTCTGCTCGGCCAGCTGCGTGAGGCGCAGGGTTTCGACTTGCAGCTCGTGGGCACGACTTTGTGTTTCGGTGGCTTCGCGGCGTGCGGCCACGAGGCGCTGGGAAGCATCGGCATACGCGGCCTCGGCACGGACCAGGGCGGTGCGTGATTCTTCGGCGATCAGGGCCTGCGCGCGCAGCTCCTTTTCGAGGTGCTCGATTTCCTGCGCGCGGGCCAGCATGCCCGACTGCTCGGAGTCCTGTGCATAAAAGCTCACGCTGTGCGCGCTGACAGCATGGCCCGTGGGCACAAACACCACTTCGCCGGGTTGCAGCTGGCTGCGGCGGGCCAGAGCGTCGTCCAGGGTGGGAGCGGTGTAGCACCCCTGCAGCCAGTCCACCAACACCGCACGCAGGCCCGCATCGTTCAGGCGCAGCAGGTCCGACAGGCGGGCGTGGGGGGACGATGTTTCGGGGTGGCCCGCAGCGGGGGCGCTGTAGAAAGCCAGGCGTGCGGGCGGCGCATCGTTACCGCCGGAACCCAGGAAGCCGCGCACCATGTCCAGGCGCCCTACTTCCAGCGCGGCCAGTCGCTCGCGCAGGGCCGCCTCGAGCGCGTTTTCCCAGCCGGGCTCGATGTGGATGCGGCTCCACAGTCCTTGCAGGCCGTCGAGCCCATGTTTGGCAAGCCAGGGACGCAGCTTGCCGTCGGTCTTGACCTTTTCCTGCAGCGCCTTCAGGGCCTCCATGCGGGCCGACAGGTCGGCCTGGCGAGCGCTTTCGGTGTTGACGGCCTGCTGGCGCGCGCGGCGGTCGTCGTCGAGCTGGGGTACGGACTCCTGCAGCTCGTGCAGGCGGGCTTCGGTCGTTTCTGCGATCTCTTGCGCTTCTTCGAGCTGCTCGCGCAGTTTGGTCAGGCGGGCTTCGTCGGGCGCGGCCAGCGCGTTGCGGTCGGTGCGCAGGCGCTCGAAACGGGCGTCGAGCTGGCGGCTTTGCTCGTCAAAGCTGCGCTGCTCGGCAGCGAGCACGCCAATCTGCTGCTGCACCTGCACCACGGCAGTCCGTTGCTCGGTCGTGCGGCTTTGCGCCTGGCGCAGGGCCTCTTCCAGGTCGGGCAGCTGCATGGCCTGTTCTTCGACCTGGGCGGCCAGCATCTCGGCGCGTTCTTCGGCGTCCACCCCGGCACCGGCTAGGTTTTCCAGCTCAATGTCGGCCTCTTCCTTGCGGGCCTGCCACTGGGCGATCTGCTCGGCCAGCGTGACCAGGCGCTGCTCCACGCGCTGGCGGCCTTCTATCACGTAGCGGATCTCGGCTTCGAGCTTGCCGACCTCGGCCGTGGCTTCATAAAGCTTGCCCTGGGCCTGGTTCACCTGGTCGCCAGCGGCGTAGTGGGCCTGGCGGATGGTTTCGAGATCAGACTCCACCGCGCGCAGATCGGCCATGCGCGATTCCAGGTCGTTCACGGCCTGCAGGCCGTCCAGGCGCACCTTGTTCTGCTGCTCCTCAGCCTCGGCCCGCTTCAAAAACCACAGCTGGTGCTGCTTGAGCGTGGCGTCGGCCTGCAGGGTGTTGTACTTGGCGGCCACCTCGGCCTGCTTTTCGAGCTTTTCGAGGTTGGCGTTCAGCTCGCGCAGGATGTCTTCAACCCGCGTGAGGTTCTCGCGCGTATCCGACAGGCGGTTTTCGGTCTCGCGGCGACGCTCCTTGTATTTGGAGACGCCCGCAGCCTCTTCGAGGAACAGGCGCAGTTCCTCAGGGCGGCTTTCGATGATGCGGCTGATGGTGCCCTGGCCGATGATGGCGTAGGCACGGGGCCCCAGGCCCGTACCCAGGAACACGTCCTGCACGTCGCGGCGGCGCACGGGCTGGTTGTTGAGGTAGTAGCTGCTGGTGCCGTCACGCGTGAGCACGCGGCGCACGGCCACCTCGCCGTACTGGCCCCACTGCCCGCCCGCGCGGTGGTCGGAGTTGTCGAAGACCAGCTCCACACTGGCGCGGCTGGCCTGCTTGCGGGTAGTGGTGCCGCTGAAGATCACGTCCTGCATGGACTCGCCACGCAGCTCGCTGGCCTTGCTCTCGCCCAGCACCCAGCGCACCGCATCCATGATGTTGGACTTGCCGCAGCCGTTCGGGCCCACCACGCCGACCAGTTGCCCGGGCAGCATGAAGTTGGTGGGTTCAGCGAACGACTTGAAACCGGAAAGCTTGATCGAGGTGAGACGCACGGGTCAGGGGGCGGGCAAAAAGAGGAAGAAGGCTGGGGTGCAAAAAGTGGCGCCAGACGGACGTTCCGGGCCGGAACACGCAGGCCGCAGCAAGGGCGGAATGATACCGCGCCGCCCGATGACCACGGGCCCTTGGCAGCATGCCCAGACGCCAGAGCGAGGGTGCGACAGAAACATTTGGAAAAAACAGGCCCTACCGCTTATCCAGCAACGATTTCACGCTATGAATATTGATATTCTGCCGCAGTGCCAGCAAGGCCCGGGGCCGGATGGGGGCAGCGTTCCTGGGTTACGCGCCGTGTGCGTCGTGTACGTCCTGCGGGTCTTGCGCATCCACCCCATTGGTTTTGCGCACCAGTGCCTCAAACTCGGCCACGGGCACGGGCGGGCTGAAGAGGTAGCCCTGCCAGGCGTGGCAGTTGTGGCGCTCCAGAAACTCGCGCTGGGCCTCGGTTTCCACGCCTTCGGCAATCACCCGCAGGCCCAGGCTGGTGCCCAGGGCTACCACGGTGCGGGCGATGGCGGCGTCGTTGGGGTCGGTGAGCACGTCGCGCACAAAACTCTGGTCGATCTTGAGCTGGTCCAGCGGCAGGCGCTTGAGGTAGGCCAGCGACGAGTACCCGGTGCCAAAGTCGTCCAGCGAGAAGCCCACGCCATATCCCTTGAGCTGGCCCATCTTCTCGATCGTGTCTTCCACGTCCTGCAGCAGCAGGCCTTCGGTCAGTTCCAGCTTGAGCTGCGGCCCCTGCGCGCCTGAGCTGGCCAGTGCTGCCAGCACCTGGGCCACAAAACCGGCCTGGTGGAACTGGCGCGGGCTCACGTTCACGGCCAGCCCCAAACCCGCCAGGTCGGCGTGCCGCGCCCAGCGGGCCAGTTGCGCGCAGGCCGCCTGGAGCACCCATTCACCCAGCGGAAGGATGAGGCCGGTCTCTTCCGCCAGCGGGATGAAATGCGCAGGCGAGACAAACCCGTCGCGAGGATGGCGCCAGCGCAGCAGCGCCTCGGCCCCCGTGATGCGGCCTCGGTCGATCTGCGGCTGGTAGTACAGCTCGAACTGGCCCTGCGCCAGGCCGATGCGCATGTCCAGCTCCAGCGCGGCGCGCGCGCTGACAGCAGCCTGCATCTGGGGGTCGTAAAAGCGCAGGGTGTCGCGGCCCGCATTTTTGGCCTGGTAGAGCGCCAGGTCGGCCCGTTTGAGCAGCTCGTCCACCGTCTCGCGCATGCCGCTGAAAATGGTGACCCCCATGCTCAGCGAGCTGTGGTGCGCCGCGCCGTTGAGCACGTAGGGCTCGCGCAGGGCGGTCAGGATGCGCTGACCCACCTCTTCGCTGCGGGCCGCAGCCTCCTCAGGGTTGTCGCCCAGGTCTTCCAGCACCACCACAAACTCGTCGCCCCCCTGGCGGGCCACGGTGTCGTCCTCGTGCACGCAATTGCGCAGCCGGTGGGCCACCTGCAGCAGCAGATTGTCGCCGCTGTCGTGGCCCCGGGTTTCGTTCAGTGTCTTGAAATTGTCCAGATCCAGCAGCAGCAAGGCGCCGCTGCGCTGGTGGCGGGCACTGGTGGCCAACGCCTGCTGCAACCGGTCCATGAGCAGGCGGCGGTTGGGCAAGCGGGTGAGCGGGTCGTAGTAGGCCAGGTTGTTGATCTCTTCCTCGGCCGCCTTGCGCTGACTCAGGTCCTGCATGGTGACAAGGTGCCCGCCCTCCACCACCACCCCCGACACCTCGACGGGCCGCCGTGTGCCATCGGCACAGCGAATGGTGTATTCGCGGGCGGGTATAACCCCGTCGCCCGCCACGGCCTGCTTTGCGGCCTGGCGCCAGGCATCGTGGACAGCGGTGCGTTCAGATTCGTCGGGGTAAGCGCGCTGCCACCAGGTTTCCACGTCCGGTACGTCTTGCGCCGTGTAGCCACAGACCTGCACGTAGCGGTCGTTGCGAAAACTGATGCGGCCGTCGGTCTGGACCAGGCACAGGCCCATGGGCAGGCGTTCCAGGATGCCGCGCAGCCGGTGCTCGTTGCTGCGCAGGGTGTCTTCCATGCGCTTGCGCGCGGTGATGTCCTGCACCACCGCGATGTGGTGGTCAGGCCGGGCCCCGGGTACCCACATGGGCGACACCGTGAGGTCCACCCACACGATGTGCCCGCTCTTGTGGAGGTAGCGCTTTTCGAGCCGGTACTCGGGCACTTCGCCTTTCTTGAGGCGTTCCAGGTGCTGTGTGTCGGCCTCCAGGTCGTCAGGATGGATGAGGGCCTGGACATGGAGCGCAGCCATCTCCTCAGGGCTGTAGCCCACGATGTCGCAATAGCGCTGGTTGGCGCGCAGAAATCGGCCGGTGGTGGTGTCCAGCAGCGCCACGCCCACGCTGGCCTGGTTGAACAGGGCATGAAACCGTTCTTCGCCTTCGCGCCGGGCATCTTCGGACACCTGGGCCCGTGCGAGGGCCAGCGTGCGCTGGCGCACCAGCAGGCCCACGGTAGACGCGAGCAGCAAGGAGACCAGCGCACCGCCCAGCCCCACCAGCACAGGCAGCCGCGCCTCGGAGGGCGACAGGAACGAGCGCGCCGGGTAGAAGGTCAGTCGCCAGCGCCGGTCATGCACCTGCAGGTCGCGCACAAACGGCTGCGCCCCCGGCAATGCCGCCGATGACTGTGCCAGCAAGGGCCGCACCGTGGAGTCGGCAGAGCCTGCCCGCACCGAACCATGGTCGGCCATGGAAACGACGATCCCGTTGAGCAGGCCCTGGCTGCCCAGCGCCTGCACCAGGTCATACACCCGGATGGTGGATGCCACAGCCCCCAGAAAACGAGGCTCCGGCGTGCCCGCCGTGTAGTCGAAAACCGGCACGCGGATCACGAATCCCTGGCGGTGTGTTTCTTCCTGCAGCAAATCAAACGGGGCAGAGACCACGGTGTGGCCGCTGTCCCGGCTGTACTGCATGGCGGCCAGGTTGGTGGGCTGGCTGCTGATGTCAAAGCCCAGCACACCTTCGTTGCCTGCCATGGGCCACAGGTATTCGGCCACAAAGTATTCCGCCCGTTCGCCCGGCGGCCGGATGGTGAAGTTGGGGTAGCCCTGGGAGGTCAGCGAAGTGTCGGCACGCACGCGGGCTTCGTAGGCGGCCCGCTCGGCGCCAGGCACCCAGCGGGTGAACGACAGGTTGCGCACACCGGGGTAGCGCTGGCCCACCTCCAGGTCGCTGGCCGCGCGCTCAAACTCCAGGCGCGTGAGGTGGGGATTCGCTGTGAACAGGCCGCGCAGGCCGTTGACGACTTCGGTATGCCCTTCGATGCGCTGGCTCAGCGCATCGGCAAACCCGCGCGCCTCCTGCATGAACCGCGCGCGCCCGACCTGGGCCACAGAGTCGGCCTGCTGCCAGGCCAGCCAAAGGCTCACCGTCACGCCGAGCACAGCCACGCCCAACCCGGCCATCCAGTGCCGGTATCGACCGTTTTGCGTCAGTGGGGCCATGGCGTGGGGCGGGTGGGCGTTGGCATTCGGTATCAGAGCAGAGCCTGGACAAAGGTACCTGCGTTATGGGTATGTGCCATGGCAGCCGCACCAAGGATTCGGGCAAAGCGCAGGATAGCGGCAATCTGCCATCCGTTGGAGCAAGCGGCGGCACAACAACTGGTTACCAATCAGTTATTTGGTAGAAAGTGCCGTCAGCGCAACACCCTCATGCGTCGACAGCTATGAATTGATGAGCGGTTTTCATAACCCAGGTCAAGAGACTGTCTGCCCCGGGCGGCCCGCCACCGGGTACGGCGCAAAGCGGCTTCGATTCTCGTTCACATCCAGCGCGCGCCCTATGGGGGGAAACGCCCGCTGCGGGCAGCCGTCGCGCTCACACACCTTGCAGCCCATGCCAATCGGCACTGCCGCATCCGGGTCGGCCAGATCCAGCCCGCGCGAATACACCAGCTGCGGTGCGTGGCGGATGTCGCAGCCCAACGCCACGGAGAACTCCTTGCCGGGCACGCCCCACCCTCCCCCGCTGCGCGCTACGGTGCGCGCCACCCACAGGTAGGCGCGGCCGTCAGGCATGCGCGCCACCTGTGGCACGGTGCGGCCGGGCTGGGCAAAGGCCTCGTACACATTCCACAGCGGGCAGGTGCCGCCGATCTTGCTGAAGTGAAAGTGTGTGGCCGACTGCCGCTTGCTGATGTTGCCCGCCCGGTCCACCCGGATGAAGAAGAACGGTACGCCCCGCGCGCTGGGCCGCTGCAAGGTGGACAGGCGATGGCACACGGTCTCGAAGCCGACACCAAACTGCTGGCCCAGTCGGTCGATGTCGTAGCGCGCCGCTTCGGCCGCCTGCATAAAGGCCGTGTAGGGCAGCACCAGCGCCCCCGCAAAGTAGTTGGCCAGACCGATGCGCGCCAGCGCCCGGGCCTGGTCGCTGGACAGCCCGGCGCTGTCGGCCAAGCGCTGCAGCTCCGCGCCCTGCTCCAGAAACGCCAGCTGCGTCGCCATCTGAAACGCGCGCTGCCCGCGCTCCAGCCCCGCCGCCAGCTGCAGCAGCCCGGCCTCGGCCTGGAACACGCGCTGCGCCTGGCCAGGCAGGTCGGCCACATCCACCACGCGCACCCCGTGGGCCACGAGCAGGCGTTGGGCCAGCGCCTCATCGGCCCGGCCGGGCAGCAGGCCCCAGTCGGCGGCACATCGCTCGGCCGCGTCGTCCAGCTCGGCAATGTGGTTCTGGCGCGCAAAGAAGAAGTCGCGTACTTCTTCATAGGCCATGGGTGGGTGCGGGGCCAACACGCCCTCGCCGCTGCGGTCATTGCCCAGGGCCGCCAGCCGCTCCAGGGCCTGCCGGTGCCGCTGGTGGAGCGCCAGTAGTGTGCGCGCGACGGCAGGCATACCTGCGGCCAGCTCGCGGATCTCGGCCAGCGAGACGGCATCGCCCGCGCCCTCCCAGCCCACACCCGCAGGCAGGTCAGCCAGCACCTCTCGAAGGCCGGTGATCAGACGCGCCTCGTCGTCGTCAGAAAACCGCTGCACATCCACACCGAACACGGCGTTGATCTTGAGCAGAACGGGCACCGTGAGCGGGCGCTGGTTCTGCTCCAGCTGGTTGAGGTAGCTGGCCGACAGGTCCAGCGCCCGGGCCAGCGCCACCTGGGTCATGCCGCGCTCTTCGCGCAGGCGGCGCAAGCGCACACCCATGAAGGTTTTTTTCATTCCATCTTTCTCAGTGGTGCTTCGCAGCACCTTCACCATCATTCGCAATATTTGCAAATTGACGGTTTTTTATTCGCAATCATTCGCCAATTCAGGACTTACAGAGGGATGTCATTGTGCGTAAATTGCGAAGCATGACAACCCCCACTGGCACCGTCGAGCTGACGGAAATCGTGTTCCCCGCCGAAGCCAACCACTACGGCACGCTGTTTGGCGGCAACGCCCTGCAGCTCATGGCCAAGGCGGCGTTTCTGGCAGCGCGCGGCGCAGCACAGCGCGATGTGGTGATGGCGGGCGTGACCGACGTGCGTTTTCTGGCCCCCGTGCCCGTGGGCCATGTGCTCACGCTGCGCGCCTGGGTCAGCCGCATCGGGCGCAGCTCGCTCACCGTGTGCGTGAACGGTCTGGCCGCCACGCTGGGCTCGCCCCAGGACGAAGTGCTGAAGGGGATTTTTGAAATGGTGGCGGTGGATGGCAAAGGCCGCCCCGTTGCCATCACCAACACATATGTAAACCAGGAGACCGCATGACTACCACCGTTGAAACCCCGGGCTTCAAGCCCAAGAAGTCCGTCGCGCTCTCAGGCGTGACGGCGGGCAACACCGCCCTGTGCACCGTAGGCCGCACGGGCAACGACCTGCACTACCGGGGCTACGACATCCTCGACATTGCCGAGGTCTGCGAATTCGAAGAAATCGCCCACCTGCTGGTGCATGGCAAGCTGCCCACGCGCGCCGAACTGCGCGCCTACAAGGCCAAGCTCAAGGCGCTGCGCGGCCTGCCGATGAGTGTGAAGCAGGCGCTGGAGCAACTGCCCGCCGCCAGCCACCCCATGGACGTGATGCGCACGGGCGTCTCGGCCCTGGGCTGTGCGCTGCCTGAAAAGGACGACCACAACCTGCCCGGAGCGCGCGACATTGCCGACCGGTTGATGGCGTCGCTGGGCTCCATGCTGCTCTATTGGCACCACTGGGCCAGCTCGGGCCGTCGCATCGAGGTGGAGACCGATGACGACTCCATCGGTGCGCACTTCTTGCACCTGCTGCACGGCTCCAAGCCCAGCGCGGCGTGGGAGCGTGCGATGCACACCTCGCTGAACCTGTACGCCGAGCACGAGTTCAACGCCAGCACCTTCACCGCCCGCGTGGTGGCGGGCACGGGCAGCGACATGTATTCGGCCATCACCGGCGCCATCGGTGCGCTGCGGGGCCCCAAGCATGGCGGCGCGAACGAGGTGGCTTTCGAGATCCAGAAGCGCTACGACAGCCCGGACGAAGCCGAGGCCGACATCCGCCGCCGCGTGGAGGCCAAGGAGGTGGTCATTGGCTTCGGCCACCCGGTCTACACCGTGAGCGACCCGCGCAATGTGGTCATCAAAGGCGTTGCGCACAACTTGTCGCAAGAGGCTGGCAGCACCAAGATGTATGACATTGCCGAGCGGCTGGAGACCGTGATGTGGGAGGTGAAAAAGATGTTCCCCAACCTCGACTGGTTCAGCGCCGTGAGCTACCACATGATGGGTGTGCCCACCGCCATGTTCACGCCGCTGTTCGTCATTGCGCGCACCAGCGGCTGGGCGGCGCACATCATCGAGCAACGCATAGACAACAAGATCATCCGCCCCAGCGCGAACTACACCGGGCCCGAAGACCTGGCGTTTGTCCCGATCCAGGACCGCAAATAAAAATCAAGACGACCCAGTACCCAGCCCCATGGCCATGAACACCCTGTACCGCAAGCAACTGCCCGGCACGCAGCTGGACTACTTCGACGCCAGCGAGGCCGTCAATGCCCTGCAACCCGCCGCCTGGGCCACCCTGCCCTACACCGCCCGCGTGTTTGCCGAAAACATCGTGCGCCGCGCCGATCCGGCCACCGTCAACGACTGCCTGCGCCAGCTCGTCGAGCGGCGCAGCGACCGCGACTTCCCCTGGTACCCGGCACGCGTGGTGTGCCACGACATCCTGGGTCAGACGGCCCTGGTGGACCTGGCGGGCCTGCGCGATGCGATTGCCAAGGAGGGTGGCGACCCGGCCCAGGTGAACCCCGTGGTGCCAGTGCAGCTCATCGTGGACCACTCGCTGGCCGTGGAATGTGGTGGGTTCGACCCCGATGCGTTTGCCAAGAACCGCGCCATCGAAGACCGCCGCAACGAAGACCGCTTTCACTTCATCGAGTGGACGAAAAAAGCCTTTGCCAATGTGGATGTGATCCCGGCGGGGAACGGGATCATGCACCAGATCAATCTGGAAAAAATGTCGCCCGTGGTCCATGCCGACCGGGGCGTGGCCTACCCCGACACCTGCGTGGGCACCGACAGCCACACACCGCATGTGGACGCCCTGGGCGTGATCGCCATCGGCGTGGGCGGCCTGGAGGCCGAGAACGTGATGCTGGGCCGCGCATCGATGATGCGGCTGCCCGAGATCGTGGGCGTGCAGCTGACCGGCCAGCGCCAGGACGGCATCACCGCCACCGATGTGGTGCTGGCGCTCACCGAGTTTTTGCGCAAGGCCAAGGTGGTGGGTGCCTACCTGGAGTTCTTTGGTGAAGGCGCAGCCAAGCTCACGATTGGCGACCGCGCCACCATCTCGAACATGGCGCCCGAAT
Source organism: Acidovorax facilis (assembly GCF_023913775.1). GTDB lineage: Bacteria > Pseudomonadota > Gammaproteobacteria > Burkholderiales > Burkholderiaceae_C > Acidovorax > Acidovorax facilis. Next base: position 44,862 of record NZ_JAMXAX010000010.1, read on the forward strand.
ACGGCGCCACGGCGGCCTTGTTCAGCATCGACGAACAGACGCTGGAGTACCTGACGCTGACCGGCCGCGAGGCGGCACAAGTGAAGCTGATCGAGACCTATGCCAAGGCAGCGGGATTGTGGTCCGACACCCTCAAAGACGCGGTGTACGCGCGCAACCTGGTGTTCGATCTATCGAGCGTGGTGCGCAACCTGGCCGGCCCCTCCAATCCGCATGCGCGCGTTGCCACGTCCGACCTGGCGGCCCAAGGCATCGCGGGCCCCTGGGCCATGCCCGCACCACAGGACGGCACGATGCCCGATGGCGCCGTGGTCATTGCCGCCATCACCAGCTGCACCAACACCTCCAACCCGCGCAACGTGATCGCCGCAGCGCTGCTGGCGCGCAACGCCAACCGGCTGGGCCTCACGCGCAAGCCCTGGGTCAAGACCTCGCTGGCGCCCGGCTCCAAGGCGGTGGAGCTGTATTTGAAGGAAGCGGGTTTGCTGGCCGACCTGGAAAAGCTGGGCTTTGGCATCGTGGCCTTTGCCTGCACCACGTGCAACGGGATGAGTGGCGCGCTGGACCCTGCCATCCAGCAGGAGATCATCGACCGCGACCTGTACGCGACCGCAGTGCTCTCGGGCAACCGCAATTTCGACGGGCGCATCCACCCCTATGCCAAGCAGGCGTTTCTGGCCTCGCCCCCGCTGGTGGTGGCCTATGCCATTGCAGGCACGGTGCGTTTTGACATCGAGAAGGACGTGCTGGCCGTGGTGGACGGCCAGGCGATTCGCTTGAAAGATCTGTGGCCCAGCGATGAAGAAATCGACGCCGTGGTGAAAACTGCCGTGAAGCCCGCGCAATACCGCGCCGTGTACGAACCCATGTTCGCCATCCGACACGACGATGGCCAGCGCGTCTCGCCGCAGTACGGCTGGCGAACGCAGTCCACCTACATCCGCCGCCCGCCCTACTGGGACACTGAGGGCATCGGCGCACTCGCCGCGACACCGCGCACCCTGCAGGGCATGCGCCCGCTGGCCATCCTGCCCGACAACATCACCACCGACCACCTGTCGCCATCCAACGCCATCCTGCCGGACAGTGCAGCGGGCGAGTACCTGGCGCGCATGGGCGTGCCCGAAGAGGACTTCAACTCCTACGCCACGCACCGGGGCGACCACCTCACGGCCATGCGCGCCACGTTTGCCAACCCGCAGCTCGTCAACGAGATGGCCGTAGTGAATGGCAAAGTGAAAAAAGGATCACTCGCCCGCGTGGAGCCCGAAGGCCAGGTCATGCGCATGTGGGAGGCCATGGAAACGTACCTTAACCGCCGCCAGCCGCTCATCATCATTGCCGGTGCCGACTACGGCCAGGGGTCCAGCCGCGACTGGGCCGCCAAGGGCGTGCGGCTTGCGGGAGTGGAGGTGGTGGTGGTCGAGGGCTTCGAGCGCATCCACCGCACCAACCTGATTGGCATGGGGGTGTTGCCGCTGGAGTTTGAGGCGGGGGTCAACCGAACCACGCTGGGGCTGGATGGGACGGAGACCTACGACGTGGAAGGCCACCGCGCGCCAGGCGCCTGTCTAACGCTGGTCATCCGCCGTCAAAATGGGGGATGCGCCAAAGTACCTGTGACTTGCCGCCTGGATACGGCCGAAGAGGTTTCCATCTACGAAGCCGGTGGCGTCCTGCAGCGCTTTGCGCAGGACTTCCTGGCCGCCAGCCATGCGGAGCGAGGCACAGGCCATGAAAGGCCCCCGATTGATCTTCGTGGCCAAGCCACCGCCTGAAGTGGCCGCAGCGATGTGGAAGACCGTTGCACGCAATGGGCTGGACAGCAGCACCCTGTCCCCCCAGGACAACTGGCACCAGACCCTGTCAGACCGCTATGGGGACACCCCGGAGGTGCGCCAGAAAATGCTGCGCGCGGGCGCACGCGTGAGGGCGCAGGCCTGCACGCTGGTGCTCAACCGGATCCGCGACGGGGTGCACAAGGGACAGGGCAAAAACACAATCCACTGGTCCTTTAGGGCTCGTGGAAGGCCGCACTGCTTCGATGCTTTGCTTGTTGCCGTCCGACAAGCGTTGTACGAAGAAGGACTGGCAACGGAAACGGGCCACACACCACACAGCACGATCAGCTACTGGGCGCCAACCCGCCTGGGCCCCACCCGGATGGACCCGATTGCCTGGACCCTCGATGAACTTCTGCTGGTCGTGGGCGGCAACGGCAAAACCTACAGCTACGAAACCATTGGCAGTTGGCCATTGCAGCCCGCACCGCCAGATCCCACCAACACACAACTGCGGCTGTTTTGAACCGCCGTCAACCACCATCCGGCTGCACCGGCCTGCTCCTTCTTTCCCCCAATGTTTCCATCTCCTCAAATTCGAGTCCCGGCCACCTACCTGCGTGGCGGCACCAGCAAAGGCGTGTTCTTCCGACTGCAGGACTTGCCCGCCGCCGCCCAACAACCCGGCCCAGCCCGCGACGCCCTGCTGCTGCGCGTGCTGGGCAGCCCCGACCCGTATGGCAAGCAGATCGACGGCATGGGCAATGCCTCGTCCAGCACCAGCAAGGCGGTGATCCTCTCCCGCAGCACGAGGGCAGGGCATGACGTGGACTACCTGTTCGGCCAGGTGTCCATCGACCAGCCGTTCGTGGACTGGAGCGGCAACTGCGGCAACCTGTCGGCCGCTGTGGGGCCGTGCGCCATCCACATGGGGCTGATCGATGCGGCGCGTATTCCGCAGGACGGCACCATCCCCATCCGCATCTGGCAGGCCAACATCGGCAAAACCATCGTGGCGCATGTGCCCATCAGCAACGGTCAGGTGCAGGAGACGGGCGACTTCGAGCTGGACGGCGTGACCTTTGCAGCCGCCGAGGTGGCGCTGGAGTTCATGGACCCGGCGGAGGATGGCGATGACGGGGGAGTCATCTCGACAGCGCCGGGCCGCCCCAAGCTGGCGAGGGCCCCCTCGCGGGGCAGCGAACCACACGCAGTGGGGAGCGTGGGGGCGTTATTCCCGACGGGCAACGTGGTGGACACCTTGGAGGTGCCCGGGGTCGGCAGCTTCGCCGCCACGCTGATCAACGCGGGCATCCCCACCATCTTTCTCAATGCGCAAGAGCTGGGTTACACCGGCACCGAGCTGCAGCGGGCTATCAACGGCGATGCAGCGGCACTGGCGCGCTTCGAGACGATCCGTGCATACGGCGCCCTGCGCATGGGCCTGATCCAGCACGTGAGCGAGGCCGCCACGCGCCAGCACACGCCCAAGATCGCGTTTGTCGCGCCGCCTGCGAGCTACACCGCATCCAGCGGCAAAGCCATTGACGCCAAAGACATCGACCTGCTGGTGCGCGCTCTCTCCATGGGCCAGCTGCACCACGCCATGATGGGCACGGCAGCGGTGGCCATTGGCACGGCGGCAGCCATCCCCGGCACGCTGGTCAACCTGGCAGCGGGTGGTGGTGTGCGCAGCAGCGTGCGGTTTGGCCACCCCTCGGGCACCTTGCGCGTGGGGGCCGAGGCCCGGCAGAACGACGCCGGCGATTGGCAAGTCACCAAAGCTCTCATGAGCCGCAGCGCCCGCATCCTCATGGAAGGCTGGGTGCGGGTTCCCATCAGCAGTTTTTAAGCCATTTTTGCCTCTATCGCTTACCCATAAAGCGCAAGAAGCTACTAAAAATATAGCGTTTTATCCAATATCCATGAACACCAAACAACAACTCAAAGCCCTGGCCCACGCCCGCCGTGGCGTCATCGTGCCTGGCGCCTTCAACGCCCTCTCCGCCCGCGTGGTGGCCGACCTGGGGTTTGAAGCCATTTACATCACCGGCGCAGGCGTCACCAACATGTGGTTCGGTTTGCCCGACCAGGCCTTCATGGGGCTGACCGACATTGCCGACCACACGGCCCGCATCCGCGACGCGGTGGAGCACCTGCCGCTCATCGTCGATGCCGACACCGGTTTTGGCAACGCCCTCAACACCTACCATGCGGTGCGAACACTGGAGCGCGCAGGCGCCGACTGCATCCAGCTCGAAGACCAGGTCAGCCCCAAACGCTGCGGGCATTTCAGCGGCAAGGAGGTGATCAGCACCGACGAGATGCTGGGCAAGATCAAGGCCGCCGTGGACGCGCGTCGCGACGCAAACACCCTCATCCTGGCACGCACGGATGCCTGCGCCACCCAGGGCTTTGAAGCGGCAGTGGAGCGCGCCCAGCGTTTTCAGGAGGCGGGGGCCGACATCCTGTTTGTGGAGGCCGTCACCTCGCTGGACGAGATCCGCGCCCTGCCCCAGCGGCTGGCCGCGCCCCAACTGATGAACATGGTGATCGGCGGCAAGACGCCCATCACCAACGCTGAAGAACTGGCCGCCCTGGGCTACGGCCTGGTGCTGTACGCCAACGCCGCGCTGCAGGGCGCGGTGGCGGGCATGCAGAAGGCGCTGACCGTGCTGCGCGACACCCAACGCATTGATGAAGACCCCGCTCTGGTGGCGCCGTTTGCCGAGCGCCAGCGGCTGGTGCAAAAAATGGCCTGGGATGCGCTGGAAGAAAAGTACACATAAAAAGTGCATCCAGCGCTTTAACCACAAGCGCTAACAGCTATTAATTGGATAGCATTCAGCAACCGCCTAATGGATATCCCTTGGGTTGCGGGCTGCATCCATGCCGCACAACAAGGGGGCGCACGGCACAATGGGTCTTCTTGGCACCTTGTGCGCGCTTCCCTTCATGCAAAGCATCCCTTCTGAGAACGTGGTGGACCTGCTGCTCGACGCGGTCTGCGTCGTCCATGTGGACAGCACCATTGAGTTTGTAAGCCCGGCGTTCGAGCGCATCTTTGGCTACGCCCCCGAGGAAGTCATTGGCAAGCGCATGTTCGACCTGGTGCACCCCGAAGACCTGGCCGTCACCCAAAGCCAGGCGCAGCGTGTGATGGATGGCCATCTGCAGTTGCAGTTTGAAAACCGCTATGTGCGCAAGGATGGCTCCATCGCGCACGTCCGCTGGACTGCGCGCTGGTTGCCTGACAAGCAGCGGCGGCTGGCGGTGGCGCACGACATCACCGAGCGCAAGTTCACCGAGTCCATGCAGGCGGTGATCTATGCCATCTCCGAAGCCGCTCACACCACACACAACCTGCAGGCGCTGTTCCAGCACATTCACCAGATCATCGGGCGCCTGCTGCCTGCCACCAACTTCGCGGTCGCGCTCTACGACGCCTGCAGTGATTCATTGAGTTTTCCGTACCACGTCAACGAACCGGGCGCCGCCCCCACGCCCCCGGCGCCAGTGCAGGATGCGCTGTGTGCCGAGGTGATCCACAGCGGCAGCACCCTTCTGTTGACGCCCGATACCCCCGACAACGCCGACCCCCGCGCCGCGCAACTGCGTCGGCAGCTACCCCAGGAACACGCACCGCTCTACTGGCTGGGCGTGCCGCTACAAACCCAGAAAGGCGCCATCGGTGCGCTGGTGCTGCAAAGCACCACCGAGCAGGCCCGCTACACCGAAAAAGACAAGGAGCTGCTGCAGTTTGTCTCCACCCAGGTCGCAGCCGCCATCGAGCGCAAGCAGATGCACGAACGCCTGGAGCACATGGCGCAGTACGACCAGCTCACGCACCTGCCCAACCGCCAGCTGTTTCTGGACCGACTCAAGACCGCACTGGCCCGCGCGCGGCGCGACCAAAGCCTGCTGTCGCTGCTGTTCCTCGACCTGGACGACTTCAAGCAGGTCAACGACAGCCTGGGCCATGCCATGGGCGACCTGCTGCTGCAGCGGGTGGCCCAGCGGCTGCTGGAGTGCGTGCGCGGCTCGGACACCGTCGCGCGCCTGGGCGGCGACGAATTTGTGGTGCTGCTCGAAGGCGGCCATGCCCGCGAACACGCCGCCGCAGCGGCCGACAAGATCTTGGCAGCCTTCGGCCAGCCATTTGACCTGGAAGGTATCCGCCTGAGCATCCAGCCGAGCATCGGCGTGGCCATCTACCCCGAGCATGGGGGCGAAGAACACCGGTTGCTGGGCCATGCCGACGAGGCGATGTACCTGTCCAAGAAAAGCGGCGGCAACCAGGTGCGGGTGGCTTCACCCCGGGATGGGCTGGTGCCTTGACGCTGATTGCCGCACCGCCAGCCTGCTGAGCAGACCCGCCGCGCCCTCTCTCTTTTACTCCCACCCAAACCCTTTATTCCAAACGTTCCACGCCATGCTCTACAACGCGCTCCAGCTCGCCCATGTCCTGTCCATCATCGTGTGGATCGGTGGCATGGTGTTTGCCCATTTCTTTTTGCGCCCCGCAGCGCAGTCGCTGGAGCCCCCGCAGCGCGTGCGGCTCATGCACGATGTGCTGCAGCGCTTTTTCGCCGCCGTGGGAGTGGCCGTGCTGGTGGTGCTGGGCAGCGGGCTGTGGATGATCGGCCGCGTGGCCAAACAAACGGTGCAGGCCGGGGGCAGCTTTGCCATGCCACTGGACTGGACCATCATGGCCACGCTGGGCCTGGCGATGATGGTCATCTTCGGGCACATCCGGTTTGCGCTGTTCCGACGCCTGCAGCGGGCGGTGGCTGCATCGGACTGGCCCGCCGGCGGCAAGGCCCTGGGCAGCATCCGCAGCTGGGTGGGCGTGAATCTGGCCCTGGGCGTGGTGATCGTGGTGGTCACGCTGCTCGTCTAACGGTGGGCGCCCGCAAGCGACCTGTTGGCCACCACACGCCCTGCGCTGTACCCCATTGATGAAACGCATTGCCTGGATCTCTTGTGCGGCCCTGGCCGTGTGCCTGCTCACCGCAGGCGCGGCCAGCTGGTGGGCGCAGCACCGCGTTGACAGTGCCCTGGCACAGACGGCACAACTGCAGCGCCAAGTGACCGAACTCAACAATGCGCTGCTGGGCTATACCCGCTACACCAGCTACCTCACCGCAGGCAAGCAGACGCTGGCCGAGCAGATGAAGCTGCTCGCCGCCACCGTGGTCCGCGAAGAAGGAGCCACGCAGATCATCGAAAAATCGGTGCTGGGCATCGCATCCACCGGGGTAGTGGCCATCACCTACACCGCCGAATACGCCTTCGGCTTTGACCTGCGCCCCGAAAGCTACGAGCTGCACGCCACCAACGGCGGCATCGAGGTGCACATCCACCGCCCCGCGCTGGTGGCCGCACCAGCCGTTACCAACCTGAAGCACCGCATCCTCTCGGGCGGGCTGCTGACCGACAACAAAGGCGCTGTCATCAAGCTGAGCCAGGAGGCCGCCAAACGCGCTCGCCAGCAGGGCGAGGCCATGGCGTCCGATCCGGCCGTGCTGGCGCTGTGCGAAAAAAGCCTGACCGAGTTTCTGTACGGCTTTCTGACCAAACAGCCCGGCGTGAAGCAGGTGCCGCGCATCCGCGTGGTCTACAAACCGTCGGCGTAAGGGCCTGCTCCTACCCCAATTCCCCACCCGTGGTGCTGACCCTCATGGTCCTGAGTGCATTGCGGCCGTGCGCCACAGAGCGGTACCACCGCACGTACCATGGTGGACAAGGAGTTCTGACTTTGTTCCGTTTTTTCGAAAGCCGCCTTCCCCCTTATCCCCCCGCCGAACCTCACCTGCCCCCCAAAGACTTCATGGCCTTTGTGTGGGATGGCACCCGTGGCCTGCGTGGCTATGTAGCAGCCATGGCAGGCCTGTCTGCGGCCATCGCCATCTATGAAGCGCTGCTGTTTGCGGTGCTCGGCCATGTGGTGGACTGGATCTCCAGCACAGCCCCAGGTGCGCTGTGGGCCGAGCGCAAAGGAGAGTTGATTGGCATCACCGCCCTGCTCCTGGCCTCGGTGCTGCTGGTGGCCGTGCAGACCAGCATCAAGCACCAAGTGCTGGCCATCAACTTCCCACTGCGCTTGCGCTGGAACTTTCACCGCCTGATGCTGGGCCAGAGCATGGCGTTCTACGCGGACGAGTTTGCGGGCCGCATCACCACCAAGATCATGCAGACGGCCCTTGCCGTGCGCGACATGATCTTCACGACCACCGACGTGGTGATCGGCATGGGCATCTACCTTGTCACCATCCTCGTGTTGCTGGCCGGGTTTGACGCACGGCTGCTGGCGCCTTTTGCCGCTTGGATGGTGGCCTATGGCCTGGCCTGCTGGTACTTTGTGCCGCGCCTGGGCAAGGTGGGCAAGGCGCAGGCCGATGCGCGCTCGGTAATGACCGGGCGCATCACCGACGCGTACACCAACATCGCCACCGTCAAGCTGTTCTCGCACACGCGGCGCGAGTCTGAATTTGCGCGTGCCGCCATGGACGCGTTCAAGCTCACGGGCTATGCCCAGATGCGCCTGGTGAGCCGGTTCGAGATCGTGAACCACATCCTGGTGGTGGCCATGATCCTCAGCGCCTGCGGCACCGCACTGTGGCTGTGGTCGGCGGGCGAAGTCGGTGCCGGTGCCGTGGCCGCCGTCACCGCCATGACCCTGCGCGTGTCCGGCCACGCCCACTGGGTGATGTGGGAGATGACCACCCTGTTCGAGAGCGTGGGCACCATCCAGGATGGCATCAATACGCTGACCAAACCCCGCACCGTGGTGGACGCGCCCGACGCTAAACCACTCGTTGTGACGCAGGGCGAAGTGCATTTTGAGGACATGACCTTTGCCTACGGCAGCGGCCCCGGGGCCCGCCCGGTCATCGACCGGCTCAACCTGACCATCCGCCCCGGCGAGAAAATCGGCCTGATTGGCCGCTCGGGCGCGGGCAAGTCCACGCTGGTCAACCTGCTGCTGCGCTTTCATGACGTGCAGTCGGGCCGCATCCTGATCGACGGGCAGGACATCGCCCATGTCACGCAGGACAGCCTGCGCCGCAACATCGGCATGGTCACGCAAGACACCTCGCTGCTGCACCGCTCCATGCGCGACAACATCCTGTATGGCCGCCCCGACGCCAGCGAGGCCGACCTGCACCAGGCGGCCGAGCGCGCCGAGGCGGCGGATTTCATCGCCACGCTCACCGACCTGCAGGGCCGCACCGGCTACGAGGCACATGTGGGCGAGCGCGGCGTCAAACTCTCGGGCGGCCAGCGCCAGCGCGTGGCCATTGCACGCGTGATGCTCAAGGACGCGCCCATCCTGCTGCTGGACGAAGCCACCAGCGCGCTCGACTCCGAGGTCGAAGCCGCCATTCAGCAAAGCCTGGACGGGCTGATGCAAGGCAAGACTGTGATCGCCATTGCCCACCGCCTGTCCACCATTGCCGCCATGGACCGCCTCATCGTGATGGACGCAGGCCGCATCGTCGAAGAAGGCACCCACGCCCAGCTGCTGGGCCAGGGCGGCGTGTACGCCCGGCTGTGGGGGCACCAGAGCGGCGGGTTCCTGGGCGAATCGGAAGAAGACTGAGTCGGCGAGGACGGATACGAGCCACATGGGCGACACGCTGTCGCGCACGCGGCTGTGCGGCGGGTGTGTTGTCCCTACGGTGGCGGGTTTCAACCACCGGATGGAATCGCACCAATGATCAAAGTCACCGCCGTTTACCGCTGGCGTGAAGGCGCCACCTTCAACCACGACTACTACCACTCCGAGCACATGCGCATCGCCCGCGCAGCATTGCAGCCGCTGGGCCTGGTGCGGCTGGAGAGCGACCGTGTTCTCTACCCTGGCGAGCCGCGCCCGGGACAGGTGGTGGCGCTCACCAACGCATTCTTCAGCGACCTGAAGCAGGCCCAAACGGCCGCCAAGGCGACGATGGCCGAGCTGTCGGCAGACATTCCTAACTACACCAACATCCAGCCCGAGTCGTACTTTGCGCAGATGCTGGCGCACGAGGTAACGACCGGTCAAGAACGCGCTTAGCCGCGCTCGCGCACCGCCTTGAACAGCAGGCCCAGGCATACGGCCATGCCCACCATCGGCACTGCGGCCAATACGGCCACCACAGCGCGCGCCAGGGGCGACCAGTCAAAGTCGCGCGCTGTGCGCCAGGCACCAAAGGCTGCGACCAGTCCCAGGCCAAACATGCCCATGCGGAAGCTCGCACCGGGCTTGAAGAAGGCGATGAGCAGCACGGCATTGGCGACGCCGATGGCCAGCGCAACATGGCCCAGGTGGAGGGAAAACGAGGACTGTGCGCCGTGCCTGTGCCCGTCGTCTTCCTCCTCCTCATCGTCCACCCGGCTGCGCCAGCGGCTGGGCGACGGCGGCTGGGAAGGCTGGGCACGCGCAGGCGCTACGGGGGCTGCAGGGGCACCATCGGCCCGCCCCCACTCCGTGGCGGACAGTCCTGCAGCAACTGCACCAGCCACTGCGGCAGATGACGAGGCGCCAGGCGCTGCGATGCTGGGCGACAGCCCACGCTCCTGCAGCACGGCGCGCAGCCGCCCCGGCTCGCGCAAGGCCGTCACCACCGCCCGCACAGGCCCCTGGTCCTGTGGCTTGATGCGCAGGTCGGCAATCTGCATGGTGGTGCCACGCGTATTGGCCAGCATGAACAACGCCTTGGCCACCATTGCGTCTTTGGGGCCGCCCTTGCCGCTTTCGACGAAGGTGCCCAGGTTGTACGTGGCGTCGGCGCGGCCTGCCTCGGCCGCCTGGGCATACCAGGCGCGGGCCTCGGCCAGGTTCACGGGGCCGCCATAGCGGCCATGTTCGTCGCTGGTGCCCAGGTGAAACGCGGCGTGCGGATCGCCCTCGCGGGCGTACCAGCCCGGCAGGTCGCGCAGGGGGTTGCCGGTCCACACCACCGGCGCCGGCGCAGGCGCGGCCGGGGTCATGGGCGCAAGGCTCAGGCCACCCGGCGATTCTGACGCTTCCTGGGCCTGCTTCTTTTTCAGCGCCTGCTGCCGCTGCTCTTGCGCGGCGGCGTTCCACTTCGCGGTCTGCTGCGTGTCCACTGGCCCACCCCAACCGCGCTCGTGCATAACGGCCAAGAGGCGCTTGGCGGGCTCGTAATCCCATTCGGCCGCACGCTGGCACCAGGTGCGGGCGTTTTCGTAGTTGGGCTGCTCCCAGCCGATCACGACATCCAGCGCGTGCAGGAAAGCCGCGACCTCATGCCCCTGTGCTGCGGCGGGCTCCAGGGCGTCGGTGGCTTCAATGCGCCTGCGCGAGTACAGCGCCAACTGTTCGCAGCGGGCCACAGCGTCGTCCACCGCCTTGCGCTCTTCGTCCACGATGCGCAGCAATTGTTCCCCAGGGGCAGCCTTCAGTCGCACCATCAGTGCCTGTACACGCTCCTTGGCTTGTTCCGGAAAGCGCCCATAGAAGGCTTGGGCATCCTTGCGGGTCTCTGCGTCGTGGACGCCCATCAACTGCAGCGCGGCCGCCAGGTCGAAGTGCCTGCGCTGGCCCATGGTGCCAAAGCGCAGCGCACGGCCCAGGGCGTAGAGGGCGTGGGGGTTGCCGCGCGCAGCCCAGTGGCGGTATTCGGCCCAGGCGGTGGCGTCGTCGCCCGCCTTGCGGGCGCGCGCCGCACGCTGCACGGGCAGATCGGGCTCTTCGGGCGCATCGCCGTTTCCCAGGTAGTGCACGCCGCTTTGCGGGTCGTACAGGTTCAGGCCCAGGCGCACTGCCTGCTCCCAGCCATCATCAAACGGAGCGCCCCAATCCGAAGCGCGGGTGTTGATGCCCACGCCCCAGGTGGGGTCGGTCATTTCAGGGCCACCAAGGTAGATGTCCCAGAACCCGGGAGAGCGCTGCTCGACGGCCTTGGCCCAGGCCGTGAACTTGGGGTTCATCGGCACCTGGGGGCCCGCCTCCGCACGCTCGTACTGCGCGTCCGCCTCGGCCTTGGTGGTGGGCCAGGGCCAATCGGCGGGCTTTTCCCAGATCTGGATGGTGTAGCTCACAGGTCCCTCCTCGGATGCCGCTGGGTGCGCGACGTGTTGTGGTGTTGTCTTTCGTCAAGTGCGAGCGAATTCTAGGAGCGGCCCCCCGCCATGCCCCAGAGGCGCACCCCACCAATTTGTCCAGTGACGCACCAGCACCACACCCGGATGTTGGCGCGCAGTTTTGGGTAAAAATGGGCCTCTGCGCTCGTCCACCAAGACCAAATAGCTCCTACTTTTATAGCAATCCTATGTCCCAGCCGCCACGCCCTGCCCTCGCTCTCGCCATGTCTGTGCCCACCGGCGATCAGCTCAAGGCCGCCCGCACTGCCGCGGGGCTGAGCCAGGCCCAGGCGGCCGAACTCATGGGCTACCCGCTGCAGACCGGCAGCCGGGGCGGCGTGCAGTCGCGCACCTGGCAGGCGCTGGAGAGCATGAGCGACGAGCGCAACATGCAGGGGCCGGTGTTTGCGATGTTTCTGCTGCTGACGGGCCAGCACCCCGATTTCCACTTGGAACGCAACAAGCGGCCAGACAGCGCGCACGGCCCAGAAGCGGCAGACGGCAAGGAAACTGCCTCTTCCAAATAGTCGCCCCGCCACGCACCGCCCGTGGCCCGAGAGACTGGCGCGGCCCAGGCCAGTGCCCCCCGCGCAAGGGCCGCCCCGCCGCGCAGGGGGCGTCCCCCTCCCGCGCAGCGAGAGAGGGGGAAGGCGCGAAGCGACTCAGGGGGTGCCCCCTTCTTCAATCTACCTTGATGTTTGCCGCCTTGATCACCTGGGCCCACTTCTCCACCTCGGCCTTCTGGAAAGCGGCGATCTGCGTGGTGTTGAGGTCGGCGGGCTCCATGCCAAAGCCCTTCAGGCGGGTCTGCATGTCGGGCTGGGCCAGGATCTTGCGGATCTCGTCATGCAGGCGCGTGACCACAGGCGTGGGCGTGCCAGCCGGCACAAAGATGGCCTGCCAGGACTGCACCTGGAAGTCCTTGAGTTCTGCCACGCCGGACTCGGCCACGGTGGGCACGTCGGGCATGGAGGCCAGGCGCTGGGGCGAGGTGACGGCAATGGCGCGCAGTTTGCCGCTCTGGATGTGCGGCGCGGCCACCACCGTGGTGTCAAACATCATGTCCACCTGGCCGCTGATCACATCCTGGATGGCCGGGCCACTGCCTTTGTAGGGGATGTGGGTGAACTTCACGCCCGACTTGTAGGCCAGCAACTCCACCGCCAAATGCTGCGAGCTGCCTGTGCCGGCCGAGGCCGACGACAGGCCGCCTTGCTTGGCCTTCGCCCCCGCCAGCACGTCCTTGAGGGTTTTGTAAGGGCTGTTGGCCGCCACCACCAGCACGACCGGGTTGGCGCCGATCAGCGTGACGGGGCTGAAGGACTTGATGGGGTCGTAGCCCAGCTTGGGGTAGAGGCTCACGTTGATGGCGTGCGAGCTGACGGTGCCGCCCAGCAGGGTGTAGCCATCCGGCGCAGAGCGCGCAGCAGCTTCAGAGCCGATGCTGCCCGCCGCGCCGCCCTTGTTCTCCACCACCACCGTGGTGCCCAGGGCAGTACCCAGTTGCTGGCCAATCAGCCGCGCCAGCGTGTCGGTGGTGCCACCTGCAGCAAACGGCACCATGTAGGTGATGGGCTTGCCGGTGGGCCAGGTGCCCTGGGCTGTGGCGGGCAGGCTGACAAGGGTGCTGAAGGCTGCGGCCGCCAGGGCGGCGGTGTGGATGAGGGTTCTGCGTTGCATGGTGATGTCTCCTGGGTGTTTTGTGGATGGTGAACGGAACGGCGATAGAAAAACGGAGCGCAAAAAAGCCGGTGCGGCTGGCGCGTGCAATGCAATGGACGCTCAGGGCAGATCGACGATCTCGACCCAATTGGGGTTCTTGCCCACCGGCACCCGCGTGGGCGTGCCGGGGATGCCGGTGGCCGGGTCGATGGGGTGCAGCGCAAGGTGGTGCGACTCCTGCCCTGCTGCGATCAGAAATCGGCCTGACGAATCCACCGCAAAACCGCGCGGTGATTTCTCGGTGGGCACCTGGCCCAGCGGCTGCAGCTGGCCGGTGGCAGCGTCGACGCGAAAGCTGCTCAGCGTGCTGGAGGTGCGCTCGGACGCATACAGCGTGCGGCCGTCGGGCGACAGGTGAATGTCGGCGGCCCAGGGCTTGCCGTTAAAGCCTGCGGGCAGTGCCGTGGTGCGCTGCACCGGGCGCAGCGTGCCGCGCTCCTTGTCGTAAGCCATCACGTGTACGGCGGCATCCAGCTCGTTCAGCACATACATGGTGCGCTGGGCGGTATCCCACACAAAGTGGCGCGGGCCGGATTTTTCGGGAGCAACCTGCGTCAGCGCGGGTTCATGGGCGGTGAGCCTGCCGCTCTCGGCATCAAAACGCCAGGCCGAAAGGTTGTCGCCGCCCAGGCTGGTGGCAAACACATGGCGGTTGGCCGCATCGGCGTGGATGGCGTGCGCGTGGGGCGCCGTGGGGATGAGTTGCTGCACCGCACCCACCGAGCCGTCCTTGCCAATGCTGTTGACCGTGATCTTGTGGCCGGGGTAGGACGCGGCAAACAGCCAGCGGCCCGTGACATCGGTGTCGATGTTGGCCATGCTGTCGGCCAGCGGAGCCTCGCCCAGCTTGCGCAGCTTGCCGCTGACGGGGTCGATCGCCAGGCTCACCACCCTGAAAGGTTGCGAGCGCAACGCCACGTACAGCACCGTCTTGTCCGGGCTCACGGCCATCGGCATGGCAGTGCCGCCCAGCGGCACGGTGTCTACCGGCTTGAGCGTGGCAGTGCTACGGTCCAGCTCCAACACCGAGACATCCTGGCTGTCCGCGTTGGCGACATACACCCAGGTTGCCGCCCAGGCGCCGGGGGTGGACAGGGCGGCAACGGCTGCCAGTGCCAGTTGTGCCACCCGGGTGCGTGTGCGTGGTGTAGAGGTCATTGCCGTCTCCCGAAGGGGTCTGGGCGGTAGCAGGGCCTGCACCGCCGGTTGTGTGGGTGGATGCTCATCTGCCGGGATGTGTGCTGAGGCACCCAGCTGTCGGCGGAGCGGTTGGGTTTTGTCATACGTTATATGTTGTCGTACAACAAGATCTGCATTGTCACCATAAGCCTGTCTGACACACGCAGGGATTACCCGAATTTCGACGAACAATCTGCAAGGATTGCCCACCTGCCTGACAGAGGAGAAATGCGGTCAAAAAGAGCTAGTGAAAACCCTTAATCCACCCTAAGATCACCAAAAACTCTCACGGCATGTATTGCCATTTTGCAATCTTAGTTGTACGATGACTAACAACATCACTCAGGAGACATTCCATGACCCTGCGCCGTAGAGCCGCCCTTCTCGCCTGCATCGCCACCCTGGCAGCGGCCTCCGCCACCGCACAAAGCGCTGACTGGCCCGCAAAGACCCTGCGCATCGTGGTGCCCTACCCGCCCGGCGGCAGCTCGGACATCATTGCCCGTTCCATCAGCCAGGCCATGTCCGAGGCGCTCAAGCAGTCGGTCATCGTGGAGAACAAGCCCGGCGCCAACGGCAACCTGGGCGCCGACTTCGTGGCCAAGGCCGAGCCCGACGGCTACACCATGCTGCTGTGCGACGTGGGTGCGCTGGCTATCAGCCCTTCGGTCTATACCAAGCTGTCGTTCGACCCCTCCAAGGACCTGCGTGGCGTGACCATGCTGGCCTACTCGCCCCACCTGCTGGTGGTGCACCCCTCGGTGCCGGTCAGCAACTTCAAGGAGCTGGTGGCGTACTCGAAGAAGAACGACCTCAACTTTGCCGTCACCGCCACCGGCAGCGCGCCCCACGTGGCCGGTGTGGCGCTGGAGCGTGCCAGCGGTGCGCGCTGGCAGTACATCCCGTACAAGGGCGGCGTCACCGCCATTCAGGACACCGTGGCCGGGCAAACCCAAATCCTGATGAACGGCATGCTGGCCACCCTGCCCCATGTGCAAAGCGGCAAGCTCAAGGTGCTGGGGGTTTCCAAAGCCACCCGCATGCCGCTGATTGGCGATGTGCCCACCATTGCCGAGCAGGGCGTGCCCGGTTTCGAATCCGGCACCTGGCAAGGCATTCTGGTGCCGCGCGGCACGCCAGATGCGGTGGTGCAAAAGCTCAACAACGCCTTTATCACCGCCATCCGCTCCCCCGAAATCCGCTCGCGCCTGGCCGGCCAGGGCGCCGAGGTGGTCACCATGACCCCCGCCGAACAAGACCAGTTCTTCGCCAAGGAGCGGGCCCGCTGGGCCACCGTGGTGAAGGCCGCCAACATCAAGCTCGACTAAGAAGGTGTCAGCGAACCCCTCATGCCCGCTCATCCCGTCAAAACACGCCCGCTCGTCGTTGCAAATGCTCGCCATAGCCCGCGCTATGGCTGCGCTTTGCGCCTAGACCGGCCGCGTTTTGGCAGCCTGCTCGGACATGCGGTATTCACTCACACCTTCTCACTCGCCTTCCCATTTCCTACTACCGCCCCGCACTGACATGACCCCCCAAGAACTCAAAACCATCATGGGCTCCGGCCTGCTGTCGTTCCCGATCACGGACTTTGACGAGCAGGGCGAATTCCGCCCCAAGACCTATATCGAGCGCCTGGAATGGCTGGCCGCCTACGGCGCCAGCGCGCTGTTTGCCGCCGGTGGCACGGGCGAGTATTTCTCGCTGTCGGGCCCCGAGTACGGCCAGGTCATCAAGACCGCAGTGGATACCTGCCGTGGCAAGGTGCCCATCATTGCCGGTGCCGGTGGCCCCACCCGTACGGCCATTGCCCATGCGCAAGAGGCCGAGCGCCTGGGCGCCCACGGCATCCTGCTCTTGCCACACTACCTGACCGAAGCGGGACAGGAAGGACTGATCGCCCATGTGGAGCAGGTCTGCAAGAGCGTGAAGTTCGGCGTGATCGTCTACAACCGCGACCGCACCAAGCTCACGGCCGAGTCCCTGGCCATCCTGGCCGACCGCTGCCCGAACCTGGTGGGCTTCAAGGACGGCGTGGGCAACATCGAGGTGATGTCCTCCATCTACATGAAGATGGGCGACCGCTTTTCGTACCTGGGCGGCCTGCCCACGGCCGAGGTGTATGCGGCGGCCTACAAGGCGCTGGGCACGCCGGTGTATTCGTCGGCGGTGTTCAACTTCATCCCCCGCACGGCGATGGAGTTCTACAAGGCCGTGGCCAGTGACGACACGGCCACCCAGCACCGCTTGCTCAAATCCTTCTTCATGCCCTACCTGGCCATCCGCAACCGCGTGGAAGGCTATGGCGTCTCCATCATCAAGGCAGGTGCCCGCATCGTGGGCCACGACGGCGGGCCGGTGCGCGCGCCGCTGACGGACTTGAAGCCCAGCGAGATGGAAGAGCTCAAGGCGCTGATCGACAAGCTCGGCCCGCAGTAAGCACGGCCTGACAGATGCCTCCAAGGGCCTGGTTTTCCAGGCCCTTTTTTCAGCGATTCCACACACCACGCGCCTGGCCGTGCACGGGCGCGTGGTGCCAACGCGGCACGCCAAAACACAACACCATAAGGAGACAGACAACATGCTCAAGACCCTCATCATCGCCGCAGCCAGCGCCCTGGCCCTTGTCACGCTGAGCGGCTGCGCCAGCCATCCGACCACCGCCGCGGCGACCCCTGCACCGGCCGCCTCCGAGCAGGCTGTGGCCGCCGCTGCCGAACGCCTGCGCCTGGCCATGATCGACCCCACGCCCGCTGCGCTGACTGCCCTCGTGGCCGACGACCTGAGCTATGGCCACTCGGGCGGCCGCGTGGACACCAAGGACAGCTTCATCGGCGATCTGGTGGCGGGCAAGTCTGACTTCGTGACCATCGCCATCACCGACCAGACCATCAAGGTGGTGGGCAACTCTGCCATCGTGCGCCACACCCTCACGGCTGACACCAACGACTCGGGCAAGCCCGGCAAGGTGCAGATCAAGATACTGGGCGTGTGGCAACAGCAAGGCGGCCAGTGGAAGCTGCTGGCCCGCCAGGCCGTGCGTGTAAACACTTGATGCCCCCTGAGCCGCTTCGCGCCATCCCCCTCAAGGGGACGCCGCCTCTGCGGCGGGGCGGCCCTTGCACGGCGGCGCTGGCGGAGCCGCGCCCGTCTCCGTCGCACGGCGACAAGCGACACTGCGGCTCAAGTCCACCTTCTCAACATTCCAGGTTGCCCTCCATCCAATGACCACCAACGCCCAGCCCCGCATCCTGCAAATCGGCCGCCTGCCCTTGCCCGCCCTCGAAACCGAACTGGCCGCGCGCTACAGCGTGGCCTGCCTGGCGGACCAGGCCGACCCGCAGGGTTTTCTGGCGGCGCATGGGGCGGAGTTTTCGGGCGTGGTCACCACGGCGTCCATCGGGCTCACAGGCGAGGTGATCGCCGCCCTGCCCCATCTGCAGGTCATCAGCAGCTTTGGCGTGGGCTTTGACGCGCTCGACATCGGCGCCGCCACTGCCCGGGGCGTGCAGGTGGGCTACACGCCCGGCGTGCTCAACGACTGTGTGGCCGACATGGCGTTTGCGCTGATGCTGGACGTGTCGCGCGGCATTGCCGCCAGCGACCGGTTTGTGCGCCAGGGCCAATGGCCCAAGGCGCGGTTTGCGCTGGGCACGCGGGTGTCGGGCAAACGCCTGGGCATCGTGGGCATGGGCCGCATCGGCCAGGCCGTGGCCGAGCGCGCGGCGGGCTTCCGCATGGAGGTGGGCTACCACAACCGCCGCCCGGCCGAGGGCTGCGCGCACTCGTACTTCGAGTCGCTGACCGCACTGGCGCAATGGGCCGACTACCTGGTGCTGACGGTGGCGGGCGGCGCGGGCACGCGCCACCTGGTCAACCGCGATGTGCTCGACGCCCTGGGCCCGCAGGGCTACCTCATCAACGTGGCGCGTGGCAGCGTGGTGGATGAGGCGGCGCTCATCGACGCCCTGGCCGAGCGCCGCATCGCCGGTGCGGGCCTGGACGTGTTCGACAACGAACCCCAGGTGCCCGCCGCCCTGATGGCGCTGGACAACGTGGTGCTCACCCCCCACACCGCCAGTGCCACGCACGAAACCCGCCGTGCGATGGCGGACCTGGTGCTGGAGAACCTGCACGCGTTCTATACCTCGGGTGCCGTGCGGGTGCCGGTGCCAGGCACGGTGGCTGGCTGATCGTTGGTTTTTCAAGTTTTTTAGGCCGTTTGCGCGCGTCCATCACGCCTGATTAGCTACTGAATAGATAGCATCAAGCTCCACACCCGGGCGCCCCTGCCTCACACCCGCCCCGCAAACACCTCCGGGCCCAGGCGGGGTTTGCGCGCTTTGCGCTCGAACAGCCACATGCCATACAGCGGCAGCGTCTCGGCCAGTTGCAGCGGGGCGACCTGCTCTGCCGCAGCCCCCAGCAGTGAGGGATGTGGCACCACCGCCAGCAGGTCAGAGCCCAACACCAGATTCAGCAGGCTGGCAAAGTCCGGGCAGCGCACGGCCATGTGGGGTGCAGGCATGCGCCGCACGCGGTGTGCCTCGGTCAATACATCCACCGGGCCGCTCACGCTGGGGCCCACACAGGCCCAGGCCGCGCCCTGCAGCGCTGCCAGCGACCGGGCGCGCGCCAGCGGGTGGTGGCGGCGCGCATAGATCTGCGGCTGCAGCTCGTACAAGCGCCACTGCACCACATCCGGGTGGGCAAACTGGCGCGGCCGGGGCGCAATCACGGCGTCGAAACTGCCATGCAGCAGGCCCGTCAGCAGGCTCCCCTCGTCGGTGGTGGTCATCTCCAGTGAACGCTGGGGCTGCGGCAGACACCAGGCCTCGTACAGCAACGGCCCACAGACCAGCGCGGCGGAGGCCGTGAGCCCCACGCGCAACCGATTGCGGTCCACAGCGGCCCGGCGGGCCTGCGGCAAGGCGTCGATGCGCTGAGCCAGCGGCGCGCCTTCAGCCACCACACGCCGGGCCACCTCGGTCGGCACATACCGGCGCCCGTCCCGCACCAGCAGCGGCGCGTCAAACTGTGCCTGCAGCGCCTTCATGCCCTGGCTGATGGCGGGCTGCGACACCCCACAGGCCTGCGCTGCGCGCGCAAACGAGCCCTGGTCGATGACGGATTGGAGGTAGTGCAGGTAGCGCAGATACATAAGCAGCTTTTATGTATGAGGCGCCATTGTCCCTTGCCGCAGCCGCCGGGCGCGGCGAAGCTCTGGGCATCTTTCTCCACCACGCTCCTGCCCATGACCACGCCACTCGACACCGTCCGCACCTACCTCGCCCACCTGCACGCCAGCCACACCGACGGGTTGATTGCCTGCTTTGAAGACGATGGCGTGGTGCATTCGCCCTTCCTGGGCACCATGCGCGCGAGCGACTTTTTCAAGAAGCTCGCCCAGGCCTCCAGCGGCAGCGTGATCACCGTGCTGGATCTGTTTGCCTCGGCCCAACCAGAAAGCGGCGGCGCGGTGCGCATTGCCGCCTACTTCCGCTACGACTGGACCTTGAACGACGGCCGCGAGGTGACTTTCACCTGCGTGGATGTGTTCACGTTCGACGCGGGCAGCACCCGCATCCGCGACATGAACATCGTCTACGACACCCATCCGCTGCGCGAGGAAGTGGGCGACAAGTACGCGCCTGATCCAGTCACAACAGTTCCACGCCCTTGAGCGTCACAAAACTCGTCTCGCGCGTGACCTGCACAAAATCCTGCAGGTACGGCTTGGCCGACAGGCTGGGCAGGCAGGCGGCGTGCAGCTCACCGCGCAGGCCTTTTTCACCGATGGGCCGCGCCGTCACATACCCCCGGTCCAGGTAGCTCTGCACCGCCCACAGCGGCAGCGCCGCCACGCCGCGCCCGCTGGCCACCAGCTGCAGCATGGCCACGGTCAGCTCGGTGGTGCGGCGCGGGGGGCGCACGCCGGCGGGCTCCAGCACCTGGCGGATCAAATCGAGCATTTCGTCGGGCACGGGGTAGGTGATGATGGTCTGGTCGGCAAAGTCCTGCGCCACCAGGTGCGGCTTGGCCACCAGCGGGTGCGTGTTGGCCAGCAGCGCGCGGATCTCGAAGCCAAACAGCGCGTGGTAGTCCACGCCCGCCTCGTCACCATCCACCTCGGACACGATGGCCACATCGGCCCGGCCCTGGTGCAGCAGGCCCACCGGGTCGGCATGAAACCCGCTCACGATGTCCAACTCCACCTCGGGCCAGCGGGTGCGGAAGGCGTCCATTGCGGGCATCAGCCAGTCAAAGCAGGTGTGGCACTCCACCGCAATGCGCATCTGCCCGCCCTGCCCCAGCACCAGGCGGGCAATGTCGCGTTCGGCCCCTTCCACCTGCGGCAGCATCGCGTCGGCCAGCGCCAGCAGGCGTTCGCCCACGGCGGTGAACTGCGGCGGCACCGATTTGCGCTCAAACAGCGGCTGGCCGTAGCGGTCTTCCAGCAGCTTGATCTGGTGCGACAGCGCCGACTGCGTGAGGTTGAGCAACTGCGCGGCCCGCACCAGGCTGCCGCTGTCGCGCAGGGCCACCAGCGTGCGCAGATGGCGCACTTCCAGAATCGACTGATTCATTATTAATTTTCAAGTTGATCGACTAAAACTTTCGTTTGAATAATAAACGAACCCGCGCGACCATCGGTGCCTTCATTGCATTGCTCCATTCAGAAGAAGGAAATCACCATGTCGCTCGCCGCTCCAACCACCCGCCGCCCCGTGCTCACGCACACCCTGGGCTTTCCGCGCATGGGGGCGCAGCGCGCGCTGAAATTCGCGCTCGAATCCTTCTGGCGGGGCGACAGCACCAAGGCCGAGCTGCAGGCCACCGCCGCCCAGCTGCGCCAAACCCACTGGCAGGCGCAGGCCGACGCAGGCTTGGGTTGTGTGACGGTGGGCGACTTTGCTCTGTACGACCATGTAGCCAACCACATCCAGCTGCTGGGCTGCGAGCCTGCGCGTTTTGACTTTGACGCCCAAGCGCCCGAGCTGGCGCGCTACTTTGCTATGGCCCGGGGCGTGTCGGCCCAAGCTGAAAACCACCAAGGCTGCAGCGCCAGTTGCACAGCCCAGCACCACACCACCGGCCAACCCGCGCTGGAGATGACCAAGTGGTTCGACACCAACTACCACTACCTCGTGCCCGAGTTCAGCGCCCACACCCAGTTCCACCTGGCCAGCGAGCGCCTGTTTGCCGAGGTGGCCGAGGCCCAGGCGCTGGGCCACCGCGTCAAGGCCGTGCTGCTGGGGCCGCTGAGCTTCTTGTGGCTGGGCAAATCCAAGGCGGCGGGCTTTGACCGCTTCAGCCTGCTGGAGTCCCTGCTGCCCGTGTACAAAGCCGCGCTGGCGCGCCTGAAGGCCCAGGGCGTGGAATGGGTGCAGATGGACGAGCCCATCCTGGGCCTGGACCTGCCCGACGCCTGGCGCCATGCCTTCGAGCCCAGCTACTGGCAACTCGCCCGCAGCGCGCCCAAGCTGCTGCTGGCCACCTACTTCTCGCCGCTGGCCGAGAACCTGCGCCTGGCCTGCCAGCTGCCCGTGGCCGGGCTGCATGTGGACGCCGTGCGCGCGCCCGACGAGCTGGTGGGCGTGGCCGACTGGTTGCCGTCGCACAAAGTGCTGTCGGTGGGCATCGTGGACGGCCGCAACATCTGGCGCACCGATCTGGATGCGGCGCTGCAAAAGCTGCGCCCCGTGGCCGACAAGCACCAGGGCGAGCTGTGGCTGGCACCGTCGTGCTCGCTGCTGCATGTGCCGTTCAGCTTAGAGGCCGAAACACAGCTGGAAGCCGAGGTGAAGTCGTGGCTGGCGTTTGCGGTGGAAAAACTGGACGAGCTGCGCGTGCTTGCCACCGCCTTGTCGCAAGGCGAAGCGGCGGCAGACGACGAACTGCACGCCGCCCGCACCGCCCTGGCCGCCCGCCGTGCCAGCCCGCGTGTGCACCGCGCCACCGTGGCGGCCCGCATTGCCGCGGCGGCGCCAGGGGCCGACCAGCGCGCCAGCGCCTTCCCTGCCCGGCAAAAGGCCCAGCGCGCACGGCTGAAGCTGCCGCTGCTGCCCACCACCACGATTGGCTCGTTCCCGCAGACGGCGGAGATCCGCGCCGCACGCGCCGCCTTCAAGCGCGGGGCACTGGATGCGGCCCACTACCAACAGAAGATGGAAGCTGAAATTGCCCTGGCTGTGCGCAAGCAGGAAGCCTTGGGGCTGGACGTGCTGGTACACGGCGAAGCCGAACGCAACGACATGGTCGAATACTTTGGCGAGCAACTCGACGGCTTTGCCTTCACCGCCAACGGCTGGGTGCAAAGCTATGGCTCGCGCTGCGTGAAGCCGCCCATCATCTACGGCGACGTGGCCCGCCCCACGCCCATGACGGTGGCCTGGACCCAGTACGCGCAGAGCCTCACCGCCAAACCCATGAAAGGCATGCTCACCGGCCCCATCACCATTCTGCAATGGAGCTTTGTGCGCGATGACCAGCCCCGCGCCACTACGGCCGACCAGATCGCCTGGGCCATCCGCGACGAGGTGTGCGACCTCGAAGCCGCCGGCATCGCCATCATCCAGATCGACGAGCCCGCCATCCGCGAAGGGCTGCCGCTGCGCCGCGCGGGGTGGAAGAGCTATCTGGAGCGCGCCACGCGCGCCTTCCGCATCAGTGCCAGCGGCGTGCGCAACGACACGCAGATCCACACCCACATGTGCTACAGCGAGTTCAACGACATCCTGCCCGCCATCGCGGCCATGGATGCCGATGTGATCACGATTGAGACGAGCCGGTCGGACATGGAGTTGTTGCAGGGCTTTGGGGACTTCAAGTACCCGAACGAGATCGGCCCCGGCGTGTACGACATCCACTCGCCCCGCGTGCCTGGCGTGCAGGAGATGGCCGCGCGGCTCGAAAAAGCCGCCGAGGTCGTGCCCGTGGAGCACCTGTGGGTGAACCCCGACTGCGGCCTCAAGACCCGGGGCTGGCCCGAGACCGAAGCCGCCCTGCGCCACATGGTGCAGGCCGCTCAGGAAGTGCGCGAGCGGTTGCTGGAAGAGGCGGCGCTGGCCTGACGGATCCCCGGTTCAGCCCGCAGTGCGCTTCATCTCGGCCAACTTGACCAGCACTTGCAGCGCGTGGTTCAGCGGCGTCGGCACTCCCAAGGCGGCGCCGCGCTTCACCACGTAGCCATTCAGGTGGTCGATCTCGGTGGGTTTGCCACGCGCCAGGTCCTGCGCGGTGGACGAATACTGCCCGGGCATGGTGCTGGCGATGCCGCGCACGGCCGCCTGCACATCGCCCGGAATCGTCACCCCGTCGGCTGCCGCCACGGCCAGGCATTCGGCCACGATGTCGGCAATCACCTGCGTCACGCCGGGCACCTGCACCAGCGGGCCATAGGGCTGCTGCGACAGGGCCGACAGCGCGTTGTAGGCACTGTTGAGCACCAGCTTGGCCCAGAGCGCCCCGCGCACGTCGTCTGACACCTGGGTGGGAATGCCCGCCGCCGTCAGCTGGCGGGCCACCTCGTCGCTGCGCGGCGAAGGTGCAATCACCAGCTCGCCCCGGCCATGGTGCACCACATGCCCGGGGCCGCCCATGGCAGTAGCCACATAGACCACAGCGGCTGCCACGGGGGTGCTGGCGTGCAGCACGGCGCGCACGCGCTCGTCGTTGTCCACGCCGTTCTGCAAGGTCAGCACCAGCGCGCCGGAGGCCAGGTGGGGGCGAATCTGCTGCGCCGCGTCTTCCGAGTCGGACGACTTCACGCAGAACAGCACCACGTCTGCGCCATGCACCGCGCTGGCCTCGGTGCTGGCCGCCAGGGGCACTTGCACGTCCATTTCCGCCGTCTGCAGCCGCAAGCCGTTGTCCCGTATCGCCAGCACATGGGCCGGCCGCCCGATCAGCGTGACGGCATGGCCCGCCCGGGCCAGCAAGGCGCCAAAGTAGCAGCCTACGGCGCCCGCGCCCATCACAGCAAAACGCAGCGGTGGGATGGCGGAAGGGGCGGATGCGAGCAAGGGAGATTCGGTCATAGGGCAGTCTGCAGGCTGAATCAGCGGGTGAATGAAGGTTTGAGCGCGCATGGTATCGCCCTATACCCTTACACGGAGAGAGTGAGGCCGGC
Source organism: Acidovorax facilis (assembly GCF_023913775.1). Classification (GTDB taxonomy): domain Bacteria; phylum Pseudomonadota; class Gammaproteobacteria; order Burkholderiales; family Burkholderiaceae_C; genus Acidovorax; species Acidovorax facilis. The sequence continues at coordinate 69,768 of NZ_JAMXAX010000010.1, forward strand.
AGAGCACTTTGCTTTCACGCCCCGATTGGCGCAAAATGCGCCAATCAGGAGATCGCCATGTCCGCCACTGCCTTTTCTTCCGTCAAGCTCCCCGCCCACCTGGTGGAGCAGGCCCGCCAGGCCGCGCAGCCCATGCGCCGCTCGGTGGCCAGCCAGATCGAATACTGGGCCACGCTGGGCCAGATCGTGGAACACACGGGCCTGAGCGTGCAGGAAGCCCGCAGCGCCATCGAGCAGTACGAAGCCGCAGCGGCGCGCACCGCCACCCTGGCGGCCCCCACGTCGGTGGATGCCCTCACCGCCCGCCTGCTGGCAGCCCAAACGCGCGGCACGCTGGCGCAGCGGGTGCGTGAGGTTGTGCTGGAGAACCAGGCCAAAGCCGCCACCCCTGTCGCCTCACACTGAATGGTGCCCCCCGCCCAGCAGCCCTTCTCACCGCCCCGCCACAACACGCCACCCCGCTGGTTCCACCTGCTGGCAGGCCCGAACGGCGCGGGCAAATCCACGCTGTACCGCGCCCTGGTGCGCGAAGGCATCCTGGGTCCGCCGCTGGAGTTTGTGAACGCCGACCTGTATGAACAGGCGCACCTGCAGCACATTGCTGACCCCGAAGCCCGGTCCGAAGCCGCCCGCCAATGGGCCGATGACCGCCGTGCCACCCTGCTGCGCGAAGGCGCAGACTTCGCCAGCGAAACCGTGTTTTCGCACCCATCCAAACTGGCGCTGATCGAAGAAGCCCAGCGCTGCGGCTACACCGTGGCCCTGTACATCGTGGCGCTGGACGACCCGGCCCGGCTGCTGGCCCGCGTGGCGCAGCGCGTGCGCGAAGGTGGGCACCCGGTGCCGCCCGAACGCATCCTGGCCCGCTACCCCCGCACCATGGACAACCTGGCCCAGGCCGTGCGGCAGGCGGATGTGTCCTATCTGTATGACGCTGCCGAAGCCACCGGCACCAGCACCGGGCCGCAGCTGGTGGCCGTGTGCTCCCCCGCCCAGGTCACGCCCTTGGCCCAGCCGCTGCCCGCCTGGGCGCAGCGCCTGACCGGTCAATAGCCGATACGTCCACGCGCTGCACGGGCCTGCGCGGGCGGCCCACTCTCATCTGCTGTACCGTCGGCTCAATGCCAAATTGGTCCCCTGCGCACGTCTGTATTCATCTATAGCTATCCCTTTGATAGCAATCATGACCCCGTAAAAACCCTGATTACATCGCGGGTGTTATCTATTTGCCAAGACAATCATTGTCTAGTCAATTAAATTCACCCTCCATGACTTCCCACACCTCCTCGCCGTCGCAGCCCAGCCCAGGCTTCTACAGCCCCCACCAGCTTCAGCCCGAAAACAGCGTGGGCTACCTGATGCGCAAGGTGATGACGTCCATCCGCACCCAGGCCGATGCGCAGCTGTCCACCCACGACCTGACCTACGCCCAGTGGTTGCCGCTGTTCAAGATCTCGCGCTGCCCCACCACCACCGTGGCCAGCCTGGCGCGGGACCTGGAGACCGACCCGGCCTCCATGACCCGCGCGCTCGACCGCCTGGAGGCCAAGGGCCTGGTGGCACGCGAGCGCTCCACCACCGACCGCCGCGTGGTGCAACTGGCGCTCACCCCCGAGGGCGACAAGGTAGCCGCCCAGGTGCCCCCGGTGCTGGCCGACGTGCTCAACGGCCACCTGAGCGACTTCACCCATGACGAATGGCAACTGCTGCTGCGCCTGCTGCGCCGCATGCTGGCCAATGGCGAAGCGCTGCGCCAGCAGCGCGGCGCAGACGCCGACTGAACGCGCAGTCCACACCGTTTTCCTCCACACAACACCCCAAAACCATTCTGGAGAACCCCGTGAACACCCCATCCCCCCTGCCCTCTACCCGCTTGGCCCTGGCCGCCCATTTCGCGGTATCGGCCCTGGCGCTGGCCGCTGCGCTCCTGCTGGTCGGATGCGCCAGCCCCGGCACTGCCCATACGCCGCTGGCGCAGACCACCCCGTCGGCCGTGGGCTTGAACGCCGCAGCCACCGACACCGCCGCCCCCAGCCAGTGGTGGAAAGCGCTGGGCGACGAGCAGCTCAACACCCTGATCGACCAAGCCCTGCAAGGCAACCCCAGCCTGGCCGTCAGCCGCGCGCGGCTGGAGCAGGCCGTGGCGCTGAGCCAGGTGCGCGAGGCCGCCAACGGCCCGCAAGCCACCCTGGGCGTGGACGCTACCCGCCAGCGCTACACCGCCAACGGCCTGGTGCCCGCGCCGGTGGCAGGCAACACCTACAACAGCGGCACCGTGCAGGCCTCGCTGAGCTGGTCGCCCGACTTCTTTGGCCAGCACGCCGCCGAGCTGCAGGCCGCCCTGGGCCAGGCCCGCGCCGCCCAGGCCGATGCAGCTGCCGCCGCCAACACCTTGGCCGCCCAGGTAGGCCGCAGCTATGTGGCGCTGGCCCGGCTGGTGGCGCAGCGCGATGTTGCAGTGCGGGCCCTGGCCCAGCGCGAGGAGCAACGCAAGCTCACCCAAGAGCGCACCTCTGCAGGCCTGGACAGCCAGGTCGAATTGACCCAGGCCCAGGCCGCTGTGCCCGATGCCCGCACACAAATCGAAGCGCTCGAAGAGCAGATCACCCTGGGCCGCCGCCAGCTGGCCGTGCTGACCGGCCAGGCGCCCGACGCGCTGCCCACGGTCACGCCGCAACTCGCCGCACTGCAACCCACCGCCGTGCCCGAGGTGCTGGGCGCCGACCTGCTGGGCCGCCGCCCCGACGTGGTGGCCGCGCGCTGGCGCGTGGAGGCAGCGACGCAAGGCGTGAACAGTGCGCGCAGCGAGTTCTATCCCAACATCAACATCGGCGCGTTCATTGGCCTGAACTCGCTGGGGCTGGACCGGTTGTTCAACGGCAGCTCGCGCCAGATGGGTGTGACGCCCGCCCTGCGACTGCCGATCTTCGACGGCGGCCGCCTGCGCGCCCAGCTGGGCGGCCGCGCTGCCGAGCTGGACGCCGCCATCGCCCAGTACAACGCCGCCGTGTTGGATGCGGTCAAGGAAGCGGGCGACGCCGTGGCCTCCATCCAGTCGCTTACCCGCCAGCAGGCCTTGCAGGACGAGGCCGTGGCCAGCGCCGAAAAAGCCTACCGCTTTGCGCAGGAGCGCTACCGCGCAGGCCTGGGCAACTACCTGGTGGTGCTCTCCACCGAAAGCCAGGTACTGGCCCAGCGCCGCCTGGCCGTGGACCTGCGCGCCCGCCAGCTCGACACCCGCCTGGTGCTGATGAAGGCCCTGGGCGGCGGCTGGACCGATGACACGGCGGTATGAAACACCCCCTGAGCCGCTTCGCGTCTTCCCCCTCTCTCGCTTCGCGGGAGGGGAACGCACCCAGTGGCCTGGCAAAGCCAGTTCCACGGGTGCACTGGCCTCGGCCGCGCCCGTTGCGTAAGTAGCTGGCAAGGCCCGACCCGATCAAAAACACATAACAACACATTCCTGAAAGACCACCGCCATGACCGCTAACAGCGACCCCTTCACCGCCAACGAAGCCAACACCGCCCGCCGCCGGGGCCTCACCCTCATTGCCGCCGCCGTTGCGCTGGTGGCGATCGGCTGGGGCGGCTGGCACTGGGCCAATGGCCGCCATGTGGAGACCACCGACAACGCCTACGTAGCGGGCAACGTGGTTCAGATCACGCCGCAGATCGGCGGCACCGTGGTGTCCATCGGCGCGGACGACACCGACTACGTGAAGGCCGGCCAGTTGCTGGTCAAGCTCGACCCGGCCGACGCCCGTGTGGCGCTGGAGCAGGCCGAGGCCCAGCTCGCCCAGACCGTGCGCGAAGTGCGCACGCTGTATGCCAACAACGCCACCCTGAAGGCGCAGGTCAGCCTGCGCAGCGCCGACCTGGCCCGCGCCCAGGCCGACGCCGCCCGCATGCAGGACGACGTGAACCGCCGCGCCCCGCTGATGGCCAGCGGTGCCGTGGGCAAGGAAGAGTTCCAGCACGCCACTGCCCAGCTGGCAGCCGCCAAGAGCACCGTGGCCGCCGCCCAGTCGGCCGTGCTGGCCGCGCAAGAGCAGCTGGCCGCCAGCCAGACGCAGACCGAAGGCACCTCCATCGAGCAGCACCCCAACGTGCAGCGCGCTTCGGCCCGGGTGCGCGAGGCCTACCTGGCCGTGCAGCGCGCCCAGCTGGTCGCTCCGCTGGACGGCCACGTCGCAAAGCGCGGCGTGCAGGTGGGCCAGCGTGTGCAGGCCGGTGCCCCGCTGATGACGCTGGTGCCCCTGAACGACCTGTGGGTGGATGCCAACTTCAAGGAAAGCCAGCTCAAGACCCTGCGCATCGGCCAACCCGCCGAGCTGGAGGCCGACGTGTATGGCACCAAGGTCGTCTACCACGGCACCGTGACCGGCCTGGGCGCCGGCACCGGCGCCGCCTTTGCGCTGCTGCCCGCGCAGAACGCCACCGGCAACTGGATCAAGGTGGTGCAGCGTGTGCCCGTGCGCATTGCGCTCGACCCCAAGGAAGTGGCCGAGCACCCGCTGCGCGTGGGCCTGTCGATGGAAGTCAAGGTGGACACTGCCGACCAGAGCGGCAAGACGCTGGCCGACACGCAGCGCACCACACCCGTGGCCGCCACCGCGGTGTTCGGCGAGCAGTTCAAGGCCGCCGACGACGAGGTGGCCCACATCATTGCCGCCAACCTGGGCCGCAATGGCAAGGCCGCCGTCGCCGTGGCATCGCCCAAGGTGGGCAAGGCACCCGCGCAAAGCCAGCAGCAACACGCCTCGGCCCCGGTGGCCTCGGCAGTGCAGTCGCCTGTGGTGCAGTAAACGGGGTGGAAGCGCATGACCGCCGCCAACCCCACTGCAGACGCAGCCGATCAGGCGCCCGCCAAGGCGACGCCCGCAACTGCGCAACCACCGGCCCCCGCCGCCTACCCGCCGCTGCAAGGCACGGCCCTGCTGCTGGGCACGCTGTCCCTGTCGCTGGCCACGTTCATGAACGTGCTGGATTCGTCCATTGCCAATGTCTCCATCCCCGCCATTGCCGGTGACCTGGGCGTGAGCCCCGGCCAGGGCACCTGGGTCATCACCAGCTTTGGTGTGGCCAATGCCATCTCGGTGCCGCTCACCGGCTGGCTCACGCAGCGCTTTGGCGCGGTGCGCCTGTTCACCATGAGCGTGATGCTCTTTGTGCTGACCTCCTGGCTGTGCGGCTTTGCCTCGTCGCTGGAAATGCTGGTGTTCTTCCGCGTGCTGCAGGGCCTGGTGGCCGGGCCGATGATCCCGCTCAGCCAGACGCTGCTGCTCGCCAGCTACCCCAAGGCCCTGGCGGGCACGGCCCTGGCGCTGTGGGGGGTGACCACGCTGGTCGCACCCGTGGTGGGGCCGCTGCTGGGCGGGTGGATCACGGACAACATCTCGTGGCCGTGGATCTTCTACATCAACGTGCCGGTGGGCCTGCTGGCCGGGCTGCTCACCTGGGGCATCTACCGCCAGCGCGAGACCCCCATCCGCAAGCTGCCCATCGATACGGTGGGCCTCAGCCTGCTGGTGCTGTGGGTGGGCGCGCTGCAGCTCATGCTCGACAAGGGCAAGGAGCTGGACTGGTTTGCCTCGGGCGAGATCATCACCATGGCCGTGGTCGCCGTGGTGGCGTTTGCGGTGTTCCTGGTGTGGGAGCTGACCGAGAAGCACCCGGTGGTGGACTTGAAGCTCTTCAAGGGCCGCAACTTCACCTTTGGTGCGCTGGCGCTGTCGGTGGCGTATGCCCTCTTCTTCGGCAACGTGGTGTTGCTGCCGCTGTGGCTGCAGCAGTGGATGGGCTACACCGCCACCTCGGCCGGCATGGCGCTGGCGCCGGTGGGCATCTTTGCCATTTTGCTCACTCCGCTGGTCGGCAAAAAGGTGGGCCAGTGGGACCCGCGCCGCATGGCCACGGGCGCGTTCATCGTATTCGGCATCGTGTTGTGGATGCGCTCGCAGTTCACGGTGCAGACGGATTTCATCCACATCCTGATCCCCACCCTGCTGCAGGGTGCGGCCATGGCGTTCTTCTTTATCCCGCTGACCACCCTGACCTTGGCGGGTATCGCGCCAGAGCGTATCCCGGCAGCTGCGGGCCTGAGCAACTTCGTGCGCATCACCGCTGGGGCCATGGGCACGTCGATCGCCACCACGCTGTGGGAGAGTCGCGCCGCCATGCACCATGCACACCTGACCGAAGGGCTGGTGCAGGGCCAGGGCGTGTTTGCACAGACGCTGGACAACCTCACCGCGTCCGGCCTCACGCAGATGCAGGCGCTGGCGCAGATCAACCGGCTCATCGACCAGCAGGCGTTCACACGCGCGGCCAACGACATCTTCTTGGGCTCCGCCGGGTTGTTCCTGCTGTTGATCGGTCTGATCTGGCTGACCCGCCGCCCCGCCAGAACGGGGGGCGCAGGCGCTGCAGATGCCGCTGGAGCGCACTAATTTGATAAAAATTGGCTGCTAGCGCTTATCCATAAAGCGCTAGCAGCTATATTTTCAATAGCACTTTATTGTTTCCCATCAGCACGACCTCAGCCCTCCATCCCACACGGCGTGTCGGAAAACCCTGACCACCGTGCGGGCGTGGCACCTGCGGGTAGCGCGCTGGATGCACCCAACAATGCATTCACCGCAACCCACAACAAGGAACCGCCATGTCACTCTCGCTGATTCTCCTGATCGTCCTGATCCTCATCCTGGTCGGCGCGCTGCCCACCTGGGGCCACAGCCGCTCATGGGGCTACGGACCCAGCGGCGGGATTGGCCTGGTGGTGCTGATCCTGGTGATCTTGCTGCTCATGGGCCGGATATAGACCTCTGACCGCACTGCGCACATGCCGCCAGCCCCTGAAAAGTGGGCAGCGGCCACCGCAAAAAGCACAACGGCCCTTCTCGGGCCGTTGTGCTTTTTTGTGAACGGAACCGCGTATCGCGCCCAGACGAAGCCGCCGCTTACGCCACCCCAGCCCGCTTGGCGCCTGTCGCGGCAAACGCGGTCGAAAACGCAGCAAACTCCTTGTCCGCCACACTGCCATCGGCATTGCCACTGCGATCCATCAACTGCATCACGGCCTGCGAGAAGTCGCTGCCCGCCTGGGCGCCCTTGGTCTTGGCCAGGCCCTTCAAGAATTCATCCTGCGTGATGGAGCCATCCTTGTTCGCATCAAACCCCGCCGTCAGCTGCGCCTTTTGCGCATCGTCGGCACCAAAACGGGTCAGCAGTTCCTGAAAATCCTGTGTAGACACCGGGCGGCCCGACAATGCGGCCGACGCTGCATTGGCGGCCGCACCCGCGCTGCCGCGTGCCACCGCACCCAGGGTGTTCTCCAACTTGCCCTGCGACACCAGGATGCCCTTGCCTGCAAAGCCCGCCAGGGCCTCCGCCTGCGGGCTCAGGGTGAGCACGGCAGACGGCTCGGGTTCCACATCGGCCCCGCTGCGCCGCGACGCAGTCGACTTGCCAGGGCCACCGGCGGTGGCGTTGAAAATCAAGGAGGCGACCGAAGCCAGGCCAGAGATAAGGGGGGACATCGCTGTGAACTCCTGTGTGGCGAAAGCCCAGGTGCCTGTGTCAAAAGGACAGGCCACCGCTTCGCCCAGTGAGCTGAGGGTACGCGACCCCCATTGCTGCAATGCCCGGATGAAACTGGGTAAACCGCGTTACTTCAGCACGTAGCTGGCCAGCACTGACTGCACCTCATAGATGCTGAGCTTCTTGTTGAACCGCTTTTGAAACGGCGCTGCTGAGCCAGAGATCCAGATCTTGAGCTCTGCATCCAGATCGAACGTGCCACCGGTCTCGATGCTGAAGTGCGTGATGCTCTTGTACGGGAGGGAGTGGTATTCGACCTTGCTGCCCGTCATGCCCTGCTTGTCCACCAGCACCAACCGCTTGTTGGAAAACACAAAATAGTCGCGGATCAGCTGGTAGGCATGCTCCACCACCTCCCCCGGGGCCAGGATGCGGCTGAATTCCTCCTGAATCTTGGCAGCATCAATCTTGGATGCGTTACCCATCACGCCATCAAGCAATCCCATGTTTTGTGCTCCGGTGAAGTCGTTGAATCGCGTGTTGTAACTCAACGGCTATGAATAGCCAGGCCCAAAGGCCACAAACTCCCCCACCAGCTGGCCCGCAGGCTGCCCCTGGTAGTGCAGCGCGGAAGCCTGCGCGATCCGCCCTAGCCCCTTGCGCTGCAGCATGCGGGTGAACGGCTGCCAGGTCTCTGGCGCAGGAGCCTGGGCCACGGCGGTGAAGGTGCCGTCGATGGGTGCCAGATAGTCCATGGTGTTGCGCTGAATCACCAGGCGGCTGCCCAGCCCCTCGGCCGACAGCCGCAGGTGCAACATCGACCACGCAGCCAGGATGGCCACGGCCGACGCGCTACCGCCAAACACCGTCTCGCGGTGGTTGATGTTGGGAGCCAGCGGCGCGCTCAGCACCACCTGGTGCGGCGATGCCTCGACCACGGTGACTTCCATGGCCTGGGACAAGGGGATGTGCTGGTGCAGATAGGACTGAAGTTCGAGAGGGTTCACGGCTTGGCGTCAGAGGGTCAGAGGGTGACGAGATAGAGACGAAACAGGACGCTCACGGAAACTGCCCGGCCCCCGCGACCACAACTCCGTCAGAGGGCTCTGGCAGCGTGTCGATCAACGTGGCGCCGCCCAGAGCGGTGATGCGAACCTGCAGCGGGCCTGTGGCGATCGCGCTGGGGTGGACGAAGTAGTTGTAGTCGGTCCGCGTCACCGCAATCCAGTCCGCGCTGCCGCTGGGCTTGATCTCCAGCCCGGTGATGGGCAGGCGGTGGTTGCGCGCCTGGATGGCCACCCACCAGCGGCTGCTGCCCTCCTTGTAGCGGTAGCTCACCGGCCCGGTCACATCCCCCGGCACCACATGCCAGCGGATGGGAACACGGCCTGCGACGGGGTCGGCAATGCGGGCGAATGCGGACTCGCTCAGGTCCAGGTCACCAGACTTGCACTCGGGACACTGGTCGGTGATGCGCACGGTGACGGCCCCCTTGGGCCCTGTCACCGCCACAAACTGGCCACAGACGGCGCCGCCCGCATAGTCAGGGCCGTTCATCGCCGCCACCAGGAGGTTGCCGGGGCTGGCGTCGAAGGTGCAGTTGCCCTCGCCCGTGGCGCCGTAGAACGTGCCTTCGCCCGTGTAGGTGGGCGACAGCGCACCGGGCGCGGACGGTGCAGGGGATGCCCCCGGTGCGGGCGCAGGTGCAGGCGACGGAGACGGTGCATCAGCCCCCGTACCGGGCCCATCGGCCGAGCCCCCGCCACCGCAGGCGGCCAAGGACGCCAGCAACATCAAGGCAGACAGCCGCGCCAGTTGGCGTATTGGACGGGCAGAGGAAAGTGGGTGGTTCATCGTCGTCAATTTGCGAGGGGTGGTTTTACCGGCCCGAAGCCGACCATACGCGGCGGACAGGCGGACTGTACAAGGCCGGAGTGCGCAGCGAACCGATACAGCCCGCGCACCGAATGGCGAGGCGATCCTATCCATTTCAGGGAAGGAGTCCGCGCCTGCCGCTGATCCGCTTGAAAACAATCGCAACAAGACGTAGGTGGGGTGTGCTGTCCATCAACGCGCTCGCACTCCATGCACTGAACGCGCCAAGGGCACTATCGCCCGGATGCAAGCGCCGCCGCCCTCTCCCCGGAGCACCTGCAATTCGCCGCCTGCAAGCGCGGCCCTGCGTGCCATCCCCGCCATCCCGGAGCCCCCGGCCACGGCGCCTTGCGGGCCGGGCGGTGGCTCCATCCCTCTGCCGTTATCGCAGATTTCGATGCACCAGGCCGCGAGATCGGGCCGGGTGATCGATCGCACCACGATCTCGGTAGCCTGCGCATGCTGCAGTGCATTGCTCAAGGCTTCCTGGACAATGGCGAGCAGGTGCGTGGCGCTCTCAGCGTGTGGAAACTCGGCATCAGGGCCCGTTTCAACGTCCCACGTCATGCGGATGCCGCGTTGTGCCAGCACGGGGCATACCCGGTACCTGAGCCGCGCCAAGCGGTCAGCCAGCGGTGCGTCTTCGCTGTCCATGGAGTCTGCCAACAACCGCAGGTCGAGCAAGCATTTCTCCAGCGCCGCTCGGATTTGGGGCTCACGCAGCGTCGAAGACTCAAGCATGGCCAGCGCGAAGACCAGCTGGGAACCGACGTTGTCATGCAAATCCTGGGCGATACGCCGCCGCTGCGCCAAGACCTCGGCGCTGGGTCGCAGGCCGACACGGGGGCGCCACTGCATGGCCCGGGGCAGCTGAACCAACAGCATGGCACCCAAGGCCAACGCCGCCCCCAAGGCCGCCAGTTCCCACCAAGGCTGCGCCGGTGCACGGACGGATCCAACCCAGTGAAACGCCACCGCCATCAATACACATTGCACCAGCCAGATGCCGATACAGACCACGGCAAACCACGGCGGACGGGTGCGAAACATGGGCGAAAGCGGACTGCGAGGGGTGGCACTTGCGCTGCGGCGCCCTCACAAGACGTGGGCTAGAAAAGCCCCCGCAGCGACGCAAAACGTACCGCCTGGGCACGGGTGCGCACCTGCAGCTTGCGGTAGATGTTGCGCAAGTGGGTGTTGACCGTCATGCTGCTGATGAGCAGGCGCGAACCCACCTCGACACTGGTGTAGCCGCTGGCCACCATGCGAAGGATTTCTTTCTCACGCGCGGACAGACGATCTGCCTCATCGGGCTGTCGTCGCTTGTTTTCGGCAGAGTTGGTGCGGTCAAACCGTTGCAGCAACCGCCGCGCCAGGTTGGGGGTGATGGAAGCACCACCATTGGCCACCTGCAACACCGCCTGCGAATAGTTGCCGAACCACGAGTTCTTGCCCACATAACCCGTGGCCCCGAGTTCGAAAGCCCGCAGGACCTGCTCGTCGTTTTCCATCACCGAGATCACGACCGACTGAGCCGACGGGCGCACGGGCTTCACGTAGTGCAGCAGATCAAAGGCGTCACCGTCGCCCAGGTTCAGGTCCACCAGGAGCACATCGAACTCAGGGCCTGTCCGAATTTCTGTGTGTGAGGCTCGTTGAGCCTTCACCGATTTCGTGAAGGCGGTGGGGGATCCTACGACACCGGTCTGGTGAATCGATCTTCGTAGAGGATTGCGAACTGGTTCATGGC
>NZ_JAMXAX010000110.1 GCF_023913775.1 Acidovorax facilis
CGTGGCGGCCCACCTGCCCTGCCATGACCCAGCACCTCACCCCCGCCGACTACCTGAAAAAAATCCTGACCGCCCGCGTGTACGACGTAGCGGTGGAGTCGGCGCTGGAGCCCGCCAAGAACCTCAGCCGCCGCCTGCACAACAAAGTGCTGCTCAAGCGCGAAGACCAGCAGCCCGTGTTCAGCTTCAAGCTGCGGGGTGCCTACAACAAGATGGCGCACCTCACGCCCGAGCAGTTGGCACGCGGGGTGATCTGCGCCTCGGCCGGCAACCACGCGCAAGGGGTGGCCATGAGCGCCCACAAGCTGGGCACGCGCGCCGTCATCGTGATGCCCACCACCACGCCGCAGCTCAAGATCGACGCCGTGAAGACGCTGGGCGGCGAGGTCGTGCTGTTTGGCGAGAGCTATTCCGATGCCTACGGCCATTCGGTGAAGCTGGAGAAGGAACAGGGCCTGACCTTCGTGCACCCGTTCGACGATCCGGACGTCATTGCCGGCCAGGGCACCATCGCCATGGAGGTCCTGCGCCAGCTGCAAAGCCTGGGCAGCAACCAGCTCGATGCCGTGTTCGTGGCCATTGGCGGCGGCGGGCTCATCTCGGGCGTGGCCAACTACATCAAGGCCGTGCGGCCCGAGATCAAGGTGATCGGCGTGCAGATGAACGACTCGGACGCCATGATCCAGTCCGTCAAGGCGCACGAGCGCGTGACGCTGGCCGACGTGGGTTTGTTCTCGGACGGCACCGCCGTCAAGCTGGTGGGCGAGGAGACCTTCCGCATCGCCCACCAGCGGTCTGGTGGACGAATTCATCACGGTGGACACCGACGCCGTCTGCGCCGCCATCAAGGACATCTTTGTGGATACGCGCAGCATCGTCGAGCCTGCCGGGGCCTTGGCCGTGGCGGCCATCAAGCAGTACGTCGCTGAAAAGAAAACCAAGGGCGAAACCTACGCCGCCATCCTGTGCGGCGCCAACATGAACTTTGACCGCCTGCGTTTTGTGGCCGAGCGCGCCGAGGTGGGCGAGGAGCGCGAGGCGCTGCTGGCCGTCACCATCCCTGAAGAACGCGGCAGCTTCCGCCGCTTTTGCGAGGTGGTGGGCGGCCTGCCGGGTGGCCCGCGCAACGTGACCGAGTTCAACTACCGCATCAGCGATGCCACCCAGGCCCATGTGTTCGTGGGCATCACCACCAATGGCAAGGGCGAGTCGGAGAAAATCGCCAAGAACTTCGGCCGCCACGGCTTCGAGGCACTGGACCTGACCCACGACGAACTGGCCAAGGAGCATCTGCGCCACCTGGTGGGCGGGCATTCGGCGCTCGCGCAGGACGAGCGGCTGATGCGCTTCACCTTCCCCGAGCGGCCCGGCGCGCTGCTCAAGTTTTTGAGCCTGATGCAGCCGACCTGGAACATCAGCCTGTTCCACTACCGCAACCAGGGCGCGGACTATGGCCGCATCCTCGTGGGCATGCAGGTGCCGCCCGAAGACGCCGCCACGTTCGACGCCTTCCTGGCCACGCTGGGCTATCCGTATGTGGAAGAGACGCTGAATCCGGCCTACCGGCTGTTCCTGCGATCCAAGTAACCAAAATATGGGCCCAATTGGCCTCCAGCGCTTATCTATCAAGCGCTGACAGCTATCAAATCTGACATAGCCCCAGCCAACCCATGCAAGCCCTGCGCCACTATCTGCTGGCCGTGCAGTTTTTCACCCGCATCCCGGTCACCGGTCGGCTGGCAGACTGGGTCGGCTACAGCCCCGCCATGCTGCGGGCCAGCGCGGCGCACTTTCCGGGCATTGGCTGGCTGGCCGCGCTGCTGTCCACGGGCGTCTATGCCGCATTGCACTGGGCCCTGGCGCCCAACCCGCTGGCCCCGGCCGTGGCTGCCGTGTTCTGCACCATCGCCACGGTGCTGATGACCGGCGGCTTTCACGAGGATGGGCTTGCCGATGTGGCCGATGGCCTGGGCGGCAGTGCCGATCGCGAGCGGGCACTCGACATCATGAAGGACTCACGCATTGGCGCCTTCGGGGCCATGGCGCTGGTGCTGGCGCTGCTGGCCAAGCTCAGCCTGCTGGCGCTGCTGGGGGCCCACAGCCTGCTGGCTGCTGTGGCCGCGCTGGTGGGGGCGCATGTGCTGTCGCGTTTCTGGCCGCTGCTCATCGTGCGCAGCCTGCCGCATGTGGGCGACACCGCCCGGTCCAAAAGCAAACCGCTGGCCGACCAGATTTCGGGCGGCGCGCTGCTGGCGGCATTTTTGTGGTGTTTTATGCCGCTAGCGCTTGTCTATCAAGCGCAATCAGCTATCTATTTTATAGCATCTGTACTCTGCAGCGCCCTTGCCGCCGCCTGGATGGCCCGCTGGTTCGCGCGCAGGCTGCAGGGTTTTACCGGCGACTGCCTGGGTGCCACGCAGCAGGTCAGCGAAATTGGCTTTTACCTGGGCGCGGCGCTGGCCTTGCGCTGGATGTGACCGGCGCCCCCCCCAAAACTCGCCTTTGGCTGGTGCGCCACGCCCAGCCGCTGGTGGCCCCCGGCACCTGCTACGGGGCGCTGGACATCCCCGCCGACCCCGCCGCCACGCGCGCTGCCGCAGAACACCTGGCCGCCGCGGTGCCACCCCAGGCGCGGGTGATTCACTCCACGCTACAAAGATGCGAGCAGCTTGCGCTAGAGCTTCAAGCGCTGCGGCCCGATTTGGCATCAAAACCCGACGCCCGCCTGCGCGAAATGGACTTTGGCAGCTGGGAGGGGCAGGCCTGGGAGTCCATTGCCCGCAGCGACATCGACGCCTGGACGGCCGCCTTCGCGAGCTACCGCCCTGGCCTGGGGGAAAACCTGGCGGCGGTGCTGGCCCGCGTGGCGGCTGCGCTGCAGGACCACGGCCCCGGGGCCACACAGGATGTGGTGTGGATCACCCACGCCGGGGTCATCCGCAGCGTGGCTTGGCTGAAGGCGCACGGCAACGGCGTGCTGCCGCGCTCGGAAGAATGGCCCGTTGCCGCGCCGGGCTGGGGCCAGTGGGAGAGGATCGAACTGAGATAGGAGCCGGAGCCCCCTGCCCCGGCATCAAGCATCAACGTTTGAGCGGCATGTCCAGCGTCAGCGTGGCGGGGCCATCAGCATCGCGCCCCAGCTGCGCCTGGCGCGGGCCCAGCGCCTGCAGCACCAGGCCTTCATCCACCGCGGCGCCCACGCGGAACGGCTTAGCGGGTTTGCCATCCACCGCGATCAGGGCGGCGCCGCCCCCGCTGTTGCGGCCCGAGAGCACCCCGATCAGTGCGAAGCGGCTGGCCAGTGTTGCCACCGGGGCGGCTGCGACCACCCCCGGGGCGGCGGGCGCAGCCCCCAGCAGCCGGGCCAGAGCCTGCGCATCGGGCGCCACGGGGGGTGGTAGCACCACGGGCGCAGCGGCTCCAGCCGCAGGGGCCGACAGGCGCAGCCCCCAAAAAACCACGCTGGCGCCTGCGGCGGCCCATAGCGCCAGAGTCCCCAAGCGGACGCCCCATTTGCTGTACGTATTGGTCACCATGCGGGGATTATGATTCACGCGATTCGACCATCCCAGAGACCGCCAGCAGTGAACACTTCTTTCCCCCTCCTCTTGCGCTCCGCCCGCCACCGCCTGGCCACGAATGTGGCCCGTGGCTTCACCCTCATCGAGCTGATGGTGGTGCTCGTCATCATCGGCGTGCTGGCCGCCCTCATCGTGCCCAATGTGCTGGAACGCGCCGACGACGCCCGCGTGACCGCTGCCCGCACCGACATCACCAACATCATGCAGGCGCTCAAGCTGTACCGTCTGGACAACCAGCGCTACCCCACGGCCGAGCAAGGCCTGCAATCGCTGATTGTCAAGCCCAGCTCGGGCCCCGTGCCCAACAACTGGAAGCTGTACCTCGAAAAACTGCCCAACGACCCCTGGGGCCGTCCGTACCAGTACCTGAACCCTGGCATCAAGGGCGAGATCGACGTGATGTCGTTCGGCGCCGATGGGCAGTCGGGCGGTGA
The DNA here is from genome assembly GCF_023913775.1 of Acidovorax facilis. Lineage (GTDB taxonomy): Bacteria > Pseudomonadota > Gammaproteobacteria > Burkholderiales > Burkholderiaceae_C > Acidovorax > Acidovorax facilis. Next base: position 4,016 of record NZ_JAMXAX010000110.1, read on the forward strand.
AGGCAAGGACGCGGACGTCGGCAGTTGGCAGTGACCGCTCCGTGCGAACGCGCCCCGGCCCCATGAAACTGGCGCGCCCTCGGCCAGGGATGTCGTGGAACTGGCTTCGCCAGGCCATCGGCATCTCCCCCCCGAAGGGAAGCCGCGCGGCGGCTCAGGGGGGCTTCACCCTCCTTGAGTTGCTGGTGGTCATCAGCATCATTGCCCTGGCCACCGCCGGTGTGAGCATCGCCATGCGCGACAGCGGGCAGACGCTGGTCGAGCGCGAGGCAGCCCGGCTGGCGGCGTTACTGGAATCTGCGCGTGCGCAGTCGCGCGCCGGGGGAATGCCCGTGCGCTGGCGTGCCGATGCCGGAGGGTTCCGGTTCGAGGGCCTGCCGCCCAGCGCACTGGCGGCGATGCCCGGCCAGTGGCTGGATGCGGGCACCACGGTGCGCGCGCCCACGCTGCTGGTGCTGGGGCCAGAGCCCCTCATTGGCCCCCAGCAGGTGCTGATCACCCACCAGGCCTATCCCGAGCGCACGCTGCGCATTGCCACCGACGGGGTGCGCCCCTTCACCGTCGAGACCGTCCAATGAAGTCAACCCTGCCCCCCCAACGCCGTTGCAGGCGGCAGCGCGGCTTCACGCTGGTGGAGGTGCTGGTGGCGCTCAGCATCGTGGCTATTGCACTGATGGCGGGGCTGCAGGCCACCACGGCGCTCACACGCAACGCGCTGCGCCAGTCAGACATCGTGCTGGCCCAGTTGTGTGCCGAGAACGAACTGGTCTATGCGCGCCTGTCGCGCCAGATGCCCAGCGTGGGCGACAGCCAAGTCACCTGCGAACAGGCCGGGCGCCAACTCACCGTGGCCCTGATCGTGCGGCCCACGCCCAACCCGAGCTTTCGCCGGATGGACGCGCAGGTGCTGGATGGCGACAACTCGATCCTGCGCATCTCGACCATCATCGGAAGGTATTGACCAGATGTCCCCCCTGAGTCGCTTCGCGCCTTCCCCCCTTGGGGGGGACGCACCCGGTGGCCTGGCAGAGCCAGTTCCACGGGTGCACTGGCCTCGCGCCGCGCCGGTTTTGAAAGGCGCGCGCGGCTTCACGCTGGTAGAGCTGCTGCTGGCCATTGCGGTGATGAGCCTGCTGGCCATCCTGAGCTGGCGTGGGCTGGATGGGATGGTGCGGGCGCAGGAGATCACGCGCCAGCGGGCCGACGAGATGCTGGTACTGCAGTCTGCCCTGGGCCAGTGGGGCACGGACCTGGATGCGCTGCTGCCCATTGCCAATACCACGCCGCTCGACTGGGACGGCCAGGTGCTGCGTTTGACGCGGCGCACCAGCGCAGTGCCCGACGAGGGCGCCCTGGTGGTTGCCTGGACGCGCCGGGGCGGCCAGGGTGTGGGCCAGTGGATGCGCTGGCAGTCGCCCCCGGTGCGCACGCGCGCCGAGTGGCAGGAGGCGTGGCAGCTGGCCGCGCAGTGGGCGCGCAGCCCGGGCGACGCCGAGCGGCGCCATGAGATGACGCTGCTGCCGCTGGAGGACTGGCAGATCTTCTACTACCGGGGCGGTGCGTGGTCCAACCCGCTGTCCAGCAGTGGCACCACCCCGGTGGGCACCTCGGCCATCCCCGACGGGGTGCGCCTGCAGATCACCCTGCCGCCCGGCCAGGCCCTGGTGGGGCGGCTCACACGCGATTGGGTGAACCCCGTGCTGGGTGGGGGTCGGACATGACAATGACAAGCCCCCCCCTGAACAGCCGCGCCGCTTCCCCCCAGGGGGACGCCACTCGTGGCCTGGCAAAGCCTGTTCGACGATGGCACTGGTCTGGGCCGCGCCAGTTTCACAGCGACCCAGGGGGATTCCACATGGGGCCGCGCCCGGTCCGCAGGGAACGCGGTGCGGCGCTGCTGCTGGCTATGCTCACGGTCACCCTCGTGGCGACCTTTGCAGCGGCGTCCATGTGGCAGCAATGGCGCGCGGTAGAGATTGAAACGGCCGAGCGCGGCCGCGTGCAGTCCACCTGGATTCTGGTCGGTGCGCTCGACTGGTCGCGCCTGATCCTGCGCGAAGACGGGCGCTCGGGTGGTGCGGACCACCTGGCCGAGCCCTGGGCCGTGCCCCTGCAGGAGGCACGGCTGTCCACCTTTCTCGCGGCCGACAAGAACGTCAGCCAGGTGGACGACGCCACCACCGACACCACCGAGGCCTTTTTGTCGGGGCAGATCTCGGACATGCAGGGCCGCCTGAATCTGACCAACCTGGTCGACAACGGCAATGTGCAGACCTTGGCACTGCGGCAGTTCACGCGGCTGTTCGAGCGCCTGGGCCTGCCGCTGCAGGAGCTGAGCCTGCTCACCGACGCCCTGCGGCGCGCGCAGGCCACCACCGGCACCGACAGCACGAACGCCCCGCTGCTGCCCCCCACCATGTCGCAACTGGGCTGGCTGGGCCTGGCGCCCACCACCGTGGCCCGCCTGGCGCCCCACGTGACGCTGCTGCCCGTGCGCGCGCCGGTCAACCTCAACACCGCCGACATCGACGTGCTGCTGGCCGCCATCGACGGCCTGGACATGGCCAGCGCCCAAAAGATGCTGCAGGCCCGCGAGGCTCGGCATTTCCGCACGCTCAGCGAGGTGCGCGACCTTCTGGGTGCCAGCATCGACATCAATGAAGGCGCCCATGCCGTGGCCTCTTCGTACTTTGAGGTGCGCGGCCGCCTGCGCCTGGGCGATGCCATGGTGGACGAGCGATCACTGGTGCGCAAACAGGGCATCGAGGTCACCACGCTATGGCGCGAACGGGGTGCTTTTGACCGCGAAACCGCCCCGGGCGCTCGGGAGGCCCAGCGCTGAAATCTGACACATCTGCAACACATCCGCAGGTTCGGCCCGCACTGTGAAGCCCGCCCCCTAAAATGGCCCGCAAAACCTGTCCATGAGCACCCTCATCCTTTTCCTGCCGCCGGCCCGTCCGGGGCCGGCCACCGAGTACAGCTACACGCTGACGGCGGACGGCCACACTGCCCTTCGCCACGCCACTGCCCCGGCCGCGCTGCTGCCCGAACCCACGCGCCCCGGCGGCGAAGTGGTGGCCGTGGTACCCGCCCGGGCGCTGTCCTGGCAACGGGTGCAACTGCCGCCCGGCCTGGCACTGGGCGCGGGCCAGCAGACACCGCGCCTGCGATCGGTGCTGGAGGGTCTGCTTGAAGACCGCCTGCTCGACGACGCATCACAGCTGCACTTTGCCATCCAGCCGGATGCCAATCCCGGAGAACCCGTGTGGGTGGCGGTGTGCGACCGCACCTGGCTGCGCGACAACCTGCAGGCCCTGGAAGCCGCTGGTCGCCGCGTGTCGCGTGTCGTGCCTGAATTCGCCCCCGGCCCCACCCAAAGTGGCCGCCCCGAGCTGTGCGCCCTGGGCACCCCCGAAGACGCCTGCGTGGTGCTGACTGGGCAGGGCGCCGACCACGGCGTGGCCGTGTTGCCCCTGTCCATTGCCTCCGTGATGCTGGCCCGTGCCGGGCTCCCCCAGGATGCGGCCACGGACGGAGACGATGCGCCCGTGGTGCGCGCCGAGCCTGCGGTCGCGGCCCTGGCAGAGCGCACGCTGGGCCAGCGCGTGGCTCTGCACACGGCCAGCCAACGGGCGCTGGACGCCGCGCGCGGCGACTGGGATCTGGCCCAGTTCGATCTGGCCAGCACCGGCCGCACCCGGGCGCTGCGCAAGGCGGGCAGCCTGGCCAGCGCACTGCTGAACGCCCCACAGTGGCGCGCAGCGCGCTGGGGCGTCGCACTGCTGGTGGTGGCGCATCTGGTGGGGCTCAATGCCTGGGCCTGGCAGGAGCGCAAGGCGCTGGCCGCCAAACAGGCGGCCGTGCGGTCCACGCTGACCCAGACTTTCCCCAAGGTGCAGGTGGTGGTGGATGCCCCGGTGCAGATGGAGCGCGAACTGGCCCAGCTGCGGCAGGCGGCCGGCGCAGTCTCGGCCCGCGACCTGGAGCCCCTGCTTGCCGCCGCCGGAGCCTCCCTGCCCAGCGGCCGCCAGCCCACGGGCATCGAATACGCCCCCGGCGAGCTGCGCCTGCGCGGCGTCACGCTGGCCCCCGACGAAGAAACCGTGCTCTCGGCCCGCCTGCAGGCTGCGGGCTACCGGGCCCGGCTGGACGACGGCAGCCTGCTGCTGCGCGCTGAAGGCACACCATGACTGTCATCACCTCTCCCGCCCTGCGCGCCCGCTGGCAGGCCCTGGCCCCCCGTGAGCAGACCCTGGTCCTGGCCGCAGGTGGCCTCGTCGCGTTTGCCCTGCTGTGGTGGCTGGCCGTGGCTCCGGCCCTGTCCACGTTGCGCGCCGCACCCGCGCGCCATGCCGAGCTGGACTCACAGCTGCAGCGCATGCAAGGCCTGCGCGCCGAAGCGCAGCAGCTGCAGTCGGCCCCGCGCAACACGCGCGGCGATTCCGTCGGTGCGCTGCGTACCGCGCTCACACAGCGCCTGGGCAATACGGCCCAGCTCAATGTGGTGGGAGACCGCGCCACGGTCACGCTCAAAGGCGCTCCCGCCGATGCACTGGCCCAATGGCTGGCCCAGGCACGCAGCAACGCCCGCGCCGCCCCGGTGGAGGCGCGCCTGACGCGCAGCGCTGCCCCTGCAGGCTCCGCGCCCAACGCCCCTGCACCGGTCAAACTGGGCAACGCGGCCACGGCGATGCCACGTTGGGACGGCACCCTGGTGCTGGCCCTGCCGCCTGCCCAGCCCTGAATCAGCCCCCGCACAGACACACTCTCCCGTGGCCACCTCCTCACGACACCGAAAACCCGTACCCCGCACTCCCCGCAGCGCATGGGGCTGGGCGCTGGTCGGCGCTGTGGCGGGCGTAGTGCCTGCCGTGGTGGCGTTTGCACCCGCGCACCGGCTGGCACAAAGCGTCGCCAGCGCAACGGGCGGACAGGTACAGTTGCTGCAGGCACGCGGTACGGTCTGGACAGGTTCGGCCCAACTGGTGCTGACGGGGGGCTCGGCCAGCCAGGACAGCGCCGCCCTGCCCAGCCGCCTGGACTGGCGCATCCGCCCCGGCTGGGGTGGCTTGCACGCGCAACTGAATGCCAGCTGCTGCACCCCTACACCCCTGCGACTGCAGGCGAGTGCCGGCTGGTCCGGTACGCGCCTGACCATCATCGACGGCGAGAGCCTGTGGCCGGCCTCCGTGCTGACCGGGCTGGGCACGCCCTGGAACACGCTGCAGCCCCAGGGCCAGCTGGCGCTGCAGACCCGTGGCTTCACCATGCGCTGGAGTGCCGGACGCATGTCCCTGGCAGGCCAGGTGCAGCTGGATGCACGGGCCATGTCGTCCCGCCTGTCCACCCTGCGCCCCATGGGCAGCTACCGCCTCACGGTGCAGGGCGGCGAGGCGCCCACGCTCACGCTGAGCACGCTGGACGGGCACCTGCAGCTCAACGGCACCGGCCAGTGGGTGGGCAACCGACTGCGCTTTGCGGGCGAGGCCAGCGCCACCCCCGAGCGCGAAGCCGCCCTGTCGAATCTTCTGAACATCATTGGACGGCGCAACGGCGCGCGCTCCATCATCACCGTGGGTTGAACCTATGAACTCCTTGTTGTCACCACGTCTGGGTTTTGCTCTTAAAGCAATAGCAGCTAGCGCACTACTGGCGTGCGCCAGCGGCCAAATTATTGCCCAAACCGCCATTGATACCGGCACCGGCAGCGTGCGCGCCGGCGAGCCCGTCACCCTGAACTTCGCCAACGCCGAGATCGAAGCCGTGGCCCGCACCATGGCCACCATCACGGGCCGCAACGTGGTGGTGGACCCGCGCGTGAAAGGCCAGCTCAACCTGGTCACCGAACGCGCCGTGCCCCCCGCCGCCGCCTTCCAGCAGTTCCTGGCCGCGCTGCGGCTGCAGGGCTTCACGGTGGTGGAGGCTGCAGGCTTGTACAAGGTGGTGCCCGAGGCCGACGCCAAGCTGCAGGGCGGCAGCGTGAGCGTGGTGCAGGGCAGCTCTGGCAGCGCGCCCGGTGGCGGTCAGATCGTCACCCAGATCTTCAAGCTCAACTTTGAAAACGCCGCCAATCTGGTGCCCGTGCTGCGCCCGCTGATCAGCCCCAACAACACCATCAACGTGAACCCCGGCAACAACTCGCTGGTGATCACCGATTACGCGGACAACCTGCAGCGCCTGGCGCGCATCGTGGCGGCCATGGATGTCTCCAACGCCAGCGATGTGGAAGTGATCCCGCTGCGCAACGCCGTCGCCACTGACCTCGCGCCGCTGGTGGCGCGCCTGATCGACGGGGGCAGCGGTGCCGCACCAGTCGCCGCACAGGGGCAGGCGGACACCTCGTTCAAGACCACGCTGATTGCCGAGCCGCGCAGCAACGCGCTGATCCTGCGCGCCGCCAACCCGGCGCGTGTGGCCCAGGTGCGCGCGCTGGTGGCCCAGCTGGACCAGGCGCCTGCGCCCGGCAGCAGTGCGTCCACCGGCAACATCCATGTGGTGTACCTGAAGAACGCCGACGCCACCAAGCTGGCCACCACGCTGCGTGCCGCCATGGCGGCCATGGGCGGCACCGGCAACACGGGCGGTGGCAGCGCGGGCGCAAGCGCCGCACCGGCCGCGCCCAGTGGAGGCCTGGGCGGTGGCGGCACCAGCGGCAACATGCTGTCCACCGGCAGTGGTCTGTCAGGTGGCAGCAGCGGGGGGCTAGGCTCGGGAGGCAGCGGCATGGGCACCAGCAGCACCAACAACAACCAGCCGTCCACGGGCGGCCAGATCCAGGCCGACCCCACCACCAACTCGCTCATCATCACGGCGCCCGAGCCCCTGTACCGCCAGCTGCGTGCAGTGATCGACAAGCTCGACGGACGCCGCGCACAGGTGCTGGTGGAAAGCCTGATCGTGGAAGTTGCCGCCAACAAGGTGGCGCAGTTCGGCATCCAGTGGCAGGGCATCCTGGGCAAACAAGGCGATGGCACGGTGGGCGTGATCGGCACCAACTCCGGTGCAGCAGGTGCCAACATCCTGGGGATCACGGCAGCGCTGGCTTCGGGCAGCACCAGCAGCATCGCCACTGCCGCGAGCGGCCTGGGCGGGGGCCTGAACCTGGCACTGGCGCCACGCATCAACGGCCAGTATTACCTGGGCGCGCTTGCCAACTTCCTGCAGAACAGCGGCGATGCCAACGTGCTGTCCACCCCCAACCTGATGACGCTGGACAACGAAGAGGCACGCATCCTCATCGGCGACAACGTGCCCTTCGTCACGGGCTCGTATGCGAACACCGGCAACAGCGGCACCGTGAATCCGTTCAACACCGTCGAGCGCAAGGACGTGGGCCTGATGCTCAAGGTGCGCCCGCAGATCAGCGAGAACGGCACGGTGAAAATGGCGATCTACCAGGAGATCTCCAAGATCGACCGCTCCACCCTGTCCAATGCCACCGGCCCCACCACCAGCAAACGTGCGGTCGAATCCAACGTGGTGGTGGACGACGGCAGCATCATCGTCATCGGCGGCCTGCTGGAGGACACCTACTCGCAGGGCGAGGACAAGGTGCCCCTGATGGGTGACCTGCCCGTGGTGGGCAACCTGTTCAAAAGCGAGAACCGCTCGCGCCGCAAGACCAACCTGATGATCTTCCTGCGCCCCATTGTGGTGCGCGACAACGCCACCAGCGACGCACTGGTCGTGGACCGCTACGAAGCGATCCGCGCTCTGCAGCAGGCCACGCAGCCGGCCCCCAGCACTGTCATGAATTCGGTCTCTGGCGCACCCATACTTCCCGCGCTGCCCGAGCGGGCGCCTTCGGTCGCCAGCCCCATGCCTGTGCAGCCCGCCGCGCCGGTGCCCGTTCCCATGCAGCAGCTCACCCCTGTAGCACCCCCTCTACCCACACCGGGTACCGCTCCCCAAAGCAGCGCGCCTGTGGAGCAGTCCAGCCCCACAGCCCAGGCGCAGGTCCCCGCGCCGCTGTACTACGTGAACGTGGGTGTGTTCGGCAAGGACGCGGAATCGCGCAGCGCGATGACCAAGCTGCGTAGCACGGCACTGCCCCTGTCCATCCAGGCGGTAGACACCAACCGGGGCACGCTCACCCGCGTGCGTGTGGGCCCCTACAACACCGAAGACGCTGCCAATGCCGCTGCCGCCACCGTGCGCAGTCTGGCACTCAACGCCACGGTCTCGCCCAAAGCGCTCTGACGGACCTACGCCCATGCGCCACCCCCTGCCCTACGCCTTTGCCCGCACCGCCCAGCTGCTGCTGGAGGACGACGGCCACCAGCTGGTGCTGTGGCATGGCCCCAGCCCCGACGCGGGCGCGCTGTCCGAAGTGCTGCGCAAACACCCGGTGCAGCAGCTGCTGCCGCTGGACGCCCCGGCCCTGGCCCAGCGCATCAGCGCCGTGTATTCGCACAGCGAATCAAGCGCCGCCACCGTGGTGAGCGAGGTCGAAAGCGACGCGGACCTCTCGCGCATGATGCAGGAGCTTCCCGCCGTCGAGGACTTGCTCGAATCCGCGGGCGACGCACCCATCATCCGCATGCTCAACGCCCTGCTCACGCAGGCCGCGCGGGATGGCGCGAGCGACATCCACATCGAGCCCTACGAGCGCCATTCCAGCGTGCGTTTTCGCGTGGACGGCACCCTGCGCGAGGTGGTGCAACCCAACCGCGCGCTGCACGCCGCGCTGATCTCGCGCCTGAAGATCATGGCCGACCTGGACATCAGCGAAAAGCGCCTGCCGCAGGACGGCCGCATCAGCCTGCGCCTGGGCACCCGCGCCATTGACGTACGCGTTTCCACCCTGCCCAGCGCCCATGGCGAGCGCGCGGTGCTGCGCCTCTTGGACAAGAGCGAAAGCAAGCTGAGCCTGGAAGCCGTGGGCATGCAGGGTGAGACGCTGCGCCGCTTCGAGGGCCTGATCAGCCAGCCGCACGGGATCATTCTGGTGACGGGGCCCACGGGTTCGGGCAAAACCACCACGCTGTATGCGGCGCTGGGTCGGCTCGATGCCACGCGCAACAACATCATGACGGTGGAAGATCCCATCGAGTACGAGCTTCCCGGGGTAGGGCAAACGCAGGTCAACAGCAAGATCGAGCTGACCTTTGCCAAGGCCCTGCGCGCCATCCTGCGCCAGGACCCGGACATCATCATGATCGGCGAAATCCGCGACTTCGAAACCGCACAGATCGCCATCCAGGCCTCACTCACGGGCCACCTGGTGCTGGCCACGCTGCACACCAACGACGCAGCCAGCGCCGTCACGCGGCTGACCGACATGGGGGTGGAGCCGTTCCTGTTGTCGTCGTCCCTGCTCGGCGTGCTGGCCCAGCGGCTGGTGCGCAAATACTGCAGCCATTGCCACGGCAGCGGGTGCGAGCACTGCGGCCAGACGGGCTACACGGGCCGCACCGGTGTGTTCGAGTTGCTGGTGACCACCGACGCGATCCGCGCGCAAATCCACAACCAGGCGTCCGAAGCCGACATCCGCACCGCCGCGCTGGCCGACGGCATGGCGCTGATGCGCGAGGATGGGGAACGGCTGATTGCAGCAGGCATCACCAGCCGCGAGGAAGTGCTGCGGGTGACGCGGGACTAGCCAGCCGCAGAGGCCAGTTTGATATCACGCCAGTTTGATATCATTTTGATATCATTTTGATAGCAACTAGCGCTTAATAGATAAGCGCTAGGGATCCTCTGCACGAATCGAGCGGCAAGTGTGCGCTGCGGATCGTGATGGGCTGCAAGGCGCAAAACGCAGCAATAGCCGTAGCTATTGCGAGGTTTTGCAACGCCGCAGACCGCCCGAGACCGCAGATGCACACGGCGCGGTGATTCGTGCAGAGGGTCCCTAGCGGTCAAAAATACTCAAAATTAACGTATGCGCAGCGCAGGCCTGCGCTGCGCCTGGGCCACGGCTGGCGCAGCGGGCGCCGCTGCCGCGCTGAAGACTGAGGGTGCAGGAGCCCCGCCGTCTTGCAGCTTGAACTGGCTGACCGCACTGCTCAGGTGCAGCGCCTGTTCGCGCAGCGATTCAGAGGCAGCGGTGGACTCTTCCACCAGCGCGGCGTTCTGCTGCGTCATCTGGTCGAGCTGGCTCACGGACTGACTGATCTGGCCGATGTTGTCACTTTGCTCGGCCGACGAGGCTGTGATCTCGGCAATGATGTCAGACACCCGGCGCACGCTGCTGACAATCTCGGTCATGGTCTGCCCGGCCTGGCTGACCAGGCGCGATCCATCTTCGACGCGTTCCACCGACGAACCGATCAGACCCTTGATCTCCTTGGCCGCCTCGGCGCTGCGCTGCGCGAGGTTGCGCACCTCGCTGGCCACTACGGCAAAGCCCCGGCCCTGTTCACCGGCACGCGCGGCTTCCACGGCCGCGTTGAGCGCGAGGATGTTGGTCTGGAAGGCAATGGAGTCGATGACACCGGTGATGTCGGCAATCTTGCGCGAGCTGGTCGTGATCTGGTCCATGGTGGTCACCACCTGCGACACCACGGCACCACCGCGTGCGGCCACTTCGGCGGCCGACGAAGCGAAGTCGCTGGCCTGGCGGGAGGACTGGGCGCTTTGCTGCACGGTGCTGGTCAGCAGCTCCATGGACGAAGCGGTTTCCTCCAGATTGGCCGCGGTCTGCTCGGTGCGGTGGCTCAGGTCATGGTTGCCGCTGGCGATCTCGGAACTGGCGGTGGTGATGTTGCCTGCCGCGTCCTGCACCTGGCGCACCAGGCCCCGCAAGGCGTCCTGCATGCGGCCCATGGCTGACACCAGCTGGCCCACCTCGTCCTGGTTCATGGCCGCCACATCGCGAGAGAGGTCACCACTGGCAATGCGGTCGGCCAGTTCCTGCGCCTGCCCCAGCGACTTGGTGATGGAGCGCACGCTGAAGAAGGTGAGCGGAATCAGCACCGCCAACCCCAGCACCAGCCCGATGCCAATCAACGCCGACATGGTGGAAGTGCGCGATTCAACCCCCGCACGGGCCTCGTCCATCTGCGAGCGGGCCGCGCTGGCCAGGCTGGAGAACAGCTTGTCGGTGGCCTCCATGTGGACCTTCAGGCGGTCGGCGTAGGCACCGCCCCCCGCACCATCGAGCTGCGCGCCCTCGATCTTCTCGAAGATGGGGGCAATGCCGGTTTCGTACTGCTTGATCTCGTCCAGGGATTTGTCGATGGAGGCCACAAACTCTGCATCGCCCGACTGCACCTGGCGCACCTCGGCCAGGCTCTTGCGCAGGGCAGCCAGGGTCTTGGCCCAGGACTCGCGCAGGGCAGAGACCTCGACCGAGTTGTTGAAATTGATGATGATGTCTTTTTCGGTCCGGCGCAGGTCACCCAGGGTCGTGCGCAGGTCGGACATATCGGTCAGGGTTTGCACCCGCTGCGAAAACAGCTCTTGCAATGTGCCCCGGGTGCGGTCCAGGGCCACGTAGCCCATGGCGCCAATGACGATCAGAAGAATCAGCGAAAAAACGGTTCCGAAGTAAAGACGTGTGCGGATAGAGAAGCGGCCGAGAGCATTCATGGCCCTTCCTTACATTTTTTAACAGGTAACTCAGCATAGCAAATTTAGTGCCACACGCCCTTCCTCCCGGTCTTCTGAACCGGGGGTGGGCGGGACTATATGCCGGGCGGGGCTATCCACCGCACAGGGTAAGCACGGCCCCGAGGCCCTGTTTCAGGGAATCCTCGGGGCCAGTAGCTGCGCTTATTGCACTGTTCTCAAACGGGCTTCAGGGGGATGTACAACTCGCCCCCGCTCTTCTGAAACTCTGCAGCCTTGGTCTGCATGCCCTGGGCCAGGGCTTCAGCCTCGGCCACACCCTTTTGTTTTGCAAAGTCACGCACTTCCTGCGTGATCTTCATCGAGCAGAACTTGGGGCCGCACATCGAGCAGAAATGCGCCACCTTGGCCGAGTCCTTGGGCAGGGTTTCGTCGTGGTACTCCTTCGCTGTTTCCGGATCCAGGCCCAGGTTGAACTGGTCCTGCCAGCGGAAGTCGAAGCGCGCCTGGCTCAGCGCATCGTCGCGCGAGCGGGCACCCGGGTGACCCTTGGCCACGTCGGCCGCGTGGGCGGCGATCTTGTAGGCAATGATGCCCTGCTTCACGTCATCACGGTCGGGCAGCCCCAGGTGTTCCTTGGGCGTCACGTAGCACAGCATGGCCGTGCCCATCCAGCCGATCATGGCCGCGCCAATCGCGCTGGCAATGTGGTCATAGCCCGGAGCGATGTCGATGGTCAACGGGCCCAGGGTGTAGAACGGCGCTTCGTGGCAGGTCTTGAGCTGCTCGGTCATGTTGGCCTGGATCATGTGCATGGGCACATGGCCGGGGCCTTCGATCATGGTCTGCACGTCGTGCTTCCAAGCCACTTGCGTGAGTTCGCCCAGCGTGTGCAGCTCGGCGAATTGCGCTTCGTCATTGGCGTCGGACGCGCAGCCGGGCCGCAGGCCATCGCCCAGGCTGAACGACACGTCATACGCCTTCATGATGTCGCAGATGTCCTCAAAGTGCTCGTACAGGAAGCTTTCGCGGTGGTGCGCCATGCACCACTTGGCCATGATGGAACCGCCACGCGACACGATGCCGGTGCGGCGCTGTGCCGTGAGGTGGATGTAGGCCAGGCGCACACCGGCGTGGATGGTGAAGTAGTCCACGCCCTGCTCGGCCTGCTCGATCAGCGTGTCGCGGAAGATCTCCCAGGTCAGGTCTTCGGCCACGCCGCCCACTTTTTCCAGCGCCTGGTAGATCGGCACGGTGCCAATCGGCACGGGGCTATTGCGCACGATCCAGTCGCGGGTGGTGTGGATGTTCTTGCCGGTGGACAGGTCCATCACGTTGTCGGCACCCCAGCGGATCGCCCACACGAGCTTTTCCACTTCTTCTTCAATGCTGGAGGTGACGGCCGAGTTGCCGATGTTGGCGTTGATCTTGACGAGGAAGTTGCGGCCAATCGCCATCGGCTCCACCTCTGGGTGGTTGATGTTGGCGGGGATGATGGCGCGGCCCCGGGCCACTTCGTCGCGCACAAACTCAGGGGTGATGATGCGCGGGATGCTCGCGCCCATGGGGTTGCCCATCAGGCGCTTCTCACGGCCTGCGTCGGCCATGTACTGCTCCATCCATTCGCGCTTGCCGTTTTCGCGAATCGCCACGTATTCCATCTCGGGCGTGATGATGCCCTTCTTGGCGTAGTGCATCTGCGTGACGTTGGCACCGGCCTTGGCGCGCAGCGGCTTGCGCTGCAGGGCAGCGGCCTCAGCGCGCAGCTGGGCCAGGCGCGTGGCGTCTTCGCTCTTTTGCCCATCGTCCAGCGCCACGGGCGCGCGGCCTTCGTAGTGCTCCACATCGCCACGGCCGGTGATCCAGCCCCCGCGCACGCTGGCAAGGCCCTTGCGCACGTCGATCACGGCTTCAGGGTCGGTGTAAGGGCCGGAGGTGTCGTACACGCTGACCAGCTCGCCGTTGGTCAACGCGATGTCGCGCACGGGCACACGCAGGTCGGTGTGCAGTTGGCCGGGAATATAGGCTTTGCGCGATGCGGGGAAGGGCTCGCGCGTCAGCGCCAGCAATTCAGCAAATTTCTCGCGAGCGATGGGATCGGGGGCGTTCATGGGCAGGTCTCCTGGTTCCGGTGGCGGTGGGGTCTGCTCCGGAATGGACCTGTGCGCGCCCCAGGGGCGGCAGCGCCTGGGGCATGACGTGCCCACAGGGACTGCGGGCACGGGGACAAGGAGGTCGGCTCTTCTTCCGCCGGTATGAACCGGATCAAGTTCGTCGGGTTCGCAAGCTGGTCTGAATTTCTTCAGGCCTCTTGCATCTCAGCGCATCAGCACACCCCGGAGCAGGCGCGAGTATAGGCCAGAGAAAAAACTGCGTTGCAGAGCCCGCGCATCACGCGAGTCGGCCAATGAGGATCACCGCAAAGAAAAAGACGGCGGCAATCACCGTCCACTTGAGGATGATGAGCCCCAGGCGCTTGTAGCGCGCCTGCCCCGTACCGGCATAAAACGCAAACGACACGGCAGCCGCCAGAAGCAGCAGCATGGCCAGCCAGCGAAAGATCAACATGTGCGTGCTACCAGGCGCGCGCGGGCTGAGCGAAGCCGGTGGGGGCCTGGCGCTCATCCTCGAAGGTGACCACCTCCCAGGCATCACGCTGGGCCAGCAGCTCGCGCAGCAAGAGGTTGTTCATGGCGTGGCCCGAGCGGAAAGCGCTGTACGCAGCCAGCAGGGGCTTGCCAATGAGGTACAGGTCGCCCATGGCATCCAGGATCTTGTGTTTCACGAACTCGTCGTCGTAGCGCAGGCCGTCGCTGTTGAGCACCTTGTAATCGTCCATCACGATGGCGTTGTCCAGCCCGCCTCCCAGCGCCAGGCCGTTGGAGCGCATCATCTCCACATCGCGGGTAAAGCCGAAGGTGCGGGCGCGGGCAATGTCGCGGCTGTAGTTGCCTTGCCCCAGGTCAAACTCCACACGCTGGCCGGTGGAGTCCACGGCCGGGTGGTCAAAGTCGATCTCGAAACTGAGCTTGTAGCCGTGGTAAGGCGTCAAACGTGCCCATTTGGCATTGGCGCCCTCGCCCTCGCGGACCTCCACCGGCCGCAGGACGCGGATGAAGCGCTTGGGCGCGTTTTGCAGCTCGACCCCTGCGCTCTGGAGCAGGAAAACGAAAGATGCGGAAGATCCGTCGAGGATAGGCACCTCCTCGGCCGTGATGTCCACATAAAGGTTATCCAGCCCCAGCCCCGCACAGGCCGACATCAGGTGTTCCACCGTGTGCACCTTGGCATTGCCGACCGCGATGGTGGATGCCATCCGGGTGTCCGTCACGGCCTCGGCGCGGATCGGGATGTCCACGGGCTGTGGCAGATCCACCCGCCGAAAGACAATCCCCGTGTCCGGCTGTGCTGGCCGCAGGGTCAACTCGACCCGCTGGCCGCTGTGCAGCCCGACGCCTACGGCGCGGGTCAGTGTCTTGAGGGTGCGTTGCTGGAGCATCCCGCCATTTTAGTTTCTGGCGCCCTGTCCCGCACCGGCTGAGGTCTTGCCTGCCTTGCAGACGCCATGCCCGGAGCGCTTGGGGCCCGTACGTAGAGCTACCGCCGCGTTTTCACCTACTGCGCAGGCCCCCGGGTTCGCCGCACAATTTGGGGCCAGAGGGCCTTGAAAAGATACAACATGAACACACCACAGATGCCCCCCAGGAGACTCCCATGAGCAAGCTCAGCTTCAAAATGAAAATCATGCTCATGATCGGCACTGCGCTTGTCGCGCTGCTGATCATGGCCGTCACCTCCCTCCTGCAGGAGCGACGACTCATCACCGAGTCCCGAAAAGAGCTGCTGACCACCGCCGTCCAGTCCGCCCACAGCATTGTGGCCGCCTACCAGGCCAAGGCCGCCAGCGGCGCCATGCCCCAGGAGGAGGCCCAAAAGGCCGCCAAGGACGCCCTGCGCATTGCGCGCTATGGCGGCCCCGAGGGCAAGACCGAGTATTTCTACATCTGGACCACCGAGGGCGTGGGGGTGATGCACCCCTTTAAACCCGAGTGGGATGGGCAGAACATGCTGGGCAAGGTCAAGGACGGCTCGGGGGTGGACATCATCGCCCTGCTGGTGAACGGCATGCGCAGCAGCAAGGATGGCAAAGCGTTTGTCCCCACCATGTTTGCCCGCCCCAACCAGACCACCCCGGTGCCCAAGCTGCAGTACATCGTCCGTGTAGACGGCTGGAACTGGATGGTGGGCTCGGGGCTGTATACCGATGACGTGGACATGCTGCTGCGCAAGGCCCTGCTGTCGAGCCTGGCCATGGTGGTGGTGGTGATTCTTGTGGTGGGGGCCATCGGCCTGTTCGTATCGCGCTCCGTGCTGCGCCAGATCGGGGGAGAGCCTACTGACGCCATCGCGATCATGTCGGAAGTGGCCGAAGGCAATCTCGATACACACATCCCCACGGCCCACCCAGGCTCGATGCTCGACGGGCTCGCCCACATGGTCACTTCGCTGCGCAAGCTGGTCACCGACGTGCGCGCCGCCACCGACAGCATCGCCACCGCGTCGAGCGAAATCGCGCAGGGCAACAACGACCTGGCCCACCGCACCGAAGACACCGCCAGCAACCTGCAAAGCACGGCCAGCAGCATGGAGGAGCTGACCAGCACCGTCAAGCAGACCTCGGACTCCGCGCAGACGGCCAACCAGATGGCCACATCAGCCGCTGCGGTCGCGGCACGTGGGGGTGAAGTGGTGTCCCGGGTGGTGGCCACCATGCAGGACATCAACGCCAGCAGCAACAAGATCAGCGACATCATCGGCGTGATCGATGGCATCGCCTTCCAGACCAATATCCTGGCCCTGAATGCCGCCGTCGAGGCGGCCCGCGCTGGCGAGCAAGGCCGGGGCTTTGCCGTGGTGGCCAGCGAGGTGCGCAGCCTGGCCGGACGCAGTGCCGAAGCCGCCAAGGAGATCAAGGCCCTGATTGGCGCGTCGGTCGAAAAGGTGGAATCGGGCACGCAGCTGGTGGGCAATGCGGGCGCCACCATGACCGAGATCGTGGAAAGCGTTCAGCGCGTGACCGACATCATTGGCGAAATCCGCTCAGCCACGTCCGAGCAGAGCCAGGGCATTGCCCAGGTCAACACGGCCATGAACCAGCTCGACCAGATGACGCAGCAGAACTCTGCCTTGGTGGAGCAATCCACTGCCGCCGCAGACAGTCTGCGCGAGCAGGCCATGAAGCTCACCCAGGTGGTCGCGCTGTTCCGGGTCAATGGCAGCAATGCCCCAGCGCCGTCCCCG